>NZ_JAUANU010000014.1:0-180123 GCF_032190535.1 Cupriavidus sp. SZY C1
AACCCCCATCAACCCCGCAACCCTTGTCACTGCTGCGTTTGCAGCGCGGTTCGTGTTGCGAGGGGGCGAATATTAGACGGGTTCCACGCGGTGCGCAAGGGCTTTGCCACGGAAATGTGAAAAAAGAATGAATGCGGCCGCCTGTGCACTTGTCGGCCACTGTATAGAATCCTCTTTCCGGCCGCCCCCGGCTACTACCCCTTCTAGGAATCTTCCGATGACCATCCACGCCCATTGGCTCGCCAGCTCCGGCACGAGCGTCTGCGATCTCGATAACGGCACCGCCAAGTGGCAAGCGGATCTCGACGCGCCCATGGGCAATCCGTCGATTCCGAATCCGCACGATCTGCTGGACTCTGCGCTGGCCGCCTGCACGACGCTCACGCTCCAGCTCTATGCCAAGCGCAAGGGCTATGCGCTGAACGAAGTCCGCGTGAGCGTCGGCCATGAAGAATCGCCGGGCGCTTACAAGATGATTCGCCAGATCGCGCTGGAAGGCGACCTGCCCGCGAACGTCCGCGAAGACCTACTGCGCGTCGCCAACAAGTGCCCGGTGCACAAGTCGCTGTCGGCGACGATCACGATCGACACTACGCTGGCCTGACGCATCCGGGATTGATTTTTCAAATGATAATGGTTATCATTTGCCCTCGGGTTTTGACACGACCTGAGTCAGCAAATGGGTTACCGGACACGCCTGTGTCCGGCCTTTTTTCCCCAGCCTGTCCAGGCAGCCCGCCGGCCCACCTCCCCCTCCGCAGTTTCCCAAGCCGACGCCCCGGCACACTTCGTTCGATAGCCCACGCTCCCACCTCCTTGAAGTGGACGAAGAAGCACGTCACCGCTTTGTCTCCCGTTAATCCCCGCTTAACATGACCCAAAAAAGAACATGGATCAGGACACAGGGAAGCATTCGGGAGCGGGGACATCTTGGCGAATTACCTGGAAGAGTATTGCGCGCGCCTCCGGCGCGGCGGCGTTCGCGCCATGGCTGACAAGCCGTTGATCGTCGAACAGAACGGTACGTATGTGATGAAGTACGTGCCCTTCGAACATCGCAACGAGAACGCCAGGCTCATCCTGGTCAGCGGCACGCCCGGCCATGCCCACGTGCAGCTCGCGGCGACGCTGACCGATGAACTGTTGCGCACCCACACACCTGGCCGCGTCATCCAGCGTGAGCACAAGCGGCGGGTAGAACTGGGCGGCCGCATGGTCCGCCCTAATCTGATCAGGATGCTCGATCACTTTCGCGTGCCCGATCTGGTCGGCCAGCCGCATGCCGCCGCCCTCTGGAACGATGGATTCGAGTCGATCCAGCCGATGGCATTGCTGCCGCACGCCACCACCCGGCGCGGTCTGGCCTTCGACGGCTCGCTGGACGAGATCCTCGAAACCGCCATGCTGCGACGGGTATTCGATCACCTGTTCCTGGCCGCGCTGCCCCAGATCCGGCCCGACGCGATCTATGTCGCGCTGGGCCGCACGGCCTGGGCCGCGCTGCTTCACGCCGTGGATGCCGGTCTGCTGTCGCGCGACCAGTTGGTCGGGATGATGCCGGTACCGGCGCGCGCGGGCAGCATGGTGCGCTACTTCCTGCGCGAGATTGCCGAGCGCGACCTGTCGCCGAACGACCCGGTGCGCCACCGCATTGCGTGGCTCGATGCCGCCCATGCCGAGATGGAGGCCGGAGTACGGCGGATCCGCGACGCCCTGGCGCCAACCGTCCAGCCGGAACGCCTGATCGCCTGATTGAGCTGCTGTGTGCCGCATGCCCCACCTCAGTAGGGATAAGCGATCCTCGCAAGTGCCGATAACACTCTTTGAGGAATCTGACCTCCTCGCATTCCCGATTCGCGACCCCCGTGGCTTACGGTGGGTCGCTATTTTTTTGTCGGACGATATGCCTCTTTAGGCACACACTTGCAGAAATTTCCTACAAGGAATGAGGAAGCGTCGCATATTCAGACTGCCTCCCCGTTTCTATACTGCCTCGTCTTCTGAATAGCCCGGCGATGCCAGCGGCACTGCGAGCAAGGCATGACCACGATCCTGATCGTCGACGATCACCCTGCGCTGCGCCTCGCCCTGCGCGCCAACGTATGCGATCTGATGGAAGTCACGCAGGTCTACGAAGCCGACAACGGTCAGGCGGCCATCGACCACGTCCGCCAGCACAAGCCGGACCTCGTCATCCTGGACCTCGACATCCCGCGCCCGAACGGGATTGAAGCGGTGCCGCAGATGCGGTCGCTGCACCCGTCCATCCGCGTGCTGATCCTTAGCGCCCAGGACCCCCTGCAGTGCGCCGCCCGCGCGTTCCAGGCCGGGGCCCATGGCTACGTCAGCAAGACGCAGGACCTGGACGCGATTACGCGCTGCGCGGAAAGCGTGCTGGCCGGCTTCACCGTGTTCCCGAGCCTGGCGCAGCGTGACCCGACGAACATGGGGCGGACACCGGGCCTGCACAACCTGTCCGACAAGGAAATGGAGATCCTGCGGATGCTGGCCCGCGGGATGAGCAACAAGGTCATCGGCAAGGCGCTGTTCATCAGCAACAAGACGGTAAGCAGCTACAAGGCGCGGATCATGGGCAAGCTGGGTGCCGAATCGGTGGTGGACCTGGCCGACTTCGCGCGTCGGCACCGCCTGGTTCCATGAGCCCTGGCCGCTCATGCGTCCACCTGAAACCCGACGAATGCCGCGCGATCGGCGTGGCCGTGGCCAGTGCCGCCTGCCGCGACGCCACGGTCCAGACGATGATCGTGACCCATCTGCTCGATGCCAACGACAAGGACCTTGCCGCGCTGCGCCGGGCCGTGGCGCGGCGGGACTGGCCGGACGTGCAGCACTGCCTGCACCGTATCAAGGGCAGCGCGGCGCTGGCGCGCTGCACGTCACTGCTGGCGGCGGGCAAGTCGCTGGAATCGGCCGCGGGCCAGGGCAATGCCGCCGTGGTCAACACACTGTTTCCGCGCTACGTCGCTATCCTGAAGGAATTCAGTGACACACTGTCGGCACTGCGTCCCGGCCGCTGCCACCGACCCGGCGATCCCGCCGCGAACGCACCGGCTTCAGGAAATTTGACGTAGTGCCGTGCCGCGCGCCGCCCCCGGCGACGTGCCGGGCTGGCACACTGTGAACCTTTTCCCGGCACCGCCCCCTTTACGTTGCCGGACATCCACAATTGGCGGGAGACATGTCGTGGGCGATTTGCAGGCGTTGCTCGATGGGCACGGACTGAGTCTGGTGTTCCTGAACGTGCTGGCGGAACAGGCGGGCTTGCCCGTGCCGGCCTATCCGATGCTGTTCGTCGCCGGCGCGCTGTCGATGCAGGAGAGCGGGCCGTCGATCGGCGCCGTACTGTTCGCGGTCATCGCCGCGTGCCTGATTGCCGACAGCGCCTGGTATTTCGCCGGCAAGCGCCTGGGCCAGCCGATGCTGCGCACCATCTGCCGCGTGTCGCTGTCTCCCGACACCTGCATCCGCCAGACCCAGTCGCTCTACCTGCGCGTCGGCCCGCGCTCGCTGGTGTTCGCCAAGCTGCTGCCCGGCGCCGGCGCGCTGTCCACGGCCATGGCCGGGATGACGGCGACGCCGTTCCTGACCTTCCTGTTCTACGACGCCCTGGGCGCGCTGGTCTGGGCCGGTGGCGCGCTGTTGGCCGGCGTGGTGTTCAGCGATTTCGTCGATACGATCCTGGCCGCCTTCAGCGCCTACGGGCACATCGCCGTGATGATCGCAGCGGGCGGCTTCGTGCTGTTCATCGCGTGGCGATTCTGGCTGCGCTGGCGCCTGCTGCGCCGAACCGGCCGCATCCCGCGCATGACGGTCATGGAACTGGAACAGCGCCGGGGCGGGGTCGAGCGGCCCGTGGTGGTGGTCGACGTCCGCGCGCAGGGCGAGACGCCGATCGAGCGCATTCCAGGCGCGCTGGTCATGGGCATGCAGGCGCCGTTCAGCGCGCTGGCCGATCACGACAAGGGCTCTGACATCGTCATCTACTGCGCCTGCCCGCACGAGATGTCGGCCGCTGTTCTGGCGGAACGGCTACGTTCGGCAGGCTTTCCGAACACCTGGGCGCTGGCCGGCGGCTTTGACGAATGGAAGCGGCTGCAAGGTGCGCTGAACGCCGATAGCGGCCCCGCCGCCGACGCCCCCAAGCAGGCGGCCGCCCACTAGCCACCGGCGCCCGGGCCCGGGACGCGGGCCCGCCCACGAGGCCCCACGGCCAGCATGGCTTCTTGGCCGGCGCCAGCAGGATCGGGCGGGGATGACTACCATAGCCCGTCCCCGAATCCAACGACGCACGGCCCCGGCCGGTGCGTGGCAAGCCATGATCCCCTATTCCCTGCTCGATCTTTCGCCGATCGCGGAAGGCAGCACCGCCGCCCAGGCCATGCACAACACGCTGGACCTCGCCCGGCATGCGGAACGCCTGGGCTACCGCCGCTTCTGGCTGGCGGAGCACCACAACATGCCCGGCATCGCCAGCGCGGCCACGGCCGTGCTGATCGGCTACGTGGCCCAGGGCACGTCGACCATCCGCGTCGGCTCGGGCGGCATCATGCTGCCCAACCATTCCCCGCTGGTGGTGGCCGAACAGTTCGGCACGCTCGCGTCGCTCTACCCGGACCGCATCGACCTGGGCCTGGGCCGGGCGCCGGGTTCCGACCAGGCCACGGCCCGCGCGCTGCGCCGCCACCTCGACCACGACACGGCCGACAGCTTTCCGCAGGATGTGGAAGAACTGCAGGCCTATTTCGACGAAGTACGACCCGGCCAGCGCGTGCGCGCCGTGCCCGGAGCCGGGCTGAAGGTGCCGCTGTGGCTGCTGGGATCGAGCCTGTTCAGCGCGCAGCTGTCGGCGGCCATGGGCCTGCCGTTCGCGTTTGCGTCGCACTTCGCGCCCGGCTTCATGCGCCAGGCCGTGGATCTGTACCGCCGCACATTCCGCCCGTCCGACCAGCTCGACCGCCCGCACGTGATGCTGGGCCTGAACGTCTTTGCCGCCGATACCGACGACGAGGCGCGCCGCCTGTTCAGCTCGCTGCAGCAGCAATTCCTGTCCCTGGTGCGCGGCACGCCGGGCCAGCTCAAGCCGCCTGTGGACGACATCAGCCGCCTCTGGGACGCCAGCGAAGCCGATCACATCCGCCGCTCGCTGGCCTGCTCGGTGGTCGGCAGCCCGGCAACGGTGCGCCAGGGCATCCAGGCCTTCGTCGACGACCTGCGCCCGGACGAGTTGATGCTGACCGGGCAGATCTACGATCACGCGGCCCGGCTGCGCTCGTTCGAGATTGCCGCGCAGGCCATGCAGGCGCTGCAGCCGACCCCGGTCATCTGACCCGCCATCGGCCTGGGCAAGAAAAAACCGCGGTCCAGGCCGCGGTTTTTTGCTTTGTGGCGCGGGCGGGGCCGCCCGGCGTCAGGCCGTCGCCAGCCGGAACGCCGACACCGCGCGCATCATCGAATCGGCCTGCTCGGCCAGCGACTGGGCCGCCGCGGCCGCCTCTTCCACCAGCGCCGCGTTCTGCTGCGTCACCGAGTCCATCTGCGTCACGGCCTGGCCCACCTGTTCGATGCCGGTGCTCTGCTCGGCCGACGCCGCGCTGATCTCGCCCATGATGTCCGTCACGCGGCGCACGGCGCTCACCACCTCGTGCATGGTCTCGCCAGCCTTGGCCACCAGCGCCGAGCCGTTGTCCACCTGCGCTACGGAATTGTCGATCAGCGTCTTGATTTCCTTGGCCGCGTTGGCGCTGCGCTGGGCCAGGCTGCGCACCTCGCCGGCCACCACCGCAAACCCCCGGCCCTGCTCGCCGGCGCGGGCCGCTTCCACGGCCGCGTTCAGCGCCAGGATGTTGGTCTGGAAGGCAATGCCCTCGATCACGCCGATGATGTCGACGATCTGGCGCGACGCCTGGTTGATCTCGCCCATCGTCACCACCACCTCGCTGACCACCTCGCCGCCCCGGTTGGCGATGTCCGACGCATTCACGGCCAGCGCGCTGGCCTGGCGGGCGTTGTCGGCGTTCTGGCGGACGATGCCGGTCAGTTCCTCCATGCTCGACGCGGTCTGCTCCAGCGCCGACGCCTGTTCCTCGGTGCGCTGCGACAGGTCGAGATTGCCGGCCGAAATCTGGTTGGTCGCCGTGGCAATCGAGCTCGCGGCGCCACGGATATCGCCCAGCGTGGCCGATAGCCGCTGCTGCATCTGTTGCATCGCGGCCAGCACGCTGTGGTCGTCGCTGGCGCTCACGCGCACCGGCACGGTCAGGTCGCCGCGGGCGATGCGCGACACCGCCTCCACCGCATAGGCCGGCTCGCCGCCCAGGCTGCGCTTGACCGTGCGCATGATCAGGCCCATTACCGCCGCGATCATCGCGCCGATCAGCAGCGTGCTCAGGAACGCGTTGATCAGGTTGGCGCGGAAGGCGTCCTCGATGTCGATCAGGAACACGCCGGTCGCCACGAACCAGTCCCAGTCGGCCACGTGGCGCGCGTAGGTCAGCTTGCGCTGCGGGTTCTCGGTGCCCGGCAGGCGGCCGCGGTACGTGGAAAAGCCCGCGTCCTCGCCGCTGGTGCGCCGCGCGCCGTCGATGATGGCGCGGTACACGTACACGCCGTCCGGGTCCTTGAACTCGCCGACCACGTTGCCTTCGGTCTGCGGCAAGCCGGGGTTCAGGATCACCTGCGGCTTGGAATCGACCACGAACAGGTAGCCGTTCTGGCCAAAGCGCATCGCGCGCAGCGCGTCCTTGGCCGCCTTCTGGGCGTCTTCCTTCGACATCGTGCCCTTGGCGGCGCGTTCGGCGTACAGCTTGACGATGCCCTCGCCGGTGGCCACCAGCGACTGCAGGCCGTCGCGGCGCTCCGCCATCATGACGGACTTGGTGTGAAAGGCGTTCCAGGCGCCCAGGGCAAGCAGCAGCACCCACATGACGGCCAGGGCCGCCCAGAGTTTGGCATTGAGGGTAAGTCGGTTCATGATGCGACAGGCTGAGGATGACGGATGGCCCAGCGGACATCCGGCAGGCTTCGAAAATAACGGCAGGTTTGCCGGCGCCTTTGAGCACCATCGTGGCGCATGGCGGATGCTGCACATCGGCAGGACGGCCCGCGCCGGGCTGCTGCCGCCTCTCATCGACCGACCATGACCCTGAACCACGCCACGCGGTTTTCCTTCGTCGACCCCGATCCTGCCGAGGCAGACCCGCTGCAGGGCGAACTCGCGCTGCTGGACCATGCCGCCCGGCAGGGGCCGGTGGCGCAGTTGTGGGAGGCGCCGGTATCGCTGGTGATTCCGCGCAGCTACCTGCGCCAGCCCGGCATCGAGGCCGCGCGAGCCGACTTTGCCGCGCGGGGCTGCCCGGTCTGGCTGCGCATGTCGGGCGGGGGGCTGGTGCCGCAGGGGCCGGGCATCCTCAACGTGAGCCTGGCCTACGCGGTGCCGAAGGGGGCGGCCACGTGGATGGAGCCGGTCTACCTGCACCTGTGCGAGGTGATTGCCGCCGGCCTGCGGCAGGTGGGCGTGGAAACGCACTGGCAGGCCGTGGAGGGGTCGTTCTGCGATGGCCGCTACAACCTTGCCTGGGGGCCGGGCGATGCCGCGCGCAAGATCGCCGGGACGGCGCAATACTGGCGCCGGGCGCCGGCCGACGCCCAGTCGCCGGACGGCCAGCGCCACCTGGTACTGGCCCACGCCATCCTGCTCGTCGATGCCGACCCCGAGGCGATCAACGCCCGCGCCAACGCGTTCGAGGCGGCCATCGGCAGCGGCCGCCACTACGATCCGGCCAAGGTGGTCAGCGTACGGGAGGCAGCGGGCCTGACCGATGCCAGCGGGCTGGCGGCGCGGGTGTCGACGGCCATCCAGGCCGCCATCGCCGCAGCGCCGCCGCCGGGCCAGTAAGCGGGCGCTCGCCTACCGGGCGGACTTGAACGCGATGTCGCCGTACCACGCCCGGGCGGTGGTGCCGGTGTTGTCGGTATCGGTCATCACGCCGTAGCCGGTGAGCTTGCCCGGCGCCTCGCGGAACACCTTCTGGAAATCGCTGACGACGTTGCGGCGCAGGGTCTGCCACTTGCCGGGCTCGTTGCCGACGACGATCATCTGCACGCGGCTGGTGTGGGGGTTCGGGATGACCGTGCCCACCGGCGCGCTGTTGGTCCAGATGTACATCAGCGTGGCGTACGGCAGCTTTTCGCCGGCCGCGCTGGCCGCCAGCGCCTCGGCGCGCTCGCCGATCGACAGGTTGCTGCTGCGGCCGTCGAAGAAGAACACCAGCCGGGCCGGTGCGTCCTCCTTGTCGCCCACCTTGTTGTCGGCGCCGGGAATCGGCGCCGCCACCTTCCAGCGCCATTCCACCACCGGCGTCTTCGACAGGTCGACGTCGCCCTCGTGGACCAGCCCCGAGGCGGCGCTGCTGGCATCGGCCTGCAGCACCGTGGTACCTTTCTGCGCCACCAGCGCGTAGCGGGTGGGCGTCTTGCCCGAGACGACCGGCCGGTTCTGCCAGCCGCCGGGCAGGGCGTCGCCAGGCTTGGCGGCCGAGAACACGACGCCGGGATCGTCGGCATGCGCCGGCAGCGCGGCGCAGGTGAGCAGCACGGACAATGCGATGGGTTTGAGCGGACGGAGCATGGAAACCGCCTTCCTGTCGAATAAGCGTTCAGAGTTCGGAAATGTCCCACCATTCTAGGTAGCCGGCCGGCGCCACGCCGTGAGCCGTTGGCTGAATGCGTGATCGGACGCGCGCTGACAACTACCCCACGTACCGACAACGACGGGCCGGCCGATGGTCATGCCGCCCGCACCGCCCCAATCAACGAATTGCCGTGAACGTCACTTCCACCGGGCAGCGCCCGCGCCGCCGTCTTCCCGCCCTCCCCTGCCTCCCCGCCCTGGCCGCCGCGCTGGCGCTGGCCGGCTGCGCGCTGGGGCCCGTCACGCCGCTGGCGCCCGACACGGCGGCGCGGCTGCCGCCCGTGCGGTTCCTGCTGACGTTCGACGATGGCCCGGACACCGGCCCGTACGGCGGCACGCCGCTAATCCTGCGCCAGTTGGCCGACAACCCGCTGGCGCCAGGCATCAAGGCCATCTTCTTCGTCCAGACCGAACACCCGCGCCGGGGCGGCGGCCCGGAAGGCCGCGCGCAGATGCGCGAGACCTGCGCGCAGGGGCAGCTGATGGCAGTGCACAGCGGCATGAAAGCCGGCCATGTCCCGCACACGCGGCTGGCGCCGGACGTCCTGGCCGCGTCGCTGCGCCGGGGGCAGGGCGACATCGCCGCCCAGTGCGGCCAGGCGCTGGCGGTGGTGCGGCCGCCCAACTGGGCGTACAGCCCCGCCACCCAGGCCGTGTACGCCCAGGTGGGGCTGGGCATGCTGATGGCCGACGCCAACGCGCGCGACGGCAAGTTCTACGGCTGGACCATCAGCCTGCGCCGACGCCCGCACATGCGCCACGAACTCGAACAGGTGGGCCGGGCGATGGCCGCGCACCGGCTGCCGGCCGTGGACGGCGTGACGCCCGTGATCGTCGCCTTCCACGATCCCAACGGCTTCACGGCGTCGCGCATGACCGAATACCTGCAGATCCTGGTGGAGACCGCGCGCGACAATGGCTTGCCTCTGGCCGACCCGCCGTTCTATACCGATACACAGGCGGCCGGCCGCGCGGCGCTGGCCCGGGCCGCCGCCGGCGTCTACGCGCGCGACCACTGGCCCTGATCGGGGCGGGCGGGCCGCCATGCCTTGTGCGGCGCGGGGAAATACGCGCAATTCGTGAAAGTGCTACGCTTATCGGCCCGTGGTGCCCTTGACAGGAGAAAACACCGTGCCCCGCAAGACCCCCATCGAGCGCTATCGCAACATTGGCATCAGCGCCCATATCGACGCCGGCAAGACCACCACCACCGAGCGCATCCTGTTCTACACCGGTGTGAACCACAAGCTGGGCGAGGTGCACGACGGCGCGGCCACCATGGACTGGATGGAGCAGGAGCAGGAACGCGGCATCACCATCACGTCGGCCGCCACCACGGCGTTCTGGAAGGGGATGGCCAACAACTACCCCGAGCACCGCATCAACATCATCGACACGCCGGGCCACGTCGACTTCACGATCGAGGTGGAACGCTCTATGCGCGTGCTCGACGGCGCCTGCATGGTCTACGACGCCGTGGGCGGCGTGCAGCCGCAGTCCGAGACGGTCTGGCGCCAGGCCAACAAGTACAAGGTGCCGCGCATCGCGTTCGTCAACAAGATGGACCGCGTGGGCGCAGACTTCCTGCGCGTGCGCGACCAGATCCAGAGCCGCCTGAAGGGAAATCCGATCCCGATCCAGATCCCGGTGGGCGCCGAGGACAACTTCCTGGGCGTGGTGGACCTGGTCAAGATGCAGGCGATCGTCTGGGACGACGCCAGCCAGGGCGTGCGTTTCGAGTACACCGACATTCCGGCCGACCTGCGGGACCTGGCCCAGGAATGGCACGACAAGATGATCGAGGCCGCGGCCGAGGCCAGCGAGGAGCTGCTTGAGAAATACCTGAGCGGCGAGACCCTGAGCGAGGACGAGATCAAGGCCGCGCTGCGCAAGCGCACCGTGGCCGGCGAGATCGTGCCGATGCTCTGCGGCAGCGCGTTCAAGAACAAGGGCGTGCAGGCGATGCTGGACGCCGTGATCGACTACCTGCCGTCGCCGGTGGACGTGCCCGCCATCCTGGGCCACACCGAGGACGACAAGGAAGCCGAGCGCCATCCGAGCGACGACGAGCCGTTCTCGGCGCTGGCGTTCAAGATCATGACCGACCCGTTCGTCGGCCAACTGATCTTCTTCCGCGTCTACTCGGGCGTGGTCAATTCGGGCGACACGGTCTACAACCCGGTCAAGGCCAAGCGCGAGCGGCTGGGCCGCATCCTGCAGATGCACGCCAACGTGCGCAACGAGATCAAGGAAGTGCGCGCCGGCGACATCGCCGCCGCCGTGGGCCTGAAAGAGGCCACCACCGGCGACACGCTGTGCGACCCCGACAAGGTCATCATCCTGGAACGGATGACGTTCCCGGAGCCGGTCATCTCGCAGGCCGTGGAGCCGAAGACCAAGGCCGACCAGGAGAAGATGGGCATCGCGCTGAACCGCCTGGCGCAGGAGGACCCGTCGTTCCGCGTGGCGACCGACGAGGAATCGGGCCAGACCATCATCTCGGGCATGGGCGAGCTGCACCTGGAGATCCTGGTGGACCGCATGAAGCGCGAGTTCGGCGTGGAGGCTTCGGTCGGCAAGCCGCAGGTGGCCTATCGCGAGACGATCAAGTCGGCGGCCAAGGACGTGGAAGGCAAGTTCGTCAAGCAGTCGGGCGGGCGCGGCCAGTACGGCCACGTGGTGCTGAACCTGGAGCCGCTGCAGCAGGGCGGCGGCTACGAATTTGTCGATGCCATCAAGGGCGGCGTGGTGCCGCGCGAGTTCATCCCGGCCGTGGACAAGGGCATCCGCGAGACGCTGGAGTCCGGCGTGCTGGCCGGCTACCCGGTGGTGGACGTCAAGGCCACGCTGGTGTTCGGGTCGTACCACGACGTGGACTCGAACGAGAACGCGTTCCGCATGGCCGGGTCGATGGCGTTCAAGGAAGGCATGCGCCGCGCCAAGCCGGTGCTGCTGGAGCCGATGATGGCCGTCGAGGTAGAGACGCCCGAGGAGTTCACCGGCAACGTGATGGGCGATCTGTCGTCGCGGCGCGGCATCGTGCACGGCATGGAGGACATCTCGGGCGGCGGCGGCAAGATCGTGCGCGCCGAGGTGCCGCTGGCGACGATGTTCGGCTATTCCACGTCGCTGCGGTCGCTCACGCAGGGCCGGGCCACCTTCACGATGGAGTTCAAGCACTACGCGGAGGCCCCGGCCAATGTCGCCGAGGCCGTGATCACGTCGCGCAAGGCAGGCTGACCGGCCCGGCGCACGCGGGCGGCGCGGCAGACCGGTTACGCCGCGCCGCGCCGATTCGCGCGCCAGTCACATGACGGTGGCACGATGTGCCGCGGTCCTCTTCGCAGTTTCACCACGGAAGGAGCGCATCATGATGGCATTTATCGGTACGGTGTTCGTTGGCCTGATCGTCGGCTTGCTGGCGCGGGCCATCAAGCCCGGCGACGACAAGATGGGCTGGATCATGACGATCCTCCTGGGCGTGCTGGGCGCGCTGCTGGCCGGCTACGTCGGCCGCGCGATGGGCTTCTACCAGCCCGGCGAGGCGGTCGGCTGGATCGCGTCGATCCTGGGCGCGATGGTCCTGCTATTTATCTACGACGCCGTTCGGCGCAAACGCTAGGTTGCCGTCCGCCGCGCCGCCCGCGCGGCCGTCCAGCGCCGGGCTGCCGTCGGGCAGTTGCAGCGTGGTCATCGTCGGGGCGGCCTGGGTGTCGCGGCAGCGCAGCAGCGTGGCATCGTTGCTGCCCGGCGCGGCCATGGCCGAAATCTGCGGCGCCAGCGACCGCAGCACCCGCACCGCCAGCGCGCTGGTGAACACATAGCGCGCGGCATACGGCTCGCGCACGTGCACGGTCACGGTGCCGAAGTAGCGCTCGCCAATCACGAAGACGAAGGTTGCGGACCGGTTCACGGCCCGCGACGAAATCACCCGGCCGCCCGGCCCGTAGGTCTGGAAGCGCTGGTCGCCCGTGCCCGTCTTGCCTCCCACCGCCAGGGGCGCGCCCTGCGGCTGGCCCTTGCGGTTCACCGGCACGAACGCCCCGTTGATCGACTTGGCCGTGCCGGCCTGCACCACGTCGAGCATCGACCGCCGCACCAGCGTGGCAATCTCGGGCGCAATCAGCGGCTTGCCCGGCTGCGGCCGCAGCCCGTAAGTGGTGGCGTACGGCGTCTGGCCGGCAAAGGCCAGCGTGCGCACCGCCGCCGGCTGGGCGTCCACGCCGTTGCCGAGGATGATGCCGGCCAGCTCGGCCAGCGCCGCCGGCCGGTCGCCGGACGCGCCCACGGCCGTCGCATACGACGGCGTCAGCGATTCGAACGGGTAGCCCAGCCGGTGCCAGCGCATGGCGATCTTCTCGAACGCCTCGCGCTCCAGCAGCGTGCGGATGCGGGCGTCCTGCCCGAGCTTGCTGCGCGTCTTGAACAGCCAGGCATAGACGGTCTGCCGGTCCGGCTCGCTCGCGTCGAGGATTTCCTTGAGCGTGGCGTCCGGATGCTTGCCCAGGTACTCCATCATCCACAGTTCCAGCGGGTGGATGCGCGACAGGTAGCCGCGGTCGTTCAGGTTGAATTTGTCGTGACCGTACTTGACGAAGAGCGCCTGCAGGTCTTCCTCCGACGGCTGGAACTTCTTCGGCAGCCGCTCGCGCAGCGTCCGGGCGAAGGTGTCGTAATCGGTATCGGGCCGCACGCTGAGCAGCGTCACCGACAGCCGCACGGCCGCCAGGCGCGGCGTGGGCAGCTTCACGCGGTCCAGCAGCACCTTGAGCCGCTCGTCGTTGGTCTTGCCGCGATACCGCTGCCAGAACGCCGTCATGAACGACGAGCCTTCCTCGTCGGCAAACTGCTCCAGGTAGGCACGCCGGCGCGGCGAGTCGCGGTCTTCGAACAGCGTGGCGGCGTCGGGGTGTTCCTGCCAGACCTGGTAGCGCACGATGTCGCGCATCATGCGGATGAAGACCAGGTTGACCGAGTGCTGGAAGGCCACCCGCACCGTCATCTGGCGCTCGCCCTCCCATTTCTCGAAGTTGGTGAACGCCTGCATGCCGCCGCCCGTGAAGAACGCCTCGCCGGCGTTGCCCGAGTACTTGCGCTCCATCGCCGCTTCCAGCACGGCCTGGCGCGAGCGTTCGGCGGGCGTCTTCGCCTTCATCAGATAGTCCACCGTCCAGCGCGTCAGCGCGTCCTGGCGCGGCACGTCGATGGCCTTCAGCTCGGCCACGCTCATGCCGCGGTAGCGTTCGGCGATCTCGTCGATGACTTCCAGGTACGTGACCAGCGTGCGCAGCTTGGCCGTCGAGCCCAGGTTCAGGCGCGCCCCGCTGTTGATGTCGAACGGCTGGTCGACGTTGTCGGCCTGCACGCGCACCACGCTGGCGTTGCCCACGCGCTCGAACAGCGTCAGGCTGGCCACGAGCTTCGACGGGTCGTCGCCGTCGCGCAGCAGGTTCTTGCCGTACAGGCCCATCTGCCGGGCGTCGTCCTTGTTGCGGATGCGCTGCAGCGTCTGCGTCACCAGCCGCTGCGCCTCGCGGTTGATGGTGCTGTCGACGGTCAGGTCCAGCCGGTCCAGGTCGTAGCGGCTTTCCACGCCCAGCATGTGCTGCACGTCGTTGCGCACCTGGTTCACGGCCTTGCGCGTGACCCACGGCTCGGGCGCGGGCCGCTGCGGCGGCGCCGCCTTGTCCAGCGACTGTTCCAGCGCCGCGTCGCGCAGCTCGGCCGTGATGACGTTCGACGCGGCCAGCAGGCGCAGGTAGCTGCCGGTGAGGGCGTCCAGGTTGGTGTCGTCGCGGCGCAGGTGGTACGACGGCCGGCGCTGCGAGATGATCAGCGACAGCGCGCGCTTGTACGCCTGGGCGGCGCGCGGCGACGGCCGGCGCGGATCCATCTCGCGCAGCAACTGGTTGACCTCCGCGAAATCCTCGCCGTACCAGACGAACATGGCGTCGCCCAGGCCCTCGATCTCGCCGTGGCCGGCGCGCGCCGACATCGGCACCGTGTTGACGTAGTCCACCACGATGTTCTCGCGCGCGCGCTGGGTGTCCGGGCCGTCGCGGTAGGCGCGCAGTGAAGCGGAGGTCATCTGCCGCAGCTTGTCGGCAATCGACTGCGTCTTGCCCTCGGGCGAATGGCGGTATTTCTCGATCTGCGTGGCCAGCGTGCTGCCGCCCGGCGCGCCGTGGCCGCGATCCACCAGCCGGATGCCCTGGTCCATCACCGCGCGCGAGAACCGGCGCCAGTCCAGCGCCGGGTTCATCATCGGGTATTCGGGATTGAGCAGGTTCTGGTTCTCGACGAACAACAGCGACGAGACCAGCACCTTGGGAATGGCGTCGAAGTTGTCGTACTGCCGCTGCGGATAGCGGTCGAGGGACATCGTCAGCGCGTTGCAGTCGCGGATCACCAGCCCGGCCTGCGTCTTCTCGCGGTACGGCGGAAAGATGCCCTGGTCCATCAGCCGCACCATGTCATACGACATGCGCGACTGCGCGGTGGTGACGTAGCCCTGCCGCAGCAGCCGCTCGCCGAATTCGCCCAGCCGCTCGTAGCCGAGCCGCAGGTCGTAGGGGCCGGAATGGGGATAGCGGATGCTGTCGCTCGGCCCGGGCAGGATTTCGTACGTCAACGACTTGCCCAGCCGGCTCATGTAGCGAGCCTGCCATTGGGAGGTACGCGCCTCGTGCGTGACGAGGCTCACGACAATGTACGCGCCGCCGCATACGGCGACCGCCATCCCAGCGAGGATCCAGCCACGACGTGACACGATTCGCATCCGGTTGCGCCGGGCCTGCCGTTTCGGCAGGCATCGCCGGCTCAAAGCCTGCGCCTGACGGCCCTCATCCAAAGGCCATCGCGTGCTTTTATATTACGCGGATCGGCTGGGGAATGTGCGACGGAAGTGGGTCCGCGCACGTATTCAAACGGCCCTGCGTGCGAGCCGCGCAACAGGCAGCTTGGGCATCACTCCCCGCTGTATTTCCAGTGGGGAAAGCCCGGCTGCCGTTGTCATTCCTACCTGTGGCCGGCGCCCGGAATCAGGCGGCACTCACCGGCCGGCCACCGAACGGGTAGTTCGGATCGTTGTAGCCATGCGTCGATGCATGGCCGTGCGGCACCAGCGCATCGACCATCGCCTCTTCCTGCGCCGAGACGGCGGCACCGACTGCACCAAAATAGTCCTCGAACTGCGCCAGCGTGCGCGGGCCGGCGATTACCGAGCTGATGATCGGATTGGCCAGCACCCAGGCAGTGGCAAACTGGCCCGGCGTCAGGCCGCGGCTTTCGGCATGGGCCTTCAGCTTCTGGGCGATGACCAGCGACTCCTCGCGGAATTCGGTCTCCATTATGCGCTTGTCGGCGCGGCCGGCGCGGGAGTCGGCCTGCGGCGCCTGGCCGGGCAGGTACTTGCCCGTCAGCACGCCGCGCGCGATGGGGCTGTAGGGCACCACGCCCAGGCCGAAATGCTGGCACGCGGGCAGGATTTCCACTTCGGGCATGCGGTTCAGCAGGTTGTAGTACGGCTGGCAGGCCACCGGGCGGGGCACGCCTAGCCTGTCGCACAGCGCCGCGATCTCGGCGATGCGCCAGCCGCGGAAATTCGACACGGCCCAGTAGCGGATCTTGCCGGCCCGGATCAGGTCGCCCATCGCGCGCACCGGCTCTTCCAGGTTGGCGCCGGCAAAGTCCCGGTGCAGGTACAGCACGTCGACATAGTCGGTCGCCAGCCGGCGCAGGCTGTCTTCCACCTCGCGCATGATCCAGCTACGGGAATAGTTCTGCTGGTTCGGGCCGCTGCCCATGGCGTTGCCGAGCTTCGTCGCCAGCACCCAGTCGTGCCGGTTTGCCTGCAGCAGCCGGCCGACCATCGATTCGGACGCGCCCTTGGTGTACACGTCCGCCGTGTCGATGAAGTTCACGCCGTGGTCGCGGGCGCTGGCCACGATGCGGGCCGCCTCGGCCTCGTCGGTCTGGTCGCCGAACATCATCGTGCCAAGGCACAGGGTGGATACGTTCAGGTTGCTGGCGCCCAGGCGGCGGTATTGCATGGCGAAATCTGGCATGGCGGTGGTTCCCCGATTGACGAAGCCGAAGCAGGAATGGAAAGGCCGGCGCGGCGGCCGGCATCGCGCATTGTGCCCCGTTGCGGCGCGGCGTGCAGGGCGTAAAAAAAACCGGCACGCGCGAAGCGTGCCGGTTTTTCGTGCCATGGCCCCCGGGGGCTCAGTCTTCGAGCTTCGGCAGCGCGGCGCTGGTCTGCGTGGAGAGCAGGCCGGTCTTGGCATAGGTCTGCAGCTTCTCGCGGGTGTCGACGATGTCCAGCGTGCGCATCGTGAGCTGGCCGATCCGGTCCAGCGGGGTGAACATCGACTCGCCCTTCTCCATCGTCAGCCGCTCGGGCTTGTACGTCAGGTTCGGCGACGTGGTGTTCAGGATCGAGTAGTCATTGCCGCGGCGCAGTTCGATGGTCACTTCGCCGGTCACGGCGCCGGCCACCCAGCGCTGGGCGGTCTCGCGCAGCATGATGGCCTGCGGGTCGAACCAGCGGCCCTGGTACAGCAGGCGGCCCAGGCGGCGGCCGTTGTCGCGGTACTGCTCGATGGTGTCCTCGTTGTGGATACCGGTAATCAGGCGCTCGTAGGCGATGAACAGCAGCGCCAGGCCTGGGGCCTCGTAGATGCCGCGGCTCTTGGCCTCGATGATGCGGTTCTCGATCTGGTCGCTCATGCCCAGGCCGTGGCGGCCGCCGATGGCGTTGGCTTCCATGAACAGGTCCACGGCGTTGGCGAACGTCTTGCCGTTCAGCGCCACGGGCTGGCCTTCCTCGAAGCGCACGGTCACTTCCTCGCGCTTCACTTCCACGTCGTCGCGCCAGAACTGCACGCCCATGATCGGCTGGACGATGCGGATGCCCGAATCCAGGTGCTCCAGGTCCTTCGCCTCGTGGGTGGCGCCCAGCATGTTCGAATCGGTCGAGTACGCCTTTTCGGCCGACATCTTGTAGTCATGGCCGTTCTGGCGCATGAACTCGGACATTTCCGCCCGGCCACCCAGTTCGTCGATGAACTGCTGGTCCAGCCACGGCTTGTAGATCTGCAGGCCCGGGTTGGTCAGCAGGCCGTAGCGGTAGAAGCGCTCGATGTCGTTGCCCTTGAACGTGCTGCCGTCGCCCCAGATGTTGACGCCGTCTTCCTTCATGGCGGCCACCAGCATCGTGCCGGTCACGGCGCGGCCGATCGGCGTGGTGTTGAAGTACGTCACGCCGGCCGTGGAGATATGGAACGCACCGCACTGCAGCGCGGCGATGCCCTCGGCCACGAGCTGGGCGCGGCAGTCCACCAGGCGGGCTTCCTCGGCGCCGTAGGCCTTGGCGCGGCGCGGGATGTCGTCGTAGTCCGGCTCGTCCGGCTGGCCCAGGTTGGCGGTGTAGGCGTAGGGAATGGCGCCCTTCTGGCGCATCCAGAGGAGCGCGGCGCTGGTGTCGAGTCCGCCCGAGAAGGCGATTCCGACGCGCTGGCCGGAAGGAATGTGCTGCAGGATGGTAGTCATCGCCAGGAAACCAGGTGAATGTGTCGGCTCTTGGGGCGCCCCCGCGTGCCCGGGGCATGCGGCGAGCCGGTCCGGCGCCCGAAACTCGTAACCGTGAATTGTGACATGGCACGGCCCCGGCGCCAAACCCGGGCCCGCCGAAAATATATGTGGACATGGCCAGGGCCGTCGACTAGTCTATTGTGGACGGCGTACACAAGACGCCGCGCAGGCACACTGCCCGCCGCCCGGTCCGGCCGCGGGCTCCCATCCCAAGGAGAGTTTCGATGGCATCGAAGATCGAGTCGTACCTGTTTTTCGACGGCCGCGCCGAAGAGGCGGCCGAGTTCTACAAGACCGCGCTGGGCGCGGAGGTGCAGGGCCTGATCCGCTTCAAGGATGCGCCGCCCGAAGCCGGCGAAGGCTGCACGCCGCGCCCCGAGAACGCCGATAAAGTGATGCATATGGCGCTCAAGATCGGCGACACGATCGTCATGGGCTCCGACGGCGAGTGCAAGGGCCAGACCGATTTCAAGGGCTTCTCGCTGGCCTACAACGCCGCCGACAGCGCCGAGGTCGACCGCACGATGCAGGCGCTGGCCGCCGGCGGCAAGATCGTGATGCCGGCCGACCGCACGTTCTTCAGCGAGCGCTTCGGCATGGTCACAGACAAGTTCGGCATCACGTGGATGGTGCTGGTCTACAAGCCCTAAGCGGCCGGGGCACCGGCCCCGCCCGGTTGGCCGCATCCCGTACAATGCGCGGCCAACCGGAGAATCGCCCATGGAATCCCGCCTGACCGATCTCGAAGTCAAGGTCGCCTTTCAGGAGGACCTGATCGAGACGCTGAACCTGACCGTCGCGCGCCAGCAGCAGCAGATCGACCTGCTGCAGGCCCAGTTCCGCGTGCTCTACCAGCAGGTGCGCGCCGCCGCGCCAACCGCGTCCGAAAGCCACCCGCAGCACGAGATCCCGCCGCATTACTGATACGCCGGCATCACATTCCGGAACGTTCGCGGCCGGGGCCGGGTCACACCGGCTATCCCCACTCCGGATTCGTCCCGTTCGCCCCCGATGCCCGTGACCCCGCCCCGCCTCCGCACCCGACGCACCCGACGCACCCGACGCACCCGACACATCCGCCATGGCCTGGCCGCCGCGCTAGCGTTCGCCGCCATCGGCGCGGCCCATGCCGGCTACAACGTCTGGACCGGCGAGTACACGTTCAGCAAGGCCGAGCTCCAGCGCGCCGTGGACCAGCGCTTTCCCACCACGCTGCGCTATGGCGAACTGGTCAGCGTGCAGCTTTCGCATCCCCGGCTG
Source organism: Cupriavidus sp. SZY C1 (assembly GCF_032190535.1). Taxonomy (NCBI): domain Bacteria; kingdom Pseudomonadati; phylum Pseudomonadota; class Betaproteobacteria; order Burkholderiales; family Burkholderiaceae; genus Cupriavidus; species Cupriavidus sp. SZY C1. The sequence continues at coordinate 19,565 of NZ_JAUANU010000014.1, forward strand.
GTGCTGGATGGCGCGACCAACCGCGTGACCACGCAGATGGATGCGGCGGTGACCAACACGATCCTGCCCTCCCCGCCCGTCAACGGCACGATGTCGCTCAACAGCGGCGTGAAGTACGACGCCACGCAGCGCGCCGTGCTGCTCGACAACCCGACCGTGCAGGACGTGCAGGTCCAGGGCATGAGCCAGTACACGCAGCAGCTCAAGGCCATCGGCGCCGTGGTGGCCGAGCAGTTGCTGAAGGATTACCCGCTGCACACGTTCAAGCCCGAGGAATTGCGCTTCAACGGCCGCGAGGTGCAGCCCGGCGCCATCACCGTGACGCCGGACGGCATCAGCGTGAAGCTGGACCTGAAGTAGCGGCGTCCCCGGCGGCATCGAGCCCGAGCGACCTGGCCAGCGCCGCCAGCGTCGGTCCGATGGGCGCCGACAGCTTCAGCGCCAGCAGCGGGTCGGCGCGCGTGGTGCCCAGGTTGAGCGCCGCGATCGGCACGCCGCGCTCGGCGGCCCACAGGCAGAACCGGTAGCCCGAAAACACCGTCAGCGACGACCCGATGACCAGCATCGCGTCGGCCGCGCCCAGCGCCGCCCGGCCGGCATCCACGCGCTCGCGCGGCACCGATTCGCCAAAGAACACCACGTCGGGCTTGAGCACGCCGCCGCAGCGCTCGCAGTCGGGCACGGCAAAGTCGTCGAACAGCGGCGATTCGAGGTGCGCGTCGCCATCGGCCGCCGGCAGCGCCGACACATCGCGGAAGGCCGGATTCAGGCGCCAGAGCCGCCGCTGGATCTCGGCGCGCGGATAGCGCGTGGCGCACGACAGGCAGATCACGTGGCCGATGCTGCCATGCAGCTCGATCACGTCGCGGCTGCCGGCGCGCTGGTGCAGGCCGTCGACATTCTGCGTCACCAGCCCCGCCACCCGCCCCGCATCCCCCAGCCTCGCCACCACCCGGTGGCTGACGTTCGGCTGCGCGGCATCGGCCACGGGCCAGCCCACCATGCTGCGCGCCCAGTAGCGCTGGCGCGCGGCCGGCCCGCTCAGGAACGCGGTGATCGTCATCGGCGCGGACCGCTGCCAGCGGCCCTGCTCGTCACGGTAGCCAGGGATGCCCGAATCGGTACTGATACCGGCGCCGGTCAGCACGAACAGCCGCGGATGCTGGCCGACAAAGCCGGCCAGCGCGTCGGCCGCGCCATCGCTCACGGGTCCACCTTCACGCGCCCGGCCTGGCGGGCTTCCCACGCCTTCAGCTCCTGGCGATAGCGGTCCATCTCGTCGTTGTAGAAATCGAACACGCACGGATCGCAGCCGCTCTGGCAGCACTCGTTGTCGCCGGGGCGGTCGGGCGGCAGTGGCTTGGGGTCATCGGGCAACGGGAACGATTCGGCGGCGGACACGGCAATGCGAGGCAGCAAGACAGGACCGCGCCAGTATATGCCGCCCGCTGTTTCGGGATCGACCACCGCGATCAGGGTCTTTGGTCCAATGCCGGCGGCGGCAATCCCTGATATGCAGGAAACCGTACCGGTATTGAATTGTTTCGGGGTGCCGTCCCGCCCTGGGGGCTTGCTGATAGTGTGGGCGCCACGCCGGTCCGGCGGACTGCCTCTTGCCATGGTCACTGCCACGCGCGTCATTTCCGCATTGCATCGATCCGCCACGGCGCTGGCGGGCGTGCTGGCCTGCGCGGTCGCAATGGCCGCGCCGCCCGATGCCGAGCCGGGCCGCCGGCTGCTGCCCCCGCCAGACCCGGCACCCACCGCGCCGCCCGTGCTGCAGCCGGCCGATCCGCGCACCCCCATCGCCCCGCGCACGCTGCCGCCCCACCCCGAGGGCCGGCCCCGCATCTGCCTGGTCCTGTCCGGCGGCGGGGCGCGCGGCGCGGCCCATATCGGCGTGCTCAAGGTGCTGGAAGAACTGCGCGTGCCGGTGGACTGCATCGCCGGGACCAGCATGGGCTCGCTGGTGGGCGGCGCCTATGCCACCGGCATGAGCACGCCGGCCATGGAACAGCTCGTGGCCGGCCTGACCACCGACGCGCTGTTCAAGGAACGCCCGCCCCGGCAGGACCTGGCGATCCGCCGCAAGATCGAGGACCACACCAACCTCGTCACGCCCGAGATCGGCGTGCGCAGCGACGGCCTGCTGCTGCCCAAGGGCGTGGTCTCGGGCGTGCAGCTGGAAACGGTGCTGCGGCAACTGGCCAACGCGCCGGGCTACCGCGACTTCGACCTGCTGCCGATTCCGTACCGCGCCGTGGCCACCGACCTCGTGGCCGGCACGCCGGTGGTCTTCAGCGAGGGCGAGCTGGCCAACGTGATGCGCGCCAGCATGTCGGTGCCGGGCGCCGTCGCGCCCACCGAGTACCAGGGCAAGCTGCTGGTGGACGGGGGCCTGACCGACAACCTGCCCGTCGACGTGGCGCGCGCGATGGGCGCCGACGTCGTGATCGCGGTCAACCTGGGCACGCCGCTGATGAAGCGCGAGGAGCTGACGTCGCTGATCGGCGTGACCGGCCAGATGCTCAACATCCTGACCGAGCAGAACGTGCGGACGTCGCTGGCGTCGCTGAAGCCCACCGACATCCTGATCGAGCCCGCGCTCGGCGATTTCTCGGCCGGCGACTTCAACCACCTGCCCAAGACCATCCCGATCGGCGAGGCCGCCGCGCGCCGCGTGGCCGACCGGCTGTCCGCGCTGGCGCTGCCGCCGGACCAGTACGAAACCCTGCGCACGGCCCAGCGCGCGCTGCCGCCGCCAGACCCGCGGCCCGTCGACGAGATCCGCTTCGCGCCGCTGGACCGCGTGAACCCGGCCTTCGCCGCCGCCACGATGGAAACCCGGCCCGGCGAGCCGATCACCCAGGCCACGCTGGACCGCGACATGCGGCGCCTGTTCGGCACGGGCGACTTCGAGCACGTCAACTACCGCTTCCTGGAAGAGCCCGGCAAGCGCGTGCTGGGCGTGGATGCCATCGAAAAGACCTACGGGCCCGACTACCTGCGCTTCGGGCTCGGCCTCAGTTCGGACTTTCGCGGCAACGCCTACTTCAACCTGCTGGCCAGCTACCGCCGCACCTGGCTGAACGCGCTGGGCGCCGAATGGCGCAACGACGTGCAGGCGGGGCAGACGTCGAGCCTGGTCAGCGAGTTCTACCAGCCGCTGGACACGCGCCAGCTATTCTTCGTGGCGCCGCGCATCGAGCTGGAACGCCGGCCGGTCAACGTGTTCAGCGGCAACAACAAGATCGCCGAGTACGACCTGCGGCGCACCGATTTCGCCTTCGACGTGGGCAGCCAGTTCACCAAGTACGGCGAGGCGCGGCTGGGCGTGGTGATCGGCCACCAGAACGTGTCGCTGTCCACGGGCCCCGCCACGCTGTCGCCCACGACCGGCGGCGACGTGGATCGCCGCGCCATCGCGGGCCGGCTGCTGTTCGACCAGCTCGACAGCATCAACTTCCCGCGCTTCGGCTACGGCGGCACGCTGAACGTGTTCTCGTCGCAGGCCGCGATGGGTGCCACCGATACCTACACCAAGGGCGAGATCACGGCCACCGGCGCCTATTCGTTCGGCCGCCATACGCTCAGCATGGGCGTGCGCGCCGGCAGCAACCTGGGCGGCCCGGGCCTGCCGCGCTACGACCTGTTCCAGTGGGGCGGCTTCCTGCAGCAGTCGGGCTTCAGCACCGGGCAACTGATCGGCGGCAACCTGCAGTTCGCGCGGCTGGTGTACTACAACAAGCTCGTCAAGCAGACGCTGCTGGAAGGCGTCTACGCCGGGGCGTCGCTGGAAGCCGGGCGCGTCGGCGCGCCGCTGGTGGCGGGCAGCCCCACCGGGCTGCTGAAATCGGCGTCGGCGTTCCTGGGCGTGGACAGCCCCATCGGCCCGCTCTACCTGGCCTACGGCCGCGCGTCGGGCGGCCGCTATGCGTTCTACCTGTTCCTCGGCAAACCCTAGGCATCAGCCATGTGAAGGGTACGAGACCCCACGTCGGGTGGAGGGGCGCCGTTGTGCCGATCCCTATACTTGAGGGTGCCGGCCGGCTTTCCATTTCTGGCCGGCACCCCCTTTGCCCAGTCGCCGTACACCGGCGACATTTTTTTGTCCGAAGTGCGGCAATCCCCGGGCCGGGACGGTAAGATGCGCGATTATCGAACACCGCATCGCCCCCTCGCCCCCTGCCATGGACGCCCCCCATCCCATCCACCTCAAGCCCGCCCAGGCCGACACCGTCCGCGCCGCGCATCCGCCGGCCGACATCCTGAACAGCTTTGCCGGGGACCCGAACTTCATGCTGTCGCTAGCGCGCGGCCTGACGGTGCTGGAGGCGTTCTCCGAGCGCAAGCGTCCGTTGACGATCTCGCAGGTGGCGCAGCGCACGCAGCTATCGCGCGCGTCCGTGCGGCGCTGCCTCTATACGCTGGAACAGCTCGGCTACGTGAGCCAGCAGGACGGCCACTTCGCGCTGCGGCCGCGCGTGCTGCACCTGGGGCACGCCTACTTCTCGTCGACGGCGCTGGTGTCGTCGGCCCAGCCGATCCTGGACACGCTGAGCGCCCGCGTGCACGAGACCTCGGCGCTGGCCATTCTCGACGGCATCGACATCCTGTACCTCGTGCGCTCCGAAGTGCAGCGCGTGCTGACCCACGCGCTGGGCATGGGCAGCCGACTGCCGGCCTATTGCACGTCCACCGGCCGGCTGCTGCTGGCGCACCAGCCCGATGCGGTGCTGGAGGCGTTCTTCGAGCACGCCGAGCTGCGGCCGCGCACGCTGCTGACCAAGGTGTCGCGGCCCGAGCTGGAAGCGGCGTTCCAGCGCGCACGGGAGCTGGACTACGTGCTGATCGACGAGGAACTGGAGCCCGGCCTGCGCGCCATCGCCGTGCCGGTACGGTCGCAGACGGGCATGGTGGTGGCCGCCATCAGCGTGAGCGTGAAGGCCAACAAGGTGTCGGAAGGCGAGATGGTGGCGCGGCTGCTGACCCCGATGCGCGAGGCCGCCGCCGCAATCGGCAAGCTGGTAGGAAGTTGAAGCAGGCAGGGGGCCCGGCCCCCTTGCCTTAGCCGCGGTGGGCCAGTTCCAGCTGGAACACCAGCCGCTGCAGGAAGTTTTCCATGCGGCCATCCGGATTCAGGAAGGCGCAGCCGTAGTGGTGGACGGTGTTGTCGTCGAAGCCCACCAGCCAGTGCCCCACCACCTGCATGTCCAGCTCCAGCCGGCCCAGCTCGGCAAAATCGAGCCGGCATTTCTTGATGACCGTGCCCACGGGCAGCTGGTCCGCCCCCACCGCACGCGACCGCAGGCCGACGCCCGACAGCGACAAGTCGGCGATATCGAGCTGCAGCGTGCTCTTGCTGGCCGCCTCCGGCAACTGCACCTCGCAGCGGTAGCCCTTGGTCAGCAGCGTGCGCGCCCGGAAATGGCGGCGGCGCTGGAAGTGATAGAGCTTTTCCGGAAAGTCAGCGATGAACGCCGGGCCGCCCTCGAAGCGCGTGGCGCCCGGCGTGCCCACCACGAAGTTGACCGGCACCCCGCGCAGCAGCCCGGAAAACGCGTTCTGGTCGGAGCCCATCAGCGCCTGGCGCTCGCCGTCGGCGCGGCACCAGTCGAAGATGAAGGTCTTGTTGGCCGGATCGACGTGGAGAATCGACGTCACGATCTCCGAGCCGCCGCGCGACCGCACGTTCAGCAGGCATTTCTGCCATGCCATGTCGCGCAGCACGGTGCCGATCTGGGAGCTGTGGGTCAGCCGGTAGCGCTCGTCCGATTGCGCCGAGCCCCGCTCGTCGTCGGGCTCGCCCTCCATCGGAGAGAAGGATTGGCCAGCCTGCGGCCCGCGGGGATCTTGGAGACTCATGGAATACGCTACGTCGAATAGTGGTTGCGCCGCAGCCCGCGTGGCGGGCGACGCATGGGTTCTGTCAGCGCGCGGCGCGCCAGCGCCGCATGGTAAGCGCGCCCCTACTGCGGCGCAAGCATATGCCATGGCCTTCGGCAAAATACGACGCAACTTTAGGAACCGACTTCGGTGGGGTAGCTTCCGCTACGCTTTCGGCGCAGTGCGGCGGCCAGGCTGGGCGCGGGTTTGCGGGCGATTTCGCTGCGGCGCACCAGTATCGGGCGCCGGGAGTTGTTTCATCGGACCGGCCAGCCGGCGGGGGCCGGCGTACCCGTTTCTGCGGAAGCAGGGCGGGCCGAAAGCGGCCGGGCCCGGCACCTCTAATACAAACCAGGCAGCCGGACGGCCGCGGCCCGGGCGGCCACCAGCGGCAGCACGCCTTCCAGATCCAGCAGCGCCCGCTTGCGATCGACGCCGCCCGCGTAGCCGGTCAGGGCCCCCGAGGCGCCCAGGATGCGGTGGCACGGCACGATGACCGACAGCGGATTGCGCCCCACCGCGCCGCCCACCGCCCGCGAATGGCTCGGTGGCAGCCCAATGCCGGCCGCCAGTTGCCCGTACGTCGACGTTTCGCCAAATCCCACTTCGCGCAACGCCTGCCAGATCCGCTGCTGGAACGGGCTGCCGGCAAAGCGCAGCGGCACCGTGAACGCCTGCAGGCTGCCGTCGAAGTAGGCCCGCAGTTCGTCGGCGGCCAGCGCCAGCGTGCGCGCATCGGCGCGGCTGTCCACGGCGGCCACGCGCGCCTGCGCCGGATAGTATTTCTGCCCGGCAAAGAACACGCCGGTCAACTGGCCGTCCTGGGCCCGCAGCAGGATGTCGCCCAGCGGGCTGTCGATGATCTGATAGCTGTTCATGCTGTCTCTTCCTCGTTTTCGGAATGACTTTCGGAGTGGCTTTCCGGCTCGCCCGGCGCCGCCTTGGCGGCCTCGTAGCGATGCCAGAGGTGGATCGCCGCATAGGCCCGCCAGGGCGCCCACTGCGACGTCGCCGCGTGCATCGCGCGCACCGTGCTCACGCCCAGCACCTTGCGCAGCGCGTAGTCGGTGGCGGGGAACGCATCGGGCCAGCCCAGCGCGCGCATGGCCACGTACTGGGCCGTCCAGTCGCCGATGCCGTCGATGGCGCGTAGCTGCGCCACGGTATCGTCGGGCGCCGCGTGCGGGTCCAGCCGGATCTCGCCGGCGGCCACCTGCCGCGCCAGCGCACGAATGCTGCGCACCTTGCCCAGCGGCACGCCGGCCGCCTGGTAATCGGCATCGGGCAGCGCCGCCAGCGCGTGGGCGTCCGGGAAGACGTGGCTCAGTGGCGCGTGCCCGGCCTGCTGCGCCAGCCCGGCCAGTGCGGCATCGGGCAGCGGCGTACCGGCGATGCGGACCAGCCGGGCCAGGATGCGCCGGGCCTGCACCACCGAGATCACCTGGCCGACGATGGCCCGCACCGCGATCTCCAGCCCGTCGAACGTGCCCGGCAGCCGCATGCCGGGCGTCTGCGCGGCCAGCTCGCCCAGGTGGGCGTCGACGATATCGGGCCGGCAACCGAGGTCGCACAGCCGCCGCACCTTGCCCAGTGCCTGCGGAATGACATGCGCCAGCGTGGCGGCCAACGTCACGCGCACCACCGACCGCCGCGGCACGTGTTCCAGCCGCACCCATCCCAGATGGCGATGGCCGCCGGCCTCGACCGCGATGGTTCGGACATGCGCGCCGCCGTGCACCACGTCCACGCCATCGACCGCCCGCACGGCCAGGAATCCCAGCATTTCGGCCCACGCCAGCGGCGGCCGGTAGCCCAGCTCGAACACCAGCCGGTCGGCCATGCCATCCGCCGCGCGGCGCCGCATCGCCAGCGGCGTCAGCCCGTATCGTTCTTTGAGGACGTCATGAAAGCGCCGCACGCTGCCAAAGCCGGCCGCCAGCGCCACCTGCGTCACGGGCAGGCCCGTGTCCGTCAGCAGGCGCTTGGCCAGCAGCAGCTTCTGGGTTTGCGCGTATTCGTGGACGGACACGCCGAACGCGGTATCGAACAGCCGCCGCAGGTGGCGCTCGGTCACGCCGATGCGCGCAGCCAACTGCGCCACACCGGCGCCGGTCATGAATCCTTCGTCGATCAGCGTGGCCGCCGCCTGCGCGAGCCGGCCCGAGATATCGGCCAGCCCATGGCCGGGCGCCAGTTCGGGCCGGCAGCGCAGGCAGGGCCGGAAGCCGTGCTTCTCGGCGGCGGCCGCCGATTCGTAGAACGTGCAGTTCTCGCGCTTGGGCGTGCGCACCGCGCAGACCGGCCGGCAATACACGCCGGTGGACGACACGCCCACGAAGAAGCGTCCGTCGAAACGGCGGTCGTGCGAGACCACGGCCTTGTAGCAGGTGTCGGGATCGAGTTCCATGGCCTGCATCCTACGCCTTTGCCGCCGATCGAATACGCTGGAATCGGACATGCGCCTGCGCGCCAATTGTATGAATGTTGACGCACTTCGGCCCCGATTCTGAAAGTGCGCTGGCCAGCGTTGCATGGCGCCCGCGTGCGGCTAGAATCTGCTCACCCGCGCCGCCCGATAGCCCATCGTGCCGCGCGTGCCGCCTCAACCCGGAGTCCGCATGAAGCGTCGTCGTTCCGCCGCCGGCATGGCCAGCCTGGCCGCCGCCCTTGCCACCGCTTTCGGCCTGGTGGCGCCCGCCGCGCAGGCGGCGCGCACCGGCCCGACCGCCGCGCCGCCGTCCGCGCCGGTGGCGCGTGCGGTGCGCGTCACCACGGTCGAGGGCATCACCGAGTACCGGCTGCCCAACGGCCTGCGCGTGCTGCTTGCACCCGACGACGCGCAGCCGACCACCACGGTCAACATGACCTACCTGGTCGGCAGCCGCCATGAAAACTATGGCGAAACCGGCATGGCGCACCTGCTCGAACACCTGCTGTTCAAGGGCACGCCATCGCTGCCGGGCAAGACGATTCCGACGGAACTGGCGCGCCGGGGCATGCAGTACAACGGCACCACGAACCAGGATCGCACCAACTTCTTCCAGACCTTCGCGGCCAGCGAGGACAACCTGGACTGGGCCCTGCGCATGGAAGCCGACCGCATGGTCAACAGCTTCGTCGCGCGCAAGGACCTGGACAGCGAGATGACCGTGGTGCGCAACGAGATGGAGATTGGCGAGAACAATCCCATGCGCATGCTGCAGCAGCAGATGTACGCGGCGGCCTACCGCTGGCACAACTACGGCAAGGCGATCATCGGCGCGCGCAGCGACGTGGAGCGCGTGGGCATCGACAACCTGCAGGCGTTCTACCGCCGCTACTACCAGCCGGACAACGCCGTGCTGGTGGTGACCGGCCAGTTCGATCCGGCCCGCACGCTGGCGCGCATCGAGCAGGCGTTCGGGCCGATCCCGCGTCCGACGCGTGTGCTGCCGGCCGAGTACACCGTGGAACCGCCGCAGGAGGGTGCCCGCGAGCTGCTGCTGACGCGCCCGGGCGACAGCAGCATCGTCGCCGCGATGTATCACGTGGCGCCGGGCGCCCACCCGGACACGACGGCCCTGGACCTGCTGGCCGTCATCCTGGCCGACACGCCGGGCGGGCGGCTCGAACACGCGCTGGTCGACACGCGCAAGGCGGCGTGGCAGGGGTCGTTCTTCACGTCGATGAAGGACCCCGGCGTGATCCAGTTTGCGGCGGGCACCAGCAAGGACCGCCCGCTCGGCCCGGTGCGCGACGCGCTGCTGGCCACCGTGGAAGGCGTGGCGGCGCAGCCGATCACCGAGCCGGAACTGGAACGCGCCCGCGTGCGGCTGCGCAACGCCTACGAGAAGACGCTCAACGATCCGGCCGCCTATGGCGTGGCGCTGTCCGGGGCCATCGCCAAGGGCGACTGGCGGCTGTTCTTCATCAACCGCGACCGGGTGGAAACCACCACGCTGGCCGACGTGCAGCGCGTGGCCGAGAACTACCTGCGCCCGGCCAACCGCACCGTGGGCGAGTTCGTGCCGGGCGACAAGCCCCAGCTCGCCAGCATTCCCGCCAGCCCGGACGTGGCCGCGCTGACGCAGCACTACACGGGCAAGCCGCCCGCCCAGGCCGTGGCGCCGTTCGACCCGAGCCCCGCCAACATCGACGCCCACACCGTGCGCCAGACGCTGCCCAACGGCATGCAACTGGCGCTGCTGCCCAAGCCCACACGCGGCGGCGCGGTCAACGGCACGCTGATCCTGCGCTTCGGCAACGTCCAGGCGCTGCAGGGCAAGAGTTCGGTCGGATCGCTGACGGCGGCCATGCTGGACCGGGGCGCCGGCGCGTTCGGGCGGCAGCAGATCGCCGACCGGTTCGAGGCGCTGAAGGCCAACGTGTCGATTTCCGGCAGCGACGAACGGCTGACGGTTCGCTTCGAAACCCGCCGCGAGCACCTGCCCGACCTGCTGGCCCTGCTGCGTACCGTGCTGCGGATGCCGACCTTCCCGGCGAACGAGCTGGAAACGCTGCGCGCCACCAGCATTGCGGGCATCGAGAGCCAGCGCAAGCAGCCGGGCGCGCTCGCCCCGAACGCGCTGGGGCGTCACGGCAATCCATATCCGCCCGGCGATCCGCGCTACACGCCCACCTTCGACGAAAGCGTGGCCGCGCTCAAGAGCGTGTCGGTGGACAGCCTGCGCGACTTCCATGCCCGCTTCTACGGCACCGAGCACGCGCAACTGGCCATCGTCGGCGATTTCGATGCCGCGGACGCGGTCCGGCAGTCCGCCTACCTGTTCGGCGACTGGCGTGCGGCCGTGCCGTTCGAGCGCGTGGACCGACCGTTCGTGGCCATTCCGGCCACCGAATTCACGCTCGATACGCCGGGCAAGGCCAACGCCGTCTACGTGGCGGCGCAGCCCATCGATCTGGTCAGCGATTCGCCCGACTACCCGCTGATGCTGATCGCGAGCCGCGTGTTTGGCGGCACGGGCATGCGCAGCCGGCTGGCCGACCGGCTGCGGCAGGTTGACGGCATCAGCTACGGCTCGTCCAGCTCGCTGACCATCGGCGCGCTGGACCGCGCCGGCCGCTTCGGGCTGTGGGCCGCCTACGCGCCGCAGAACCTGCCCCGGCTGCGCAAGGCCGTCAACGAGGAACTGGCGCGGTTTGTCCGCGATGGCATCACGGCCAGCGAACTGTCGGAGGCGGCCAGCGGCCTGTTGCAGGCCGGCATGGTGAGCCGCACCCGCGACGGCGCGCTGGCAGGCGCCCTGGCCAACCAAGCGTACCTGGGCCGGACCATGGCCCATACGGCCGCCATCGAGGAAGCCATTCGCACGGCGACGCCCGACGCCGTCAATGCCGCCATCCGGCGCTATCTGGGCCCGGCCACGCTGACGCAGGCGTTCGCGGGCGATTTCGGCGGCTCGGGGGGCGTACCGGCCGCGACGGGGGCCGATGGCGGCGGCCAGGCGGCGGTGGCTCCGGCCGACGCAGGCAAGCCTTGAGGCAATGGGTCGATCACTGTATATTCATACAGTGTTTTGTTGAGACTTGAGGTGTGGATGTCAATCGTGCGAGCTGGCAGCAAGGCGGAGGCGCTCAGGCTTCTGACCTCGGAGCAGGCGCTGGCGCTTGAGCTGGACTACGAGACCGGATGGCAGGACGCCATCGAGCTCGGCCGGCTCGGCGAGAAGCGGGGCATCAAAGTGCAATATCGCGGACAGGAGAGTGTTGCCGTGCGGTCCCGCGAAGCATTGCTGGAGGGGCTGGGCAAACCCAAGACGACGTTCCGGCAGCGGAACCTGTATTGCCAGTTCGACCTGGGCTCGCTGGCCGACCGCGAGCTGCTGGACCTGGAGGCCAAGGCGACGCGGCTGGGCGACTACATCCTCGCCGGTCATCTGCTGCGCGAGGTCGACACCATCTGGGCATAAAGGTCGGCCAGGATGGCCAGGGTGGGCGCCATGGCACGCGAGGGAGCGGATTGGCTACCGGCCCCACCCCGCCGCCATCCGGCTCAGCGCCAGACGCGCGTGGCGCCGGCCCAGCGCGCCGCGGCCATGGCGTGCATGACGGCGCAGTCGGCTTCGGTCCGGACGGCTGGCTGTTCGGCGTCGGGGATGTTGCTGGAGCACAGCACGGCGGTAACCAGCGTCTTGATATGGCCGCGCCCGCTCTGCGCCAGTTCGGTCAGGCGGTCGTAGCCGTCGAGGACGATCAGGCCGTCGCCGGCCTTGCGGTCGAGGTCGAGCGAGTACAGGTGATCGCATTCGCAGCGCATGACGCCGCCGGCCACGGCCACCACGATGGCGTTGGGCAATGCCAGTCCGCAGTCGCGGACCGCGCGGTGCAGCCGATCCAGATGGGCCTGCGCGCGGTAGTCGCGCGCCGAATGCGTGGGTTCGGGGCCGTTCGAGAGCGCCATCAGCTCCCGGGCCGATACCACGAGCGTGTAGGCCTGCAGGCCCGTGCGGTACGTGGCCACCACGGCGCGGAGCCGATGGACCGCGTCATTGGCGGCCAGCTCGGCGACGGGCTTGCCCGCCACCGCCGACCTGCCCGACCCCTGCGGGGCCGCTACCTGGATCTTGCTCATCCTGTCTCCTATCCCCTCGTCAGGCCGGTCAGTCCGGCTCGCCCTGCGCGTCGCGCGCTCAGTCGCGCAGCAGTTGCTTGGCGATGATCAACTGCTGGATCTGGGTGGTGCCCTCGTACAGGCGCAGCAGGCGCACGTCGCGGTAGAACCGCTCGGCCTTGTATTCGGCAATGTAGCCGGCGCCGCCATGGATCTGCACCGCGCGGTCGGCCACGCGGCCCACCATCTCGGTACAGAACATCTTGGTGCACGATGCCAGCATGCTGACCTCGGGGTCGCTCTTGCCGGCCGGCTTGGCGTCGTAGCGCTGCGCGCAGTCGCGCACCATCGACAGGCCCGCGTACAGTTCCGCCTGGCTGTCGGCCAGCATGCCCTGGATCAACTGGAAATCACCGATGGGCTTGCCGAACTGCTTGCGCTCCTTGGCGTAGGCCACGGCGTCGGTAATCAGGCGGTGCGCCATGCCGCAAGCCAGCGCCGAGATATGCAGGCGGCCCCGGTCCAGCACCTTCATGGCGGTCTTGAAGCCCACGCCCGGCACGCCGCCGATGATGTTCGCGGCCGGTACGCGGACGTTTTCGAGCACCACGTCGCACGTCTTGGTGCCGCGCTGGCCCATCTTCTTGTCCGGCTTGCCCAGCGAGATGCCCGGGGTGTCGGCCGGGACGATGAACGACGAGATGCCCGACGCGCCCGGGCCGCCCGTGCGGGCCATCAGCGTGAATGCGCCGGCACGCGGCGCGTTGGTGATGAATCGCTTGGTGCCGTTGATGACGTAGTGGTCGCCGTCAAGCTCGGCGCGGGTCTGCAGCGACGCGGCGTCGGACCCCGCGTTCGGCTCGGTCAGCGCGAACGAAATCACCAGTTCGCCACTGGCGATCTTCGGCAGGTAGGTCTGCTTCTGCTCCTCGGTGCCGTCCATCAGGATGCCCTGCGAGCCGATGCCGACATTGGTGCCGAACACCGAGCGGAATGCAAAGGCGGTGTGGCCGAGGTCGTACACCACATCGCATTCCTGCGACATCGACAGCCCGATGCCACCGTAGTTTTCCGGGATCGAGATACCGAACAGGCCCATCTCCTTCATGTCGGCCACGATATCGGCCGGCACGTCGTCGATTTCTTCCAGCGTGTCCTCGGCCGGCTTCAGGCGTTCATCGATGAACCGCTGCACCGAAGCGCGCAGCAGGGAAAAGGATTCGGCGTCGAGGGCCATGGCTATCTCCGGTGAGTCGGTGCAACGTCAATGGCCGCCAATGGTACGCCGACCATCGGTTTTGACAATCCACGGCGACTTGGACAGAACCGTCAATAATTTTTGACAGTGCTGGATATGGCGCCCCGGTGTTGCAAATTAGTCACATTTCTTGCGGGCCAGGGTCTCGCGCGTGTAGCCGTGGCGCACCCGAAGCTGGTGCTCGGCCTCGTCGGCCTGGTCCAGGCAGGCGAACACCAGGTCGTCCTTGAACTTCTGGGTCACGCCGTGCAGCCGCGGCGCCTCGTAGGAAATCTGGCGCGCGCGGCAGCGCAGGAACAGCAGCGTCTGCTCGGACGCCGTGCGCAGCTGGGCCTGGCCGATCCGCTGGCACTGGACAAGGCTGGCGTCGCCTTCGGCGCGGGCCGGGCCCGAGGCCCAGAGCAAGGTGGCAAGCAGGACGAAGTAGCGCACGATGGTGTCGACAAGGAGATTGAAAGGCGCGGCGTTCAGAATCGGCGAGCATCATTGCGCAGCCGCACGGCCGGCGCAAGCTGGCCGGATGACCGAAGTCAGGCCCGTGCATTTTTGACGCTTATCGGGCGAATTTCGTAATAACTCTTTCCATCCCGTCAGACAATGCGGCGCAAAGCCGCCGCTGGCAAGGCATTTGCAACATCGGCCGCACAGGATGCGGCGCGGCCCCCTTGGGAGCGTCACGGTTACCGGTTACGCTAGCCAGCCTCAAGGGCGCCCGTGCGCGAGGCCCCGCCCGGATGGCGCGCCGGCCCGCCCGCCGCGCCCCGCCCGACCCGACCCGCGGCGCCCCCGCCGCCCAGATACAACACAAGGTCCTATGACAGACATCGCCTCCCCGGCCATCACCGGCACGCCACCGTCCCCCGAAGAAACCAGAAAGCGCGTCTTTGCCATCGTGGCCGCGTCGTCCGGCAACCTCGTCGAGTGGTTCGACTTCTATATCTATGCGTTCTGCGCCATCTACTTCGCGCCGGCGTTCTTCCCGAAAGGCGACCCCACCGCGCAGTTGCTGAACACCGCCGGCGTGTTCGCGGCGGGCTTCCTGATGCGGCCGATCGGCGGCTGGCTGTTCGGGCGCATCGCCGACCGCAACGGCCGCAAGAACTCGCTGCTGATCTCCGTGATCATGATGTGCTGCGGCTCGCTGCTGATCGCCTGCCTGCCCACCTACGCCACCATCGGCAACTGGGCGCCCGCGCTGCTGCTGCTGGCCCGCCTGCTGCAGGGCCTGTCCGTGGGCGGCGAGTACGGCACCACGGCCACCTACATGAGCGAAGTGGCGCTCAAGGGCCGGCGCGGCTTTTTCTCGTCGTTCCAGTACGTGACGCTGATCGGCGGCCAGTTGCTGGCAGTGCTGGTCGTGGTCATCCTGGAACAGTTGCTGACCGAGGCCGAGCTGAAGGCGTACGGCTGGCGCATCCCGTTCGTGGTCGGCGCCATCACGGCGGTCGTGGCGCTGCTGCTGCGCCGCACGCTCCATGAAACCACCACGGCACAACAGCGCAACAACAAGGAAGCCGGCAGCGTGGCGGCGATCTTCCGCCACCACAAGGCCGCGTTCTTCACGGTGCTGGGCTACACGGCCGGCGGCTCGCTGATCTTCTACACGTTCACCACGTACATGCAGAAGTTCCTGGTCAACACGGCCCACCTGCCGATCAAGACCACCAGCTACGTGATGACCGTCTGCCTGTTCCTCTACATGTGCATGCAGCCGTTCTTCGGGGCGCTGTCCGACCGCATCGGCCGCCGCACCAACATGCTGCTGTTCGGCGCCCTGGGCGCCATCGCCACGGTGCCCATCCTGACCGCGCTCAAGACCGTGTCCAGCCCCGAGCTGGCCGGCCTGCTGATCTGCGTGGCACTGGCCATCGTCAGCTTCTACACGTCGATCAGCGGCATCGTGAAGGCCGAGATGTTCCCGCCCGAAGTGCGCGCCCTGGGCGTGGGCCTGGCCTACGCGGTGGCCAACGCCCTGTTCGGCGGCTCGGCCGAGTACGTGGCCCTGGGCCTGAAGTCCATCGGCCACGAGAACGCGTTCTACTGGTACGTCACCGCCATGATGGTCATCGCCTTCCTGGTCAGCCTGCGGCTGCCGCGCCAGGCGAAGTACCTGCATCACGAGCATTGAGACGGGCGGGCGGGACCGGGCGACCGGCCGCGCCCGCACCATCCGCCACGGCCTGTCTGCGGACAGGCCGTGTTGCTTTTGGGAGGTTGACCGGCCCCGGCAAACCCGCTAATTTGGGCCCATGTCACTCTGCCGCGAGGCACCATGGGACGCTCCCACCCCCCCACGTCATTGCCTGCCGAACTGGACGCCCTGCCCACGACCCAGGTCAGCGAATTCGTCCGCGACTTTGCCCTGGCCCACGACGTGCGATTCCAGCGCACCGCCCTGGACGACTGGACCGAGGCCGTGACCCGGGCGTCCGGCGACGATGTCTCGCTCGATGCCACCGAGAAGCTGCTGGTCGCGCTGAAGAAGCGGCATCTCATCAACGGCCGGCAGATGGCCCGCCTGATGACCAACCACATGCGGGAACGCAAGCGTGTTTGATCCGTTCGGTGATTTCGCTAGCGCGGGCTATCTCCGGAACTTCGAACAGCTCAAGGACCTGGATGAAGTCAAGATCCAGGAACACGCCTTCTTCGAGGCCAACCTGGAAGAAGCGCTGGATTATCTTGCCACCATCCCCGACGCGATCCAGTACGAACACTTCCTCGCTGTCCACGCAATTCTTTTTCGCGATTTCTACCCGTGGGCGGGACAGGACCGCCAGATGCTGGGGGTCGGGCGACTCGTCGCCAAGGGCGACGTCCAGTTCGAAGTCTCGGAACTCAGCCGCCAGGCAGTCTGCTGGGGTCTGCGCATGGGCGCAGACGCCGCGGTCATGCGACGCAAGCCCGGTGTCGTGATGGGCGCTTTCGCGTGGGGCCACCCGTTCCTGGATGGCAACGGCCGCACGATGCTGCTGGTCCACACCGCCTTGTGCGGACGCGCAGGGTTTTCCGTTGACTGGCGCCAGTCGCGCAAGAACGGTTATCTGGAAGCGCTGACGGCGGAGCTGCGCACACCGGACCAAGGCATTCTCGATGCGTATCTCCAGCCGCTGATCTGCCCGCTGATTCCGCAACAGAACTGGGTGTCCCGGCTGGTCGACCTGCCGGGCCTGGATGGCCGCAGCCGCCCGGACGACAACATCGCGTACCAGCAGGGCGACCTCGCCGCACTGGCCCGCTATCAGGAGGCCGCTCGCGCGCGCGACGACAGCCTTGGCGGCCACGAATAGCCGCTTCTGACCCCGCCACCATGGCAAACTGAGGGGCCTTCGGGCCCCTTTTTTCGTTTCCGCGCCAGCCCTGCCATGGATCTCAACGCCCTGCGCCTGTTCGTCGATATCGTCGACGCCGGCAATCTCAGCGCCGCCGCGCGCAAGCTCAAGATGACGCGCGCCAATGTCAGCTACCACCTCAAGGCGCTGGAGGAGGAGCTTGGCGTGCAGTTGCTGCGGCGGACCACGCGTCACGTGGAGCCGACGCCGGTGGGTGCCGGGCTGTACGAGCACGGGCGCAACATCCTGGGCGAAGTGGCCGCCGCGAATGCGCTGATCAGCAGCATGGGCAAGAGCCTGCAGGGGCATGTGCGGCTGTCGGTACCGACCGGGCTGGGCCATGCCATGCTGTCGCCGCTGCTGGTGCAGTTCAAGCAGCGCTACCCCGACATCACGCTCGACGTCGTGTTCGACAACCGCATCCACAACCTTGTCTCAGAGGACGTGGAGGTGGCGCTGCGCATCATCTCGACGCCGCCCGATTCGGTGGTGGCGACCGAGATCGGCACCGTCGACTGGGTGGTCTGCGCGGCGCCGGCCTACCTGGCCACGCGCGGCCGGCCGGTGGCGCTGGCCGAGCTGGCCGGGCATGCCATCGTGTGCGCGTCGCCGATTGGCCAGAAGCTCAAGGCGGCGGGTATCCGGCACGACACCGGCGAGCGGGAACAGGTGGTGCTGGAGCCGACGCTGAGTTCCGAGAACTTCGCCTTCCTGAAGGATGCGGTGGTCAGCGGCCTGGGCATCGGCATCTTTCCGCTCTACGCGGTGCACAAGGACCTGCAGGCCGGCGCGCTGGAGCCGCTGCTGGCGGACTACCGCATCAGCGTGTTCGGCAGCCGGCTGTACATGCTGACGATGCCGAACCGCTACCAGACCATGGCCACGCGCTACCTGCTGACGTTCCTCAAGACCGAGCTGCAGGCAATCTGGCCCCGCATGGGCGGCGACAGTGCCTATAGTGAGAGCACCGAGGACTAGTCCGCGCCCCGCGGCGCGGGGAGGAAGACGATCATGGCAATGGCAGGCACACTGGCTGGCCGGCTCAGCCGCATGAACAGCCGGTTCGACATCATCCGCCATCCATACAGCCTCAGCAGCATGGCCACGGCGCACGCCGCGCACGTGCCGGGCCATCGGCTGGCCAAGACGCTGCTGCTGGAGGACGAAGGCGGCTACGTGGCCGCGGTGATCCCGTCGAACCATCACCTGCAGCTTTCGGCGCTGTGCGAGATGACTGGCCGCAAGCTCGTGCTGGCGCACGAGGACGAGATCCGCGAGGTGTTCAAGGACTGCGACCTGGGCGCGATTCCGCCCTGCGCCATGTCGTACGGCATGCAGACCTACGTCGACGACAGCCTGTTCGACGAGCCCGAAGTCTGGTTCGAGGCGGGCGACCACCTGGAGCTGGTGCACATGGACCGCGACCAGTTCATGAAGCTGATGGAAGACGCCCAGCGCGGCCGCTTCTCGCGGCTCATGATGTCGTAGCGGCAGCAGCCGTCACGTCCCTGGCAGCGTCGCCGTCCCGGCGGCGCTGTCGTCCTTCAGGTCCACCCCCGACCGCCCCAGCGCCACCGCTCCCCTGAGCAGGAAAACCAGTCGATCCGCCGCGTGCGCGTACGGCAGCCCTTCCGGCCGCACGTTCGAGATGCAGTTGCGCTGTGCGTCGGTGCGGCCGATGCGGGGGTCGTACGTCAGGTAGATGCCCAGGCTGTCGGGCGAACTCAGGCCCGGGCGCTCGCCGATCAGCATCACCACCTGGCGCGCGCGCAGCCGTTCGCCGATGTCGTCGCCCAGCGCCACGCGCGCCTGTTCGGCGATGACCACCGGCCCCACGCGCCACTGCGACAGCCGCGCCAGCACCGCCTCCAGCAGCGGCACCGCATGGCGCTGGGCGGCAAGCGCGGACAGGCCATCGGCGATCACGAACACCACGTCCCACGGCTGGCCGTCAGGCGCCAGCCGGCCCTGGCTGTCGGCATCGAGCCGGCGGCCCAGGTCGGGCCGGCGCAGGTACGTCTCGCGGTCGGGGGCGGCACTGTGGACCCGCACGACCGGGTGGCCGGCCTGCCGCAGCATGGTGTCGATGGCCGGCGCGTCCAGCGGCAGGTGCACTGCGTCGCGGGCCTGCGCGTGGGCCAGGCCGAATGCCAGGATTGTGTCGGTGGTCTGCGCGTGGCCCGTGCGGCCGATGGCCACGCGGGCGCGCGTGAATTGCCGCAGGCGGCGCCAGGGGTCGGACGACTCCGGCGGGACGGCTGGGACGTTCGGGACGTCCGGCACGGTCGGCGGTGTTTTCGGCATCGGCGGTCTCCGGGGGCGTGTCAGCGTGTCAGAGCGATGCGGCCATCGCCAGCAGCGGCTGGCGCGCGGCGGGGTCCAGCAGTTTGCCGGCGCCGTCGAGGATGCCCATCGCCTGCAGCCAGCGCTCGAACTCGGGCGCGGGCCGCAGCCCCAGCACCTGGCGCAGGTACAGCGCGTCGTGGAACGACGTGCTCTGGTAGTTCAGCATGATGTCGTCGGCGCCGGGCACACCCATGATGAAGTTGATGCCGGCCACGCCGAACAGCGTCAGCAGCGTGTCCATGTCGTCCTGGTCGGCCTCGGCGTGGTTCGTGTAGCAGACGTCGCAGCCCATCGGCACGCCCAGCAGCTTGCCGCAGAAATGGTCCTCCAGCCCGGCGCGGATGATCTGCTTGCCGTCGTACAGGTACTCGGGGCCGATGAAGCCGACCACCGTGTTCACCAGCAGCGGCTCGAAGTGGCGCGCCACGGCATAGGCGCGGGCCTCCATCGTCTGCTGGTCCACGCCGTGGTGCGCGTTGGCCGACAGCGCGCTGCCCTGGCCGGTCTCGAAGTACATGACGTTCTGGCCCACCGTGCCGCGCCCTAGCGCCAGCGCCGCCTGCCGCGCCTCGTCCAGCACCGCCAGCGAGATGCCGAACGCGGCGTTGGCGGCCTGGCTGCCGGCCACGGACTGGAACACCAGGTCCACTGGCGCCCCCTGCTCCATCGCGCGCAGCGTGTTGGTCACGTGGGTCAGCACGCAGGATTGGGTCGGCACGTCGTAGCGGGCGCGGATGTCGTCGATCAGCTTCAGCAGCGTGACGATGGCGCCCAGGTTGTCGCCGGCCGGGTTGACGCCGATGGTGGCATCGCCGCAGCCGTAGAGCAGGCCGTCGACGATGGACGCCGCGATGCCGCGCGGGTCGTCGGTCGGGTGGTTCGGCTGCAGCCGCACGGCCAGCCGGCCCGGCAGCCCGATGGTGCCGCGAAACGCCGTGACCACGCGGCACTTGCGCGCCACGGCCACGAGGTCCTGGTTGCGCATCAGCTTGCTTGCGGCGGCCGCCATCTCGGGCGTGATGCCGGGCGCCACGCGCGCCAGCGTGGCCGAATCGGTCTCTTCGCGCAGCAGCCAGTTGCGGAAGTCGCCCACGGTCAGGCTGGCGATCTCCGCAAACGCGGCGGCGTCATGGCTGTCTACGATCAGCCGCGTGACCTCGTCGTCCTCGTACGGCACCAGCGCCTCGGTCAGGCACCGGGCCAGCGGCATCTCGGCCAGCGCCATGCGCGCCGCCATGCGTTCCTCCTCGCTGGCGGCGGCCACGCCGGCCAGTGCATCGCCCGAGCGCGCGGGGCTGGCCCGCGCCAGCAGCGTGCGCAGGTCGACAAACACGTGCCGGCGGCTGCCGACGGTATGGGTGAAGGCCATGCGGTCTCCTGGGGGTGGCTGCCCTGCTGCCTACTATAGGCGACGCCAACGACGCAAGTTCCGCGCCGGGCGCGCGGCCGACTTGCCATTGTTACGCGGCACATCGACAATCCGCCTACCCGTTCCACCTTCACCGTGCTTTGCCACCCATGCCGCAGTGTGATACCCCGGAAGACCGCGCCGACGACGGCGTTGCCATCGCCCCCGCCGCCCCCGCGCCCTGGCGCTGGCCGACCGTCACCATCGTGTCCTACGTGCTGACCGCCGGGGCGCTGCTGCTGGTCATGCACGCCAACCTCGTGGCCGCCCTGCTGTCGGGGCTGCTGCTGTACTCGCTGGTCGACGTGCTGGCGCCCCGCCTGACCCATTCCCGGCGCGACGCGCTGGCCGTGGCCATCCTGTCGGCCATCATCCTGCTGGCGCTCACGGGCGGCATCTGGGCGCTGGTCCACTTCCTGAACGTCGACAGCGCCACGGTGGAGCGGTTGCTGGACCACGCGGCCGACATCATCGACCAGTCCCGCGCGCAGCTACCCACCTGGCTCAGCGACTACCTGCCCAGCGGCACCGAGGAACTGGTCACCACGCTGCTGGCCGCCATGCGCGAGCACGCGCAGATGGCGCAGCGGCTGGGCACCGACATCCTGCGCACGCTGCTCCATATCCTGCTGGGCCTGATTATCGGCGCGATGGTGGCGCTGTACCGGGCCATCTCGCGGCCCAACCGCCGCCCGCTGGCCGCCGCGCTGATCGACCGCGCCCGCACGCTGCAGCAGTCGTTCGCGCAGTTCATCTTCGCCCAAATCCAGATCTCGTCGATCAACACCGCGCTGACCGCCGTCTACCTGCTGCTGGTGCTGCCGCTGTTCGACCAGCACCTGCCGCTGTCAAAGACGCTGGTGGCCATCACGTTCATCGCCGGGCTGCTGCCGGTGCTGGGCAACCTGATCTCGAACACGGCCATCGTGATCGCGTCGCTGTCGGTGTCGCTGCCCATCGCCATCGGGTCGCTGCTCTACCTGGTGATCATCCACAAGCTCGAATACTTCCTGAACGCGCGCATCATCGGCGCGCGTATACAGGCCGCCGCGTGGGAGTTGCTGACCGTGATGCTGGTGATGGAGACGCTGTACGGCATCCCCGGCGTCATTGCCGGTCCCATCTTCTACGCCTACGTCAAGCGGGAGCTGACCACGTCCGGGATGGTGTAGCGGCACCCCACGGCGCGGCCCCAAGTGCCTGATTCCATTGGAAAGTCGTACGCAGCAACTGGTACGACCAATTCAGGCGCCGTCGCCTTCCACCTTGCTGCGCACGAAGTCGATATGGGTCTGCATGGCCGTGCGGGCCTCCTCGGGCCGCCGGGCCAGGATGGCCTCGCAGAGCGTGCGGTGCTGGCGCAGCAGCAGGTCCGGCGACTCGCCGTCGGACTCCCGCAGCCCCGTGCCGTTGACCGTGATGTGCTCGCGCAGCATGCCGATCACGCTGGTGTGCAGGTGCAGGAACATCGTGTTGTGCGATGCCTGCGCGATGGCGTCGTGCAGCCGGGCATCGGCATCGGCCTCGCCGGCCTTGTCGTCGGCGCGCCGCGCGCGTTCCAGATCCTTCAACAGCGCCCGTATACGCTTCAGGTCGGCCGCGTCGGCACGTAGCGCCGCGAAGTAGGCGGTGGCGCCTTCCAGCACGCGACGGAACTCCAGGATGTCGTCGCGCAGCGCCGGGTGGTCGGCCACGAGCTGGCCCCAGGGCGAGGCGATGCCGGTGCGCAACTGGTCGGTCACGTAGACGCCCGCGCCCCGCCGGCTTTGCAGCAGGCCGCGCGCGGCCAGCCGCTGGATGGCCTCGCGGATCGTGTTGCGCGCCACCGCGTACTGCTCGGCCAGCACGCGCTCGGCGGGCAGCCGGGCGCCAACGGGCCACGTGCCGTCCAGCAGCGCGGTCTCCATCCTGCGCATGACGTCTTCCACGCGGTTGCGTGCGCTGCCCCCCATCGATTCCCTTTCCTTCCACGGTGCCGCCGGATTGGTCCAACCAATTTGCGCTCCGGCGCGAGAGCGGGAATTATGCGCCCAAAAATGCCGCGGCGCGTGTCGCCCGTGGCCGCGCCACCGGAGGCAGACATGCAACCCAGGCAGTACCCCACCATCATTCCCAAGCAGGTGTATCTGTTCGGCACCTGCCTGGTCGACCTGTTCGTCCCGCAAGCCGGCCTGGATGCCGTGCGCCTGCTGGAGCGCGAAGGGCTGACCGTCCACTTTCCGCGCGGCCAGAGCTGCTGCGGCCAGCCGGCCTACAGCAGCGGCAATCCCGAGCAGGCCCGCAAGGTGGCCCGCGCCCAGCTGGACCTGTTCCGCGAGCCATGGCCGATCATCGTGCCGTCGGGCTCGTGCGGCGGGATGATGCGGCACCACTGGCCGAAGCTGTTTGCCGACGCTGGCGCCACCGGCAGCGAGGCCGCCATGCTGGCCAGCGACATCGCCGGCCGCGTCTACGAACTGGCCGAGTTCCTGCTCAACGTGCTGCACGTCCGCTTCGATACCGCGCCAGCGGGCCACTCCGAGCGCGTGGTGCTGCACACGTCGTGCGCCGCGCGCCGCGAGATGGGCACGCGCAGCCATGGCGTGGCACTGGTCGATGCCTTGCCGGGCATCACGCGCGTGGAGCACGAGCGCGAATCCGAATGCTGCGGCTTTGGCGGCACGTTCTCGCTGAAGCACGCCGACATCTCGGGCGCGATGGTGCGCGACAAGGTCGCCTCGGCCTGCGCCACCGGCTGCGACCGCCTGGTATCGGCCGACTGCGGCTGCCTGCTCAACATCGGCCACGCGGCGGCCCACGCCGGCGCGCCGCTGCCCGTGGAACACCTGGCGTCGTTCCTGTGGCGCCGCACCGGAGGTGCCGCATGACCGCCATGAGCGCCCGCGAGCGGATGCTGGGCCGCCTGCGCGCCGCCGCGCCCGATGCCGGGACCACGCTGGCGCACGACACCGCCGCGCTGGACCGCCGCATCGACCAGCATTTCGACAGCCGCCGTGGCGAGCGCCCGGCCGTGGCCGCGATGGTCGCGTCGATGCAGGCCGCGCTGACCGCCTCGCACGCGGAGGTCGTCTGTACCGATGCGGCCGGCTGGCCGGCCTGGGTCGCCAGCCGGCTGGCCGCCGCAGGCGTGCGCCGGCTGCTGCTGGACACGGCCCGCCCCGAAGGCACTGCGCTGGCCCGGGCGCTGCCCGCCGGCATCGCCACCGTTGCGTTCGACCGCCCGCTCGAAGCCTGGAAGGCCGAGCTGTTCGACACCATCGACGCCGGCTTCACGGTCGCCCGCTCGGGGCTGGCCGCCACCGGCACGCTGGTGCTGGCGCCCGACGCGAGCTCGCCGCGCACGATGTCGCTGGTGCCGCCGATCCACATCGCGCTGGTGTACGCGTCGGCGCTGCACCCCGACCTGCACAGCGCGGTGCGCGCCGAACGCTGGGCCGACGGCATGCCGACCAACCTGGTCATGGTGTCCGGCCCGTCCAAGACCTCGGACATCCAGCAGACGCTGGCCTACGGCGCGCACGGCCCGCGCCAGCTCTGGGTCGTGATCGTCACCGACGGAGACGCCGCGCCATGAGCGAGCAAACCCTGCATTTCGTCCCCAGCCAGGACTTTCGCGCCCGCGCCCGCGAGGCGCTGGACGACCCCAAGCTGCGCAAGAGCTTTCGCGGCGCGATGGATTTCCTGCAGCAGAAACGCGCCGTGCAGTTTCCCGATGGCGACGAGCTGGAGCGCCTGCGCGACCTGGGCGAGGCCGTGCGCCAGCACGCGCTGGCCCACCTGCCGGACCTGCTGACGGAACTGGAAGCCAACCTGACGCGCGCCGGCGTGCAGGTGCACTGGGCAGAGACCGCCGACGAGGCCAACGCGATCATCCACGGCATCGCGCAGCGGCACGCCGCGCGGCGCGTGATCAAGGGCAAGTCGATGGCCAGCGAGGAAATGGAGCTGAACCATTACCTGGCCGCGCGCGGCATCGACTGCATCGAATCCGACATGGGCGAGTACATCGTGCAGCTGGCCGACGAAAAGCCG
Organism: Cupriavidus sp. SZY C1; assembly: GCF_032190535.1. Lineage (NCBI taxonomy): Bacteria > Pseudomonadati > Pseudomonadota > Betaproteobacteria > Burkholderiales > Burkholderiaceae > Cupriavidus > Cupriavidus sp. SZY C1. Next base: position 44,377 of record NZ_JAUANU010000014.1, read on the forward strand.
TCGCACATCGTCATGCCGGCCATCCACAAGACCAAGGCCGACATCGCCACGCTGTTCACGCAGCACATTCCCGACACGCCCTACACCGAGGACGTCGACGCGCTGATCCAGACCGGCCGCCGCGCGCTGCGCCAGGCGTTTGTGGATGCCGACATCGGCCTGTCCGGCGTGAACTTCGCGGCGGCCGACACCGGCACGCTGTGGCTGGTGGAAAACGAGGGCAACGGCCGGCTGTCGACAACCGTGCCGGACGTGCACGTGGCCATCATGGGCATGGAAAAAGTGGTGGCCCGGCTGTCGCATATCGTGCCGCTGTCGAGCCTGCTCACGCGCTCGGCCACCGGGCAGGCCATCACCACGTACTTCAACCTGATCTCGGGCCCGCGCCGCGCGGGCGAGCAGGACGGCCCGCGCGAGGTGCACCTGGTGCTGCTGGACAACGGCCGCAGCCAGGCCTACGCCGACGCCCAGTTGCGCGCGACGCTGCAATGCATTCGCTGCGGCGCCTGCATGAACCACTGCCCGGTCTACACGCGCATCGGCGGCCATGCCTATGGCACGACTTATCCGGGCCCGATCGGCAAGATCATCTCGCCCCACCTGCTGGGCCTGGACGCCACGGCCGACCTGCCCACGGCGTCGAGCCTGTGCGGCGCCTGCGGCGAGGTCTGCCCGGTGCGCATCCCGATCCCGCAGCTGCTGGTGCGCCTGCGCACCGAGGCCAACCGCAACCCGGACGAGGCGGTGCCCCATCCGCTCAAGGGCCAGGGCGCGCGCTACAGCCGCCGCGAACACCTGGTCTGGCGCTTCTGGAGCGGCGCGTTCGCGCATCCGGCGGCCTACCGGCTGTTCCGATGGGCCGCCACGCGGCTGCGCATGTTCACGCCGTCGGCGCAAATGGGCTGGACGCAGCACCGCCAGCCGCTGACACCGGCGCCGCGCAGCCTGTCCGACCTGCTGGCGGCACGCGATCAGCCGGAGTAGGGGCGGGGGAGAGGTGGCGTCCGGTGGTCGGTCGTGCTCCCCTCTCCCGCGAAGTGGGAGAGGGGTCGGGGGTGAGGGCCGGCGGCTCAAGATGCCATCGTCGCGCTTTGGACTGCCTTGCCCTCACCCCCAGCCCCTCTCCCGCATGCGGGAGAGGGGAGCAACAAGTGGCGAGCCCTGCCGTCCTGGCCTTCGCCCCCCCTCAATCGTTCGCCGCCTCCCGTGGCAGGAACGCGTGGCCCTCCGTCAGCGGCGCGTACCGGTACGTGGCCGGGGTGCGGCTCAGCTTGACCGGGGCGCCCAGGCCCTTGTAGCCGCCGGGCATCTCCACGACCATCTCGCGGTGCGCGGTGTGCGGGTGCGTCAGGGCGTCGGGCACCGACAGCACCGGCGCGCACGGCACGCCGGCGGCGGACAGTTCGTCGGCCAGCACCTTGCCGTCCCAAGTGGCCAGCCTCGATTCCAGCGTGCCTTTCAACTGCGCGCGGTTGACCGAGCGCGCGCCGGCCGTGGCAAAGCGTTCGTCGTCGGCCAGTTCGGCCACGCCGATGTGCGCGCAGAAGATGCGGAACTGGCGGTCGTTGCCGACGGCCAGGAAGATGGGGTCGGTGGCCGTGGCCACCGTGTCGTACGGGTAGATGTTCGGATGGGCGTTGCCGGTGCGGCCCGGCGTCTTGCCGCTCATGAACCAGTTGGCCGCGTGCGGATGCAGCAGCGACAGGCCCGAATCGTAGAGCGCCGCCTCGACGAACTGGCCGCGCCCGCTGCGTTCGCGCTCCTGCAGCGCCAGCAGCACGCCCAGCGCCGCGTTCAGGCCCGTGACCATGTCGACCACGGGCAGCCCTACGCGCAGCGCGTCGCCGTCGGGCTCGCCGTTGATGCTCATGATGCCGGCCATGGCCTGGATTGCCGCGTCGTAGCCGGGCAGGCCGCCCAGCGGGCCGTCGGCGCCAAAGCCCGACACGCGGCAGTGCACCAGCCGCGGGAACTGCTGCGACAGCGCGTCGAAGCCCAGCCCCCATTTCTCCATCGTGCCGGTCTTGAAGTTCTCGACCAGCACGTCGGCGTCGGCCAGCAGCGCCAGCAGCACCTGCCGGTCGGCGTCGGCCGTCAGGTCCAGCTTCATCACGCGCTTGTTGCGGTTCAGGCCGAAGTAGTAGGACGCCACGCCGTCGCGGAACGGCGGGCCCCAGGTGCGGGTGTCGTCGCCCTGGGGCGGTTCGATCTTGAGCACGTCGGCGCCGTGGTCGCCGAGGATCTGGCCGCAGAACGGGCCGCCGAGGATGCGCGACAGGTCCACCACGCGGATGCCTGCCAGCGCGCCGGTCTTGGTTGGCGTCATTGTCTCTTCCTGTGTGTTCTTCTGTTGGGGCTCAGTCCAGCTGCGCGCCGGACTTCTGCACCACGGCACGCCACTTGCCGACCTCGGCCTTCACGAACGTCCCGAGCTGTTCCGGCGACGTGGACGGCGCCAGTTCCAGCCCTTGCGCCAGCAGCGTCTTGCGGACGTCGGGCTGCTGCAGCGCGTCTGCGAACGCGCGGTTCAGCTTGCCAATGACGGGGGCCGGCGTGCCGGCCGGTGCCACCACGCCGAAGAATACCGAAACATCGAAGCCCGGGACACCCTGCTCGGCCACGGTCGGCACGTCGGGCAGCGCCTGCGAGCGGCCCTTTGTGGTCACGCCCAGCGCCCGCACTTTGCCGCTCTTGATGAACGGCAGCGCGGTCAGCACGTCGGTGAACGTCATGCTGACCTGCCCGCCCAGCAGGTCGTTCAGCGCCGGGCCGGTGCCCTTGTACGGCACGTGCTGGAAGTCGGTGCCGGCCAGGTTGTTGAACAGCACGCCGGCCAGGTGCGACGACGCCCCGTTGCCGGACGACGCATAGGTCAGCTTGCCCGGATGCGCGCGCCCGTAGGCAATCAGCTCCTGCACGTTCTTCGCCGGCACGGCCGGGTTGACCACCAGCACGTTGGGCAGGTGGCCGATCTGGATCACCGGCGCGAAGCTCTTGACCGGATCGTAGTTGATCTTGCGATACAGGCTCACGTTGATCGCCAGCGGCGCCGACGTGCCGAACATCAGCGTGTAGCCGTCCGGCTCGGCGCGCGCCACCACCTCGGCGCCGATATTGCCGCCCGCGCCGGCGCGGTTTTCCACCACCACGGGCTGGCCCAGGCTGTTCTTGAGCGCGGCGGCCAGCGTGCGGGCCATGGCATCGGTGGGGCCGCCCGGCGGGTACGTCACCACCAGCATGATGGGCTTGCTCGGGAAATCCTTCTGCGCCAGCGCGGGCGTGGCCAGCAGCGTGCAGGCGGCGAACGAGGCGATGGCGGACAGGGCCGCGCGGCGGTGCCAGTGGGGCATGATGCGTTGTCTCCGGGTAAGGCGGGTCTGGGATCGGCGCGGTCCTGGCCGCGCCTGTATCGATACGGCTGGAACGTCAGAACAGGTTGATGGCGTCGACCGCGCCGGCCGCGCGCACGGGGGCGTCGGCGGGCGGGGCCACGGTATCGGCCAGCCAGTCGGGCTCGGTGCCGCCGGCCAGCGGGTCCTGCGGCAGCACGCGATGCACGAGCACCAGCTGCGCCAGGCGCATGCGCCGGACCGATCCGATGCGGCCGGCTTCCCACGCCATCGCCACGGCGCTGGTCACGTGATACAGCCCGGAGGCCGCCTGGCGGGCCAGCACGTCGCCATCGGCGCCGGCGTCAGCCGCCTGCGCGGCCTGGGCCTTGGCGCGGTCGATGGCCGACGCGAACACGGTGCGCGCGCGGTCGTGCAGCGGGGTATCGGCAAGCAGCCCTTGCAGGTAGGCGCGCAGCACCGGCAGCGAGCCTTCGCGGCGGATGGCGCGCAGCACGTCGAGCGCGACGATGTTGCTCGTGCCTTCCCAGATCGACCCCAGGTGCGCGTCGCGCACCAGGCGCGGGTCGGTCCATTCCTCGATGTAGCCGCAGCCGCCGCGCATCTCCATGGCGTCGCCGGTGACCTTGCGGGCGTCGCGGCAGGCGCGGAACTTGATGAGCGGCGTCAGGATGCGCATCAGCGGATAGGCGTCGGGCTCGCCGGCATCGGCGCGGCGCAGCGCCTCGGCGGTCTGGAACACCATCGTGCGCGCCTGCTCGGTGGGCAGCGCAAGCTTGAGCAGCTGGCGGCGCATCAGCGGCATGTCCGCCAGCCGCTTGCCGAATGCGCGGCGCTCGGCGGCGATGAACTGGCCCTCGGTCAGCGCGCGGCGCATCAGCCCGGCGGCGCGCACGCCGTTGGACAGCCGCGAGTTGTTGATCATGTCGGCCATCTGCACGAAGCCGCGCCCCGGTTCGCCCACCAGGTAGGCGTGGGCGCCCTCCAGCCGGATCTCGCCGCTGGCCATCGAGCGGGTGCCGAGCTTGTCCTTGAGGCGGATGATGCGGTAGTGGTTGGCGCTGCCGTCGGCCAGCGTGCGTGGCAGCAGGAACAACGACACGCCCTTGATGCCGTCGACCGCCGTGCCGTCGGCCTCTTCCACGCGGGCCAGCACCATCGCCAGCGCGGCGTCGGGGTTGGAGCAGAACCACTTGTCGCCCACCAGGCGCCAGCCGCCCTCGGCGCCGGCATCGCGGATGGCGCGCGTGGCCGTGGCGGCCACGTCGGAGCCCGCGCCCTGCTCGGTCATGAACATGGCGCCCTGGTACAGGTCGTCGAACACCTGCGTGGTCAGGTTGGGCAGGAAGCGCTGCACCAGCGCCGGATCGCCGAACTTGCGCAGCGTCCGCGTCAGTGAATCGGTCATCGACAGCGGGCAGCACAGGCCGAACTCGGCCTGCACGAACAGGTAGGTCAGCGCGTACTTGGCGGCGGGCGGCATTGGCTTGTCCCAGCCCAGCACGCCACCCCGGTGCGACACCGCCGCGAGGCCGAATTCCGCAAAGGCCACGCGCTCCAGTTCCACGTAGGCCGGATGCTTGTGGATGCGCTGGGCGTCGAGCCCGGTGCGCGTGCGGTGCGACAGCGTGGGCGGCGCATGGTCGGCCACGTTGGCGAGTTCGTCGAGCACGCCGCCGGCCAGCGCGCCCATGCGCTCCAGGTGCGGCAGCAGGTGGTTGAACAGGTCGGCCGGCAGGTAGAGCGGCAGCAGCGCGCGCAGGTCCGGATCGGCCGCGAACAGGCTGGCGCCGTGGCGGTCCGGCACCGGATGGGCGTCGGGCTGGGCGGGCGCGGGTGGGTTGGGGGCGGTGCGGGCGGCGCGGGCGGGCATGCAGGTCTCCGGAGTCTCCCTGCCCTGCGGAACGGGGCGGGATGGTTTGGGATGCATTATTTGATCGCCAACGATTTGCGTCCAATTCTAAAATTGGCTCGATCCATACAAATTCTGTATCGCCATGGAATTCCGTCACCTCCGTTACTTTCTGGTGCTGGCCGAGGAGCTGCACTTCGGGCGCGCCGCCCGGCGCCTGTCGATCTCGCAGCCGCCGCTGTCGCTCAACATCCAGCAGCTGGAGGCGTCGGTGGGCGCCCGGCTGTTCGAGCGCGACAGCCGGGGCGTGCGGCTGACGGCGGCCGGCCGGGCGTTCCGGGAATCGGCCATCGCGCTGCTGGCCCAAGCGGAGTCGGCCCGGCTGCTGGCGCGCGAGATCGAGGCCGGCGCGGTGGGCCGGCTGCGCGTGGGCTTTGTCGGGTCGATGCTGTACCGGGGGCTGCCCCAGCGGCTCCAGGAATTCCAGGCGCGCTATCCGGGCATCCATGTGGCGTTGACCGAACTCAACTCGCAGGAGCAGATCGACGCGCTGCTGCATGGCGAGCTGGATGCCGGCTTTGTCCACACCAGCCGGGTGCCCGACGAACTGGCGGCCACGCTGGCCCATTCGGAGCCCTTTGTCTGCTGCATGCCGGCCGATCACCCGCTGGCCACCCGCCCGGCGGTGGCGCTGGCCGACCTGCGCGGCGAGCCGTTCGTGCTGTTCTCGCGCAAGGCGTCGCCCGACTACTACAGCCGGATCTTCGACATGTGCGCCGCGCAGGGCTTCTACCCGCGCATCCGCCACGAGGTGCGGCACTGGCTGTCGGTGGTATCGCTGGTGTCGCAGGGCATGGGCGTGGCGGTGGTGCCGGCGGCCATGGCGCGCTCGGGCATGGCCGGCGCGGCGTTCCGGCCGCTGGCCGATGCCACGGTGCCGTCCGAGGTGTACTGCGTCTGGAAGCAGGCGCCCGACCATCCGGCGCGCGACCATTTCGTCGAAACGGTCCGGCAGGCCGCACCGGGGGCCTGAAAAGAAAAAAGCCACTGGTCCAGAGAACCAGTGGCCTGAAGTACGCGTGGAACGGGGTGTTCAGCGTGCGTGCAGCTTATGCCCGGGGGCCGGGCGGTACCAATACCGCAAATGCGTTATTTGATTGGAAAAGTCGCCCGGACGGCCCAATTCCTGCGCCGGACGATGGTAATCCCCAAGGTCCGGCCCCGGTGTCATGTACGCCCTGGATCAACCGCCTGCTGGACCGGCCGCGCCGACGGGATGTCGGTGGGCGTAACCACGGCGTAGAGATAGCGCCCGTTGCGCCAGTACTGGGCCATCAGGTTGCCCTCGGTCCGGGCGCCGTTGCGCAGGTGCAGCGCGCCAGACGGCCGTACGTAATAGACGATGGCCTGCGCCTGCGGGTTGCGGTACAGGATCATCGCCGCCGGGCCCTGTTCGGTGGACATCAGCCGGCCGCCGACGGGCCGGAAGCCATGGGCCGAGAAATCGGGCAGCGGGGCCGGCTGCACGAAATGGCGGTCCAGCCAGACCTGGAGGTCGCGGGCGTCGCTGGCCCGGACGTCGACCATCTGCGCGGCATCGCCGGCGGCAAAGAGGCGGTAGGCCGACATCGCATCGGCCATCGGCAGGTAGGTCTGGCGCAGCGCCATGTCGCGCCCCTGCCAGCCGCCCACGCCGCCCAGGGCCAGCGCCATGACCAGCGAGGCGGCGATGGCCACGCGGTGCCGGGCGCGGTCGCGCAGGCCGCGGCGGATGCGGAACGGGTCGAGCCGGGCCGGGGTATCGGCCGGCGGCGGCTCCAGGCTCGCGCGCAGGCGCTGCATGTCGTGCCGGATCGCGTCGACCTCCCGGGCCAGTTCGGGATGGCTGGCGACCAGGGCGTCGATCTGCGCACGCCGCGCGGCGTCCAGCTCGCCATCGACATAGGCGTGGAGTTCCGGTTCGGTGGGCATCAGCGTATTCATTTGAGCACCTGCAGGGGAGGACGGACGACCTTGCCGTCGGTCAGCGCGCGCAGCGCCTTGCGGGCGCGCGAGAGGCGGGACATCACGGTGCCGATGGGCACGTCGAGCGCCTGGGCGGCTTCCTGATAGCTCAGCCCTTCCACGGTGACCAGCAGCAGCAGCGCGCGCTGTTCAGGGGTGAGCTGGTTGAAGCCGTCCAGCGCGGAGCGGGTCATCACCACGTCCTCGGCGGACGGCGCGCTGTCCTCGTCGCTGCCCACGCCGAACAGCGTCAGCAGGCCGGCATAGCGCTGGGCGCGGCGCTGGCCGTCCAGGAACAGCCGGTAGAGGATCGAGAACAGCCACGCGCGCAGGTCGGTGCCTGCCTGGCGGGACGCCCGGCGCGACAGCGCGCGCTCCAGGCAGGCCTGGACCAGATCGTCGGCGCTCGACGCGTTGCGCGTCAGCGAGACGGCAAAGCGGCGCAGCCGGGGAATCACTTCGCGCAGCGTGTCGTCGGTGAAATCTAAATCCATGGGATGAGGAATGGGGGTCGGTCTTCCGTATACGAATGGGGCCGGCGGCTATTCCCGCAAACATTACAAACGGCTAACAAGACCCCGGCTACAGCACGCAAGTGGCGCGAATGCTATACAATCGAGAACGATTTTTATTTACGTATCCGACAGGATTTTCCCTGTTGCGCGGCGGCGATCCCGCCTCTGGACTGGAAGCATATGCGGTTGCCTGAACTGCCCCGGCGCACGGTCGCCATCGTCAAGTCGGTGGATGATGCCACCCCGAACGACCCCGTCGCGCGACGCCTGCGCGATCTTGGCTTCGTGCCCGGCGAAACCGTGCAGATTGTCACGTTCGGCCCGTTCGGCAAGGACCCGCTGGTGGCCCAGGTAGGCTTCACGCGATTTGCCCTGCGCCGCTCGGAAGCCGAGCGCATCGCCGTGGAAGTGGCTTCGGCCACCGTCTCCAGCATCGCCCCGGCCGAGCAGGCCGGCCAGTCCGCCGCGTCCGACGCCGCCCAGCGCATCGCCTGACGGCCTGCCCGCCGACCTTTCTCCCCCCATCATGTCAGTTGCCCAGAACGCCTCCGCCTTGCGCATCGCGCTGGTCGGCAACCCCAATTGCGGCAAGACCGCCCTGTTCAACCGCCTGACCGGCAGCCGCCAGAAGGTGGCCAACTACGCCGGCGTGACCGTCGAGCGCAAGGAAGGCCAGTTCACGTCGCCGGCCGGCCGGACGGTCCGCATCCTCGACCTGCCCGGCGCTTACAGCCTGCATTCGGCCAGCCTGGACGAGGCCATCACGCGCGAGGTCTGCATGGGCCAGCGCCCCGGCGAGGCGCGGCCAGACCTGCTGGTGTCGGTGGTGGACGCCACCAACCTGCGTCTGCACCTGCGCTTCGTGCTGGAGTTGCGCCGGCTGGGCCTGCCGATGGTGGTTGTGCTCAACATGAGCGACGCCGCCGCGCGGCGCGGCATCCTGATCGACCGCGAGGCGCTGTCGCGCGCGCTGGGCGTACCCGTGGTGCAGACCGTGGCCGTCAAGCGCGATGGCGCCGCGGCGCTGGTGAAGCTGTTCGACGAGACGCTGCCGCCCGCCCCGCCCGCGCAGCCGCTGGACAGCGTGAGCGAGCTGGACACCCACGCCGAGGTCAAGCGCCTGCTGGACGCCGCCGTGAAGATGCCCGCCCGCACCGCCCGCTTCGACGACGCGGTGGACCGCGTGGTGCTGCATCCGGTGTTCGGCCTGGTGATCCTGGCCGTGCTGCTGTTCTTCATGTTCCAGGCCGTGTTCTCGTGGGCCGAGCCGATGATGGACGCCATCGAGAGCGGCATCCACGTGTTCGGCGCATGGCTGGGAGCCCTGATGCCCGACGGCATGCTCAAGAGCCTGCTGGTCGACGGCCTGATCGCCGGGCTGGGCAGCGTGGTGGTGTTCCTGCCGCAGATCCTGATCCTGTTCCTGTTCATCCTGACGCTTGAGGAATCGGGCTACCTGCCGCGCGCCGCGTTCCTGCTGGACCGGCTGATGATGGGCGCGGGGCTGTCGGGCCGGTCGTTCATCCCGCTGCTGTCGAGCTTTGCCTGCGCGATCCCGGGGATCATGGCCACCCGCACGATCCAGGACCCGCGCGACCGGCTGACCACGATCCTGGTGGCGCCGCTGATGACGTGTTCGGCGCGGCTGCCGGTCTATGCGCTGCTGATCGGCGCGTTCATCCCGGAACGGACCGTGGCCGGGCTGTTCAACCTGCAGGGGCTGGTGCTGTTCGTGCTCTACGTGGCCGGCATCGTCAGCGCGCTGGTGGTGGCCTACGTGCTGAAGTGGTTCCGCCGCGACCGCACCGACCATCCGCTGCTGATGGAGTTGCCGTCGTACCGGGTGCCGAATCCGCGCGACATCGCCATCGGGCTGTGGGAACGCGCGCGCATCTTCCTGGCCCGCGTGGGCAAGGTGATCCTGACGCTGACGGTGCTGCTGTGGTTCCTGGCCACGTTCCCGTCGCCGCCCGAAGGCGCCACGCTGCCGCCCATCGACTACAGCTTCGCGGGCATGATCGGCCGCGCGCTGGAGCACGTGTTCGCGCCAATCGGCTTCAACTGGCAGATCTGTATCGCGCTGGTGCCGGGCCTGGCCGCGCGCGAGGTGGCGGTGGGTGCGCTGGCCACGGTCTATGCGCTGTCGGGCAGCGACGAGGCGGTGGCCGTGCAGCTTGCGCCGATGATCGCCGCGCAGTGGTCGCTGGCCACGGCGCTGTCGCTGCTGGCGTGGTACGTGTTTGCGCCGCAGTGCATTTCCACGCTGGCGGTGATCCGTCGCGAGACCAATTCCTGGAAGGTGATGGCCGCATCGGCCGCCTACCTGACCGGGCTGGCCTACCTGGCGTCGTTCATCACCTATCGCGTGGCGCTGCTGCTGACCTGAACGGAGGAAACTGGCGTGCCGCACGCCAGTCAAACGGCCATGACGCTCTATCACGCCTTTGAAACCCTGATCGTTCCGCTGATCGTGCTGGCCTGCGCGATCCACGTGGCGGGCCGATACATGCCCCGCACGCGCGAGCGCATCAAGGCCAGTCTGGCGGCCACGCTAGGCGGCGCCTCGGCACCCGGCTGGCGCGGCTGGCTGGCCCGCTGGCTCTCGCCCACCCAGGCGGCGGGCTGCGCCTCGGGATGCGAAACCAACAGCGGATGCGGCACCTGCGGCTCGAATACCTCCAGCGGGGCAGGTTCCCCGGACAGCAAGGCCAGTGACGAACAGATCATTCGCTTCGTCCGCAAAACCTGACATCCACGAAATCCGACAGCAAGCGACAAACATGAACGGCGACCCCAGGGTCGCCGTTTTTGCTTTGGCGCTGATAAGCGTCCACCGCAAATAGCAATAGTCCGATTTGTCGCCTGCTTTTGATCGTCATTTGCTCATGTCGAGATTGGCCGTTCTCAGTCGAATCGAAGCGGCGTAACGTCCTCGCGCCGGGGTGGGTCTCGTCATCGTGCAGCCATGTATAGCCCCTCCCGATCAAGCATTTACGCCTGCAAAGAGGGTCACAACATGAAAAGAAGGTGGTTGGGAGCACTGCTGTTAGCCATGACATGCATGGCGGGGTGCGACGCAGTGTCATCGCAACCCACGTATGGTGGATTGAGCATCGCGGGCTTTAACTACACGCCGTACAACCTGAGCCGGTTTGTGATTACGGATGAGTTTGGGAACAGCGCGAGTGGTGGGGGAGATCTGATGCCCGGATCCGGTGAGGGCTCCCTGAGTTGCTGCTACAACCTGAAAGGGACCGAATTCACGGTGAAGTGGGACGTCTACGACGCCGACGAGGCCATTCGCTCCCTCGATGCTGGCGAGCGAATTCAGAAGATTAGCAAAACGACGCACGTCCATTTGCCCCCCACCAAGATCAAGGGAGAAACCGGCATGCGGGTGCTGGGCTTGCACTTCTATCCTGATGATCACGTGGAATTCGAGTTCCGAACGGATCTGCGCGGCTCTCGAATTCACTATGTGGAGATATGGAGCTGGCTACGCAAGACTCACCGGAAACTCATCAATCCAGATAGCGAAGACGAGACCAGCGTTGTGTTTCGTCGAACTGCTCGCCTTGCCGCAGGCGGCTGGCTCAAGTACCGCCTCACCGATACGAAAGACCTCCAGCAATACGTCTATTTCACGCTGCTGAATCCGCGATTTGATCAGCATCCCGCCATCCAGCAAATCATTGCAGAGTTCAAGGACAAGCCAGGTGCGTTTGGCACGGCCATGGAGAGCCTGAGCGCGCCACTCGTTGAAGAACTGAAACGGGACAAGTTCAAGAAGACCGCGACAGGAGTCACCAATGCTGAACCGACGCCCGGTGATTAACAACAGGGAATGAGGAACGTGCTGAAAGGGTCGAACATGAATAGAAGGCTGATAGGGATACTGCTTTTCGCCATGACATGGATGGCAGGGTGCGACGCAGTGTCGTCAGAACCCACTTATGGTGGATTGAGCATCGCGGGATTCAACTACACGCCGTACAACCTGAGCCGGTTTGTGATTACCGATGAGTATGGGAACAGCGCGAGTGGTGGCGGTGACCTGCCACCGGGGTCCGGTGCCGGAAGACTTAGTTGCTGCTACAACCTGAAAGGGACCGATTTCACTGTGAAATGGGTGGTCTACGATGCGGACGAAGCGATCCGTTCGCTCGATGCGGGTGAGCGAATCCAGACGATCACGAAGACAGCAAAATTCCATCTGCCCGCAACCGAGATCAAGGGCGAGCCCGGCATGCGGGTACTCGGCTTGCACTTCTATCCAGACGACAGTTTGGACTTCGAATTCCGAACCGATCTGCGCGGCACACGGATCTTCTATTCAGACATTGATTCGTGGCTGTTCAAGAAGCAGGGAAAAACTTTTAATAGCACCATGGAAGATTGGGTTGCCTTCCGCAGAACGGCAAGGATCGCCGGACAAGGTTGGATCAAATACCGACTAACCGATACACAGGATCTGCAGCAGTACGTTTACTACACCCTCTTGATCAATCCGAACTTCGACGCGCATCCCGCCATCCAGCAAATCATTGCAGAGACCAAGGACAAGCCGGGCGCGTTTGGCACGGCCATGGAGAGCCTGAGCGCGCCACTCGTTGAAGAACTGAAACGGGACAAGTTCGAGAAGGCCGCGACAGGAGTCACCAATACTGAACCGACGCCCGGTGATTAACAACAGGGAATGAAGAACGTGCTGAAAGGATCGAACATGAATAGAAAGCTGATAGGGATACTGCTTTTCGCCATGACATGGATGACAGGGTGCGACGCAGTGTCGTCAGAACCCGCTTATGGCGGATTGAGCATCGCAGGATTCAACTACACGCCGTACAACCTGAGCCGGTTTGTGATTACGGATGAGTATGGGAACAGCGCGAGTGGTGGGGGAGATCTGATGCCCGGCTCTGGCGCAGGTTCGCTTAGTTGCTGCTACAACCTGAAAGGGACCGATTTCACTGTGAAATGGGTGGTCTACGATGCGGACGAAGCGATCCGTTCCCTCGATGCTGGCGAGCGAATTCAGAAGATTAGCAAAACGACGCACGTCCATTTGCCCCCCACCAAGATCAAGGGAGATGCTGGCATGCGGGTGCTGGGACTGCACTTCTATCCTGATGATCACGTGGAATTCGAGTTCCGAACGGATCTGCGCGGTACGCGGATTCAATACGCGGATATATGGGACTGGCTGCGAAAGACCCATAAAAATCTCATCAATCCTAACGAAGACCATAGCAGCGTTGAGTTTCGTCGAGCCGCACGCCTTGCCGCAGGCGGCTGGCTCAAGTACCGCCTCACCGATACGAAAGACCTCCAGCAATACGTCTATTTCGCGCTGCTGAATCCGCGATTTGATCAGCATCCCGCCATCCAGCAAATCATGGCCGAGACCAAGGACAAGCCGGGCGCATTTGGCACGGCCATGGAGAGCCTGAGCGCACCACTCGTTGAAGAACTGAAACGGGACAAGTTCAAGAAGGCCTCAACGGGAGTCACCAATGCTGAACCGACGCCCAGTGATTAACAACAGGGAATGAAGAACGTGCTGAAAGGGTCGAACATGAATAGAAAGCTGATAGGGATACTGCTATTCGCCATGACATGGATAGCAGGGTGCGACGCAGTGTCGTCAGTACCCACTTATGGCGGATTGAGCATCGCGGGATTCAACTACACGCCGTACAACCTGAGCCGGTTTGTGATTACGGATGAGTTTGGGAACAGCGCGAGTGGTGGGGGGGATCTACCACCTGGGTCTGGCGCAGGTTCGCTTAGTTGCTGCTACAACCTGAAAGGGACCGATTTCACTGTGAAATGGGTGGTCTACGATGCGGATGAAGCGATCCGTTCGCTCGATGCGGGTGAGCGAATCCAGACGATCACGAAGACAGCAAAATTCCATCTGCCCGCAACCGAGATCAAGGGCGAGCCCGGCATGCGGGTACTCGGCTTGCACTTTTATCCAGACGACAGTTTGGACTTCGAATTTCGAACCGATCTGCGCGGCACACGGATCTTCTATTCAGACATTGATTCGTGGCTGTTCAAGAAGCAGGGAAAAACTTTTAATAGCACCATGGAAGATTGGGTTGCCTTCCGCAGAACGGCAAGGATCGCCGGACAAGGTTGGATCAAATACCGACTAACCGATACACAGGATCTGCAGCAGTACGTTTACTACACCCTTTTCGTCAATCCGAACTTCGACGCGCATCCCGCCATCCAGCAAATCATTGCCGACACCAAGGACAAGCCAGGTGCGTTTGGTGCAGCCATGGAGAACCTGGCTGCGCCGATCGTCAAGGAGTTGAAGCAGAACACGTTCAAGCAAGCTGCCACAGGAGCGAACCATGACTGACTCTTGGAAAATCAATCCTGCAGACGCCACACCCCACGAGGTGTTGGACGGCATGCTCATTTCTGACAAGGCGCTAAAACGTGACGAGTGCATCCCGTGTGGCGCGATTGTCAAGATGGGGTTCTTCTTCGATGGCTTCGGACGTCACAGGGACCAGGACGATCCGAAGACATCCCGTTACTCGAACATATGCCGACTTTGGGAAGCACATCGGGATAACGACGACCGCCGGCGCAAGGGTTTTCCCAACCAGTTCTGGTACCGCTTCTACTACTCCGGCCTCGGCACACCGCTGAACAAGGACGCCGAGAACAGCGAGATTATCTCGGGGGCAACCAAGGCAGGAAAATCGGCGGTGAATCTCGCCACAAAGACGGCCACGAACACCGCCACGAAAGCAACCGGCGTGTCCAAGATCCTGGATATCCCAAAGATTCCCGGCAAGGTGGCAGAGAAGGCGTTATCCGAAGCCTTCGATGAGATGTCGTGGCGCCCGGTTGCAAGGATCCATGACGATATTCTCAAGGAAGCAAACGCCATCCCGGCCAAAGCTGGACGCGTACTGGCCTTTGCGACCGAAAGCCGGTGGGTCGCGCGCGGCAAGGCATCGGTCCGGGCAGCGCTGTATGACATCAAGAAGAATCCGCTCAAGGCCGCGGCGGTTGCCGTGAAATCCATCGCCGTTGATATGGGAATTGATTCCATTCCCTTCCTGCGCGACAGCCATGCGGCCGCGATGGTGTTTGGAACCAGCGTCCACGACCGTCTGCAGTGTGCCTTGAAGCAATTCGAAGCGGCCTATCGCGATGTGACGTCGCAGATGGACAAGGTCCAATACTTTGAAGTCTCGGTGTTTGGGGCGGATCGGGGCGGCGTGATCGCACGCGCGTTCGTGAATGAACTGGTTCGCAAGTACAAGCAGCGCACGGATCTGGATCTGCGTATCGGCGGCGAGTGGGGCAAGGAAGGCCATCCCATCGAAATCCGGTTTCTCGGCTTGCTCGATTCCGTGTCCTCGGTCATGGCCGCGAATGAGTTGCTCAGTATGGTGCCGGTCATCGGGATGGTTAAACAGCACCACGGCGACCGCGAGCTTGCCGTCCCTGCCATCGTCCAGAAATGCGTCCATTTTGCGGCGGCGCACGAACTGCGTTTCTATCAACGGCTCGATAGCCTGGAGAACACGCGGGGTGAGCAATATCTCTACCCGGGGACCAGCGAGGACATCACGGGTGGTGCCCCACCCGGGTCGTTGGGATTCCGTGGAGAACTGCAACGCATCGTACTGAGAGACATGTTGCATGAGGCGCTCATGGCCGGGGCAAGGCTCGACACGGTGCTAGAACTAGGGAACTATAAGCCGGAGACTTACGAAAAATTCTCGCTGGCGCCAACCATCACCCAAGGCAACGCCAGTTACAAGATCCCGGATCTGATTTCTGCGTATCGTGAACTCGTGCCGCGCAAGGAAGGGCTCGATTTCACCGCCCATATGGAAGTGTTCCTCCGCTGGCTGGCGGTGCGTTACCAGTCGCCGGCGTTTCGCACATTGCTGAACGAACCCGCCGAGGATCTGAAACGGCAGCATCGGGAAACGGCGCAGGCAGCCCGAGAGGCCGAAGACGCGTACCGGGCCGAAAGACAACGTACGTCCTTTGATCGCGAGGCGATGGCTGCGGCCTGGATCCGTATGTCCGAGGCACACGATGCCGAGCGCGAATCGCTTCGAAATACGTTGGGAGCGTTGCAACGTCCCTCCATGAAGGTGTGGGACCGCATCGGTGAGGAGGCGGCATCGCAAACGCGATGGCTATCAACGCAGGCCGGGATAAAAAGGGCGGCAGACCTCGCCAAAACACAGCCCCACGACAATGACGACATGAAGAACGCGGCCGATATATTGGAGTCGATGCTAATGAGCCCCGAGGCACTGACGCTTGCCACTGCGTGGAAGGAGGGCGCCACGGGCATGAATCCATTGCCCGAGAAAGTCATGATGCTGTTCGACATGCTGGTTCATGACACGATGCTGACCAGTTGGCACGATCACGTCCTGTCGCCAACGTTGTACTTCCAGACGCGCGCTACCGATACCTTCGGCCTGACCGACGAAGTGGAGGAGGCAAAGCAGAGAGAACAGGATGAGACCTGGGCAAAGCGCATCGACGCGACGCCCGACATGAGGGAATCCACTCGGTGGTCGATTCAGTTTCCCCACTAACTCAATAGTACGTAGAAAGGGGGACGCTTCTCCCGTTTAGCCATAAAGAAGGCCCGCCATCGCGGCGGGCCTTCGTCCGTCCGGAGATCCTGAAGCCTTACTGCGCCGTGCCCGGAATCATCAGCGAGACCGGCGTGTCCGTGCCGGCCGTGCAGGTGGCCTTGAGCATGAACGGTCCCGAGCCAGTTGGCACGATATTGCGCGAGTTGTCGGTCAGCGCCGGAGTCAGCGTGACCGGCCCGCTCACCACGCTCCAGGCCCACGTGCCGTTGCAGTTCATGATGCCGTTGTCGTTGCCGCGCTCCATGATGTGTGCCGCCACCGGGATGCCGCCGCCCGGCACCACCAGCGGGTTCGGGCCATCGTAGACCAGCGCCCACTTCGGCGTCTCGGTGACCAGCAGCGTGGCGCGCGGCTTGGCGGACAGCGTCAGGCTGCCAGCCATCTCGGACAACATGCTCTGCAGTGGCTGCGACCCATTCGGCCGGCTCGTCGTCACCGTGGTGACGTGCGTGGTGCCGTTGATGAGCGCCGCCAGCGAGGGCGAGGTGGTGGTGATGGCCCACAGGCCAGTGAAATCGGCCGTTGCATCGATATTGTCGTTGCGCACCACCTGCGAGTTGTACTGCTGCGGATAGCCGTTGAGCACGTTCAGCGCGTTGATCTGCTGGCCGTACTGCGACAGCACCAGCCGGTACGTCTGCACGCTCGTCTTGAACACCGACACGGGGAAGGCGCCGGTCAGCGTGTTGCCGTCGGGCGCGGTCACCTGGACGCTGACGACGGACAGCGCGGGCGTGTCGCTGGTGTTCGCGCCGACCAGCGTGCCCACGTTCGTCGCGCCGCTCACCTGGACCGCGGACGTGCTGCTGCGCCACGTCCAGCCCGTGCCGGCCGAGGAGCGATCCGCGCCGTCGCTGTCGATCAGCGATGCGGTCACCGGCAGCACCTGCCCGTTGGTCATCGACAGCACCGGATACGGCAGCGCCAGGCTGTAGGTGCGCGTGCCCGGCGCCACCACGGTAATCGTCGCGGCCACCTGCGGCAGCACGGTGGTGGCGCCGGCGCTGCCGGCCACCGTCGCGCCCACGGAGACCGTGGCCGTGCCGACGCCCACGCCCGTGACCACGGCGCTGCCGGGAACGGTGGCGCCCGCCACGGCGGCGATCGAGGGATGGCTGGACGACCATGTGAAGGTCGTCGCGCCCGTGACATCGTTGCCAAGGTCGTCCACAACCGACGCCGTCAGCGAAATCGTGCTGCCCACGCCCACCTGGCCCGACGTGCGGTTGATGACCAGCGTGTACGACTTGGCAACCGGCGTGGCCGTGCCGCCGCCCGGATTGCTGGCACCCCCGCCGGTATCGGCCGGCGCCGTCGTGCCCGCGCCGGAGCCGCCGCCCCCGCCGCCCCCGCATGCCGCCATCAGCATCGCCGTCGCGATGCACGCGACCCAGCCGCTCCACTTGCGTGTGCGCATGATTTGTCCCCCGTTATTGTCGGTCCCGTCCCGAGTGCTATCAGCCTAGGCGCGATAGGCAAGGTCCTGTACCGGCCAGATGATTGAGCGGCGGCGCACATATCGGGTGGAGGTCCCCCCGATCGGGCTAGGGCTGGACGCCCCGGAATACGCCGGCGGTTGACGGGTCCGCGCGTTTTGCACTACGCTTTGTCGTCCGTCCTGCCCCCAGGCCGGGCCGCCCCTTCTACCCGGTACGATGCAAGCCACTTCCCTCGACCTCCGCCACGCCGCTGATGCCCCGCGCATCGGTGCCGCCGTGCGCGCGCGCGTCGCGGGCCTGCTGTCGTGCCGCGCGCTGCGCGCTTCCTCGCTACTGCTAAGCCTACCGATCGGTTGCCGGGCCTAGTGCCGCGTGGCAGTTCGGCAGCCTTTCGCCACTCTTTTCCCTTTTTTCGTCGACGTGAAGCGTGCGCGTGCGCGCGGCGCCTTGCGTTGCCACTTTCCCGCGAGGAAGGAGATTCCCATGCCCATGTTGCGCAACCCGTCCGCCAAGTACCGTCCTGCCACCGTTGTCGACATCCCCGACCGCACCTGGCCGTCGCGCCAGATCACGCGCGCGCCGCGCTGGATGAGCACCGACCTGCGCGACGGCAACCAGGCCCTGATCGAGCCGATGAACAGCGCCCGCAAACTGCGCTTCTTCGAGCAACTGGTGGCGGTTGGCCTCAAGGAGATCGAGGTTGCCTTTCCGTCGGCGTCGCAGACGGATTTCGATTTCGTCCGCATGCTGATCGAGGAAAACCGCATTCCGGACGACGTGACGATCGTCGTGCTGACCCAGGCCCGCGAAGACCTGATCCGCCGGACCGTGGAATCGGTGCGCGGCGCCCGGCGCGCCACGGTCCACCTGTACAACCCCATCGCGCCGGCGTGGCGGCGCATCGTCTTCAATGCCTCGCGCGAGGAGATCAAGGAAGTGGCCGTGTCGGGCACGCGCCTGATTCGCGCGCTGACCGACGCCATGCCGGAAACCGCATGGTCGTACGAGTATTCGCCCGAGACCTTCAGCCTGGCCGAGCTCGATTTCTCCCTGGAAGTGTCCGACGCCGTGTCGGCCGTCTGGCAGCCCGACGCCGCCCGGCCAATGATCCTTAACCTGCCCACCACGGTGGAATGCAGCACGCCGAACGTCTTCGCGGACCAGATCGAATGGATGCACCGGCGCCTGGCGCGGCGCGAGCACATCGTGCTGTCCGTGCATCCGCATAACGACCGCGGCACCGCCGTGGCGGCGGCCGAACTGGCCGTGATGGCCGGCGCCGACCGCGTGGAAGGCTGCCTGTTCGGCAACGGCGAGCGCACCGGCAACGTCGACCTGGTCACGCTGGCGCTGAACCTCTACACGCAGGGCGTGGACCCGGAGCTCGATTTCTCCGATATCGACGCGGTGCGCCAGTGCGTGGAGCACTGCAACCAGTTGCCCGTGCATCCGCGCCATCCGTACGTCGGCGACCTGGTGTTCACGGCGTTCTCCGGCTCGCACCAGGACGCCATCCGCAAGGGCTTTGCGCAGCAGAAGCCTGACGCGATCTGGGAAGTGCCCTACCTGCCGATCGACCCGGCCGACGTGGGCCGCAGCTACGACGCCGTGATCCGCGTGAACAGCCAGTCCGGCAAGGGCGGCATGGCGTACCTGCTGGAGCAGGTGCACGGCATCTACATGCCGCGCCGGCTGCAGATCGAGTTCAGCCGCGCGGTGCAGGCGATGACCGACGAGACCGGCCTGGAAGCCAGCGCGGAAGACCTCTACGCGCTGTTCCGCCGCGAGTATCTGGACGTCGACGCGCCGGTGCGATTTGTCTCGCACCGCATGGTGTCCACGGCCGACAACGCCGTCGAGATCGAGATGGAACTGGTACGCGACGGCCAGCCGGCACGGGTACGCGGCAAGGGCAACGGGCCGATCGACGCGGCGGTCGACGCGTTCTCGCGCGGTCTGGGCATTGCCGTGCGTGTGATGGACTACCACGAGCACGCCATGACCACGGGCGCCGATGCCAATGCGGCCTGCTACGTCGAGGTGCGGGTCGGGGATTCGCCCACGGGCTTTGGCGCCGGCGTGGACGCCAGCATCGTGACCGCATCGCTGAAAGCCATGGTGTCGGGCGTGAACCGCCATCTGCAGGCCCGCGGCGGCGAGCAGGCCCGGGCCGCCTGAGCGGGCAACGCTGGCGCTGCCAGCGTGAAAAGCTGGTGTGCCCTGCCCCCACAGGGCACACCCTAAAAGACGTCCTGGCGGACGCCCACGACATGCGCGGTGCACGACCACGAGCGCACAGCGTACGGGCGCCGCGCCACGCGCGCCACGAATAAATCCGCATGTCCATAGAAGCTTCGGCGGCCGCTGGCAAGCACCGGCAAAGATCTGTCGCGCATACGCGACGCGCGGGCAGGGAGTTCCTGTCGGCTGTTGTTCACTTGTTTTGCGTCAAGGTTGAGCGCCTTTTCGCACGACACACTGGTCGCACTTTTTTCGATGTCCCGTGCTTGACCACCATGACAACTGCCAACACTCCCCGTCGCAAATCCCTCGTCTCCTCGCTCTGCATGGCGCTTGCCGCCGCCACGATCGGCACCCTTGCCGCGCCGGCCATCGCCGCCGACGACGCCCAGGGCAACTGGATGGTCCGCCTGCGCGGGACGTACCTGGACATGGCCAACAAGTCCGACCCCGTGGGCGGTGTCGGCGCGTCGGACCGGATCCACGTCAACAACAAATGGATTCCCGAAGTCGACATCACGTACTTCATCGTGCCGCACATCGCCGCCGAGCTGGTGCTGACCTACCCGCAGAAGCAGGACGTCAGCCTGGACGGCAGCCGGATCGGCTCCTTCAAGCACCTGCCGCCCAGCCTGCTGCTGCAGTACCACTTCCTGCCGAACGGCACCTTCCGCCCGTACGTAGGCCTGGGCGTGAACGCCACGCGCGTCTACGGCGTGGACCTGGCCGGCGGCACGCTGGGCCTGGACCGCTGGAGCGTGGGCCCGGCGGTGCAGATCGGCATGGACTACAAGATCAACAAGAACTGGTTCCTGAACGTCGACGCCAAGAAGGTCTGGATCTCCAGCAACGTGTACTCGAACGGCGTGAAGGTCTCCACGGTCAACCTCGATCCGTGGCTGTTCAGCGCGGGCGTCGGCTACCGCTTCTGAGGCCTGGGCGCGGCAGCGCCCAAACACTTTCCACTTGTCTCCTCGAGGAAGGGCCGCCCAACCGGCGACCTTTCCGTCTCACTGCGCGCGGCAATCCCGCGCGCTTTTTTATGGGCGCGCGGGGGACGGGGAAGGGGGATGGGGAGACGCCACGAGGACCGTGGCGCCAGTGGGTCAGCGGAAGGCCGGCTCGTCGAAGCTGCGCAGCTTGCGGGAATGAAGCTGCTCGACGCCATTCTCGCGCAGGATGCGGATTGCTTCGAGCCCGATCGTCATGTGCTGGCTGACGCGCTGGCGATAGAACGCGTTGGCCATGCCGCGCAGCTTCAGTTCGCCGTGCAGCGGCTTGTCGGACACGCACAGCAGCGTGCCGTACGGCACCCGCAGCCGGAAGCCGTTGGCGGCCACGGCCGCGCTTTCCATGTCGATGGCGATGGCCCGCGACTGGTTGAAGCGCGCGTAGAGCGACTTCGATTTCAGTTCCCAGTTGCGGTCGTCGGTGGACACCACCGTGCCGGTGCGCATGCGGGTCTTCATCTCGGTGCCGGACAGCCCCGTGACGCGCGCCACGGCCTCCTGCAGCGCCACCTGGATCTCGGCGATCGGCGGCACCGGCACCCACGGCGGCAGATCGTGGTCCAGCACGTGGTCGTCGCGCACGTAGGCGTGCGCCAGCACGTAGTCACCGAGTTGCTGGGACCGGCGCAGGCCGCCGCAGTGGCCCACCATCAGCCAGCAATGCGGCCGCAGCACGGCCAGGTGATCGGTCATGGTCTTGGCATTGGATGGGCCCACGCCGATGTTCACGAGCGTCACGCCCAGCCCGTCCTCGCGCACCAGGTGGTAGGCCGGCATCTGCGGCAGCGCGCGCGGCCGCGTGGCGTCCTCGGGCTCCACGCCGCCAAGGTCCTGCACCACGTCGCCCGGCTCGACGAACCGCACGTAACCGTCGCCGCCATCGGTCGACATCAGGCTGCGGCCCAGCGCCACGAATTCGTCGACGTAACGCTGGTAGTTCGTGAACAGCACGAAGCGCTGGAAGTGCTGCGGCGCCGTGCCCGTGTAGTGGTACAGCCGCTGCAGCGCCAGGTCCACCCGTTCGGCGGAGAACAGCGACAGCGGCCACGCCTCGCCCGGCGTGGGCTCGAAGGTGCCGTTGGCGATGGAGTCGTCGATCCGGCTCAGTTCGGGCAGCACGAACGACGCTTCCAGCTCGCGTGCCTGCGTGTAGCTGATGTCGGTGGTCGACGCCTCGATCACGAACGGCAGCGGGATCGGCCGGCGCGACAGCCCTACGACCACCGGCACGCGGTGATAGCGCATCAGGCGCTCGATCTGGTCGCGGTAGTAGTCGCACAGCAGGTCCGGCCGGGTCACCGTGGTGCCGTAGACGCCGGGGTAGGCCACCGTGCCCCACGACGGGCGGCTGTCGGTGACCATCGTCTCCAGGTTGACGGAGATGCCGAGGTACGGATAGCACGCGTGCGCGGCCGACGGCAGGGGCTTGCCCTGGGCGAACGCGTCGAAGCGCGCGCGCACCGCCGCCACGGAGCTGTCGTAGATCTCGCGGATGCGCGCCAGCGCGTCATCGGCATCGCTGAATTCGGCCAACTGGTCGGCCGGGTGTGCGGAAGAGAAGATCGGGGCGTCCATGGCAGCCATCATACCGCCAGCCTTGGCGCCGCGACAGGCCATCGGCCCCCGCCGCGGGCGCGCGCTGGCGGGGGCGTTGCTGCGTGCGGACGCTCGCACTCCGCGGCCAAAGTTGTTTGACGCCGCCGCATCCGCTTCGCTACACTCTGCGCCGAAATACGCGACAAATCAGCGCGATACATCGCGCGAATCGCGGCGCAGCCGCTCTGCGTCCCCCACTTCCGGAGGGGCTGCTCGCATGCGCTCCGGAATCACGCAGGAGGAATTGTCGATGGAAATCCGTAATCCGTTGCCCGCCGAGATCGAGGCAGCCCGGCTGCTGCTGGCTGCCAACGGCTGGGAACAACGGGTCGGCAATCCCGAGCGCTTTGCCCAGCTCATCGCCAACTCGCAGCGCGTGGCGGTGGCCGTGGAGCACGGCGAAGTCATCGGCTTCGCACGCGCCCTGTGCGACGACATCTCCAATGGGTATATCTCGATGGTCGCGGTCGCGCCCCAGCACCGGCGGCGCGGCATCGGCCGCGCGCTGCTGCGCCACGTGATGGGCAACGATCCCGACATCACGTGGGTCCTGCGTGCGGCGCGGTCCTCGGAGGCAGCCTTCTTCGGCCAGCTTGGCTTTACGCCCTCGATGGTGGCGATGGAGTGGCGCCGCCGCTAGGCCGCCTACTGCGCCATCGCGCGCCGGAATTCCTCGGCCGTACCCATCTGGCGGAACAGCTTGCCCCCCGGCGCGAACCGGTCCGCCGACGACAACCCGCCCACCACCACCGGTTCGAATCCCACCGCCCGCACCAGCGCCGATGCCACGGCCAGCGCCTCGGCATCGTCGGCCGCCAGCGGCACCGCCATCGGCGGCCCGCTGCGGTGGCTTTCCCGCGTGAATTCCGCCGCGCCCGTGAAATTGAACGCGCGGACGATGCGCGCACCCTTCAGGTACTTGGCCGTCGTCGCGCCGATGCCGTTGGCCTTGACCTCGTCGACGATGGCGCCGTCGCGCGCCGCGATGGCGTTGGTGGCGTCGAGCACGATCTTGCCCTGCCAGCGGTGCTGCTGCCCCACCTCGGGCACCGCGCTGTAGGGCACGGCCAGCAGGATCACGTCGGCAAAGGCCAGCGCCTGGGCCACCGTGCCGGTGCGGGCCAGCGGGCCCAGCGGATCGGCCAGCGACTTCAGTTCCTCGGGATGGCGCGACGCGAACATGACCGGATGGCCGGCCTTGACGAACAGGCTGCCCACGGCGCCGCCCAGCCGTCCCGATCCGACCACGCCGATCTTCAACCGCGCCGGCTCGCGCGTGCCCTGCGCCATGGCATGCCCGGCCGGCACCGTCAGCAGCATGCTCCAGCCGCCTGCGATCAGCACCCTGCGCCGCCCGTGCGACATCCCGCGAAATCCGTGTGCCATGGCCTGTCTCCCGCTTGCTTCCTCCGATCACTCTAGGCGAAAACGCGCGCCAGCGAGCCGCTGGCCTGTCAAGGGAATGTCATGCCCGGCGCCCCGGACCGGCGCGCGGCCATGTGCCGCGGACGCCGCACGCCCGGCTCGCCCCGCCATAACAGCAACGCCCCGGCACCTGCCGGGGCGTACCCGTTTCTGCGGGCCTTATTCGGGCTGGATATTGGCCGCCTTGATGATGCGGCCCCACTTGTCCGATTCCTGCGACTGGAACTTGGCCAGCTCGGCCGGCGTGCTGGTGAAGATGTCGGTACCCGTGGTCTTGTAGAAGTTCGACGCCGTCTCGCTCCTGGCCGCCTTCACCAGCATCTGGTTCAGCTTGGTCACCACGGCGGGCGGCGTGCCGGCCGGGGCGTAGGCCGCGAACCAGTAGCTCATCTCGTAGCCCTTGACGCCGGCCTCGTCGATGGTCGGCACGTCGGGCGCCAGCGGCGAGCGCGCCTTGCCGGACACGCCCAGCGCGCGCAGCTTGCCGGTCTTCACCTGCGGCAGGCCGGTGGCCGTGTCGGTGATCATCATCTGGATCTGGTTGCCCAGCAGGTCGGTGATTGCCAGCGGATTGCTCTTGTACGGCACGTGCAGAAGCTGCACGTGGGCCATCTGCTGGAACAGCTCGCCGGCGATGCGCGACGACGAACTGCCGCTGCCGAAGCTGAGCTTGCCCGGTTCCTTCTTCGCCAGCGCGATGAATTCCCCGACGGTCTTGGCCGGCACCTGCGGATTGACCACCATGATCTGCCCACCCCGGCCCAGCGCGGACAGCGGCGCGTAGTCCTTCACCGGGTCGTACGGCAGCTTCTTGAACAGGTGCTCGTTGGCGGCGTGCGTGGTGTTGGTGGTGATCAGCACCGTGTAGCCGTCCGGCGCGGCCTTGGCGACATCGGTGGCGGCGATGAAGCCATTGGCGCCGGGCTTGTTGTCGACCACGACAGTGGCCTTGCTGTCGACCGTGACGGCCTGCCCGATGGCCCGGGCAAGCTGGTCCGTGGCGCTGCCGGCCGCGAACGGCACGACAAAGCGGATCGGCTTGTCCGGGAACTCGGCCCAGGCGCTGCCCGCGGGCAGGGCCAGGCACGCGAACGTGGCAAGGGCGGCAACGGCCAGCGGCCTGCGAATTCCGTACATCTGTGTCTCCTCGAATCGTTTTGACATTGGGACGGCTCGGCAATCATGCAGTGCCGCCGGCGAGCCGCGGCGGCAGGGGGATCGGCAGGCCCAGCAGCAGGAACGCGAGTGCCTTGCCGTGGGTGTCCAGGTTCAGCGCGTCGTTGACGCCGCCGTCCAGCACGCCGTCGATCACGAAGTTCATGGCCTGGATGGACGGCACCACGTACCGCCTGACGGCCGTGGGCCGGCGCGCGGCAAACAGCGCGCGCACGGCGTCTTCGGTGACGTGGGCCACGAGGTGGTCGAAGTCGCGCGCATCGTAGGCAATCACGCTGATGTTCGAGCGGTCGCCCTTGTCGCCGGTGCGGCCGTGGGCAAGCTGGTAGAGCGGCACGGTGTGGGTCGTGTTCATGGCGGCTCCGGGGTCAGGCGTCGACAAAGGCATGGCGGACGGTCACCGCATCGCGCGGCACCAGGCAGGACGTGGCGTTCAGCCGCGCGCGCATGGCCGTGCGCACGCCCCCGCCGCCGGCCGGGCCGCAGGTATAGAGCGCGTTGACCTCGCGCAGCAGCGCCTGGGCGACGGCCTGGTCCTCGTGGGCCAGCGCGGCCCGCAGGCGCACGTCGCGCGCGGCGGCCTCGCCGGCCTGCGGCGGCGCCAGCATCGTTCCGGCATCGTCGCCAAACACGCTCAGCACGCCGATCAGGTCGAAGCGGATCGCCACGTCGAAGCCCAGCATCTGCATGCGCCGGCGCACGATATCGGCGGCCAGCCGGGCGCGCGCGGCGGCGTTGGGGCCGGCATAGGAAATCTCGCCCTCGGCAAACCAGCCGCCGTGGTGGAACAGGTTGGCCTTCAGTTGCGCCGGGCGGGCATGGCCGCGGATGTTGCGCACGGCCACGCAGTCGGGGCCCACCTGCTCGACGCTGACCGCGCCGATATCGGCCACCACGTCGGGCGTCAGGTAGGCACAGGGGTCGTGCACTTCGTAGAGCAGTTGTTCCTTGACGGTGCGCAGGTCGACGCAGCCGCCGGTATCGGCCGCCTTGAAGATCTCGATGCCGCCATCGGCGTCTAGCCGGGCGATCGGGAAGCCCACCGCGTGCACGTCGGGCACGTCCTTCATGCCGGGATCGGCAAAGTAGCCGCCGCTGACCTGCGCGCCGCATTCCAGCAGGTGCCCGGCCATGGTGGCGGCGGCCAGCCGGTTCCAGTCGTCCCAGGCCCAGCCGAAGTGCGCCATCGCCGGCCCCACGGCCAGCGCCGGGTCGGCCACGCGGCCGCAGACCACCACCTGGGCGCCGTCGCGCAGCGCATCGGCAATCCCCTGCGCGCCGATGTACGCATTGGCGCAGACAAAGCGCGCGTCCGGAAACGCGTCGCCGACGATGCCGCGCAGCAGCTCGCGCCCGGCGTCATGCGACAGGTCGTCGCCTTCCACCACCGCCACGCGCGGCCGTGGCAGCCCCAGTTCGGCAGCCAGCGCGACGATGCGCCGCGCGGCGGCCCGCGGATTGGCGGCGCCAAAGTTGCCGATGATCGGGATGCCGTGGCCCAGGCACAGGCCCAGCACCGGCGTCATCAGGTGGTCCAGCAGCGGCTCGTAGCCATGTTCGGGGTTGTTGCGGCGCGCCAGTTGCGCCAGCGCCAGCGTGCGTTCGGCCAGCGTCTCGAAGATCAGCGCGGCCGGGCCGCCGGCGGCAATCAGCGTGCGCACCACGGGCAGGGCGGCATCGGTGCGGTCGCCGGAGAATCCGGCGCCGGACCCGATCAGCAGGGGAGCAGTCATGGGCGTGGCAGCGTCTGGCAGGAGTGAACGGCGATCCCATTCTAGGGCCGGCTTCTGCCCCGCCAAAACGGATTATTTGGATTAATCTATCGACTTCCCAGATCAATCCTCCGCCCCCGCCCCGCCATGCTGTCGAACCTCTCGGTCAAGCACCTGCGCGCCTTCGTGGCGCTGGCCACGCATCGCAACTTCACCCGGGCGGCGCAGGCGTGCCACCTCTCGCAGTCGGCCTTCAGCACGCTGATCCAGACGCTGGAGGACCAGGCGGGCAGCCGGCTGTTCGAGCGCACCACGCGCCACGTGGACCTGAGCGCCGACGGCCGCCGCTTCGAGGAAGTCGCCACCCGCCTGCTGGCCGACTTCGAAACCGCGTTCGAGGACCTGCGCGACCACGCCGAGCGCCGCAAGGGCCGCGTGGCCATCGCGGCGCTGCCGTCGCTGGCCGGTGGCGACCTGCCGCCGCTGATGGCCGATTTCCATCGCCGCTACCCCGGCATCTCGCTGGCGCTGTACGACCAGCTGGCCGATGGCTGCATCGACATGGTCCGGCGCGGCCAGGCCGACTTTGCGCTGGCGCCGGCCCCGGCCCAGGACGCCGACCTGCGCGTGGAATCGCTGGTCCACGACACCTTCCACCTGGTCTGCCCGGCCGATCATCCGCTGGCCGCCAGGCGGCGCATCGCCCCGCAGGCGCTGGCCGGCCTGCCGTTCATCCAGCTATCGCGCACCAGCAGCGTGCGCCAGCACCTGGATGCGGCCATGCATCCGCTGAAGCTCAATGGGGTGATGGAGGTGGAACACCTGGCGACGGTGGCGGCGCTGGTGGAGGCCGGGCTGGGCGTGTCGGTGGTGCCGGCGCTGGCGCTGTTCCAGTTCCGCCGCGAGGGGCTGGCCGTGCGGCCGATGCAGATGCCGGCGCTGGTGCGCGAGATCTGCCTGGTGCGGCTCAAGGACCGCGGCGATTCGGCGGCGTCCGCCGCGATGATCGATTGCCTGCGCGCGCACTACGGGCGCGGCGCGCGCCGGTGAGCGTATCGCTCAGAAGTGGCCCAGATAGCCGCCGTCGACGGCCAGCACCTGCCCGGTCACGTACGACGCCGCCGGCGACGCCAGGAACACCACGGCGCCCGCCACTTCGGCCGGCTGGCCCCAGCGGCCCAGCGACGTGCGGTTGCGCAGCCATTCGGCCACGGTTTCATCGTCGACCATGGCCTGGTTCGGCTCGGTGGCAAAGTAGCCCGGCGCCACGGCGTTGACCGTGATGCCGTGCCGGCCCAGGTCGGCGGCCATGGCCCGCGTCAGGGCGTCCAGGCCGCCCTTGGTGGCGGGATACAGCACGTCGTTGGCACGCGCCACCTGTCCCGCGATCGACGTCACGTTGACGATGCGTCCGTAGCCGCCCTGGTGCATCCTGCGCGCCGCATGGCGGCACAGCGCGTACGGGGCCACCAGATTGGTCTCCAGCATCGCGCGCAGGTCCTGGGCGTCCAGGTCGGCCATGCCGCTGCGCTGGCGGGCGCCGGCGTTGTTGACCAGGATGTCGAGCCGGCCGTGCCGCGCGTCGAGATCGGCAAACGCCTGCGCAACGGCGGCTTCGTCGGTGATGTCAAGCGCCAGGGCTTCCGCGCTGGCGCCGCGCGCCAGCAGGTGGTCGATGGCGTGGTCCAGCCGTGCGGGGCTGCGCGCGCAGACGATCACGTGGGCGCCGGCATCGGCCAGCGCCTCGGCCATCGCCAGGCCAAGGCCCTGCCCGCCGCCTGTGACCAGGGCCACGCGGCGGGCCAGAGAGAAAGGATGGACTGCGGGGGTCGTCGCCATGGCGGCCACTATACCGCAGCCCGCCGGGCGCGGCGGGGCCTCAGCGGATCAGCTTGCCGGTCGACGAGACGATCGACATCTCGACGAACGACGAACCGGTATGGCGGGCCGGGCTGTAGCTGATCAGGATGCCGCCCAGGTCGTAATCGCGCAGCCCTTCCAGCGCGGTCACCAGCTTCTCGCGCGTGGGCTCGGGCCCGGCGCGGCGCAGCCCTTCCACCAGCACCTTGGCCGACATGAAGCCTTCCATGCCCGCGTTGCTGGGCTCCTGGTTCTGGGCCTTGGCCAGCCCGCGGTACTCGCTGGCGATGCTCATCTGGCTCGAATTCATCCCCGGCACCACCTGCGTGATGATCAGCCCCTTGCCGTCCTCGCCCAGGTCCTTGATGAACGAATCGGCCGCGTTGTTCGACAGCGTGACGAACTGCGCCTGGCTGCCGCCCTTTTTCATCTCGCGGATGATCCGCGCCGCCTCCGACCCCGACCCGATCACCATCACCGCCTGCGGGTTGGCCTTGTTCAGCGTGGCCACGCCCTGTGCGATGTCGCCCATCGGCCGGTTGAACGACGCCGCGCCGGCCGGCTGCACGCCGCGCGCCTGGAGCGCCGTGTTGAAGCCTTCGAACACGTCCTGGCCGAAGCCGTCGTTGGCGTAGAAGATGGCGATGCGGCTCATGCCCGACGTGGCCAGGTGGTTGATCGCGCGGGCCACCTCGTCCTGGTACTTGGCGCGCACGTTGAACACGTAGCGGTTGACGGGCCGGTGCAACGTGATGGCGCCGGTCAGCGGGGCGATCAGCGGTACCTTCTCGGCGCCGATGATCGGCAGGATGCTTTCGTTCTGCGGCGTGCCGCGCACCATGAACAGCGCGAACACCTTGTCCTCGCCAATCAGCTTGCGGACGTTGTCGGGCGTGCGCTTGGCGTCGAAGCCGTCGTCGTAGGTCAGCAGCTCGATGCGCCGCCCCGCCACGCCGCCGTTGGCGTTGATGTGGTTCAGGTAGACCTGCGCCCCGGCGATCTGCTCCTTGACGGAGCCCGCGACCGGGCCGCTGACACCGGCCGACTGGCCGATCCGGATGGTGGACTTGGTGATGCCCGGTTCGGCGTGTGCCGCCATGGGCGTGACAAACCCGAGCGCGGCGGCAAGCATGCCGCACGCGACGTATCGTGCGTTCCTCATTGTGACCCCTCCAGTAGCGCTGGCTTTAATAGTGTTCTTGAGCTGCCCGCGCGCAGGCGCTGGCGCATCGGCCGATGCGCCGCGCGGCGGCTCACGAAAAGTACCTTAACGGGGGTAATTGTTCAAATCGGGGAACAATCGACGGGCGGGAACTGTTGCTGCGGCAGCACACCGCGAACGGACTGGTCCGGTTGACGTTTCGGGTGTGGCCGCAGCGTGGCGCATGACGGGACATGCGCCGAGGCGCGCCGGTCAGGGCGCGTGGATCAGGCCGGGACGCGGGCCGCCGGGGCCCACGGCACGGGCAACTCAGGGAAAGGCCGGGACGGCGGGGTCCAGGCCGGCAAAGCGGGCTTCCGGATGGGCGTTCTGCAGCAGCGTCTCGATTTCCTCCACGCGGCCGCGCGGCACGTCCACCATCAGCAGCAGCTTGCCCGACTCGATATCCTTCTCGAACACGCGCAACCGGCTGTTCGGGGCCGAGCTGCCGATCATGCTCGATGCCCACGCGCCGAACACCGCGCCCAGCACCGCCAGCACGCCGACCAGGCCCCACTGCGGGGTATCGCTGACGATCGGGAACATCGCCACCACCACGCCTGCCACGATGCCCACGCCACCGCCCACCATCAGGCCCATTTCGGCCGCGTGGACGATGTCCGAGGTCTGGAACAGGTTGGCTTCGTGCAGGCCCGTCATGTCGGCGCCGTCGCGTCCCACGAAGTGGATGTGGCGGTTCTCGATGCGGGCCAGCAGCAGGTCGTCCATGGTGCGGCGGGCGCTCGCCAGGTCCGGCAACAACCAGAAGATCCGTTTGCGCATGACTTGCCTCCTCTGTCAGGCCGCCCCGGAACATGGGTCATCCGTCAGGGACGGTTTCGTTCGTTCTACTCTCTCCGCCGGCCCAGCGCAAGGCACCGAACGGCCGACTGCGCGGCGTGCCGCACCGCATGGATTTCCAACGTCACGTTGCGCCGCATCATCGCCTCAGAATGTGATCGGCAGGCGCACGGTGACGGTCAGGTCGGGCGTGTCGCGCGTGAGCCCGGCGCCCACCGACAGGTTCAGCGTGTAGCGGTTGTTGAAGCGGTACGAGTAGCCCACCAGCAGCGTGCCCTGCGTGATCCGCACCGACCCCGGGATGGTCTGCCCGTTCTGCTTGGTTGGCCAGATGATGCTCTGGTCGTAGCCGATACTGAACGACGCATGCTCGTTCAGCGACAGGCCCATGCCGAAGTTGAACTGGAAGATGTCGCCGGGCGAGATCTTGCCCAGGAACTCCTTCTCGCCGTTCAGCACGGTGCGGCTGATGTTGTCGCGCGCAAAGTTGTGCAGGTAGCTGAACGTGCCGAAGAACACGGCCGGATCGGTCGGCAGCAGCCACGTCACGCCCGGCTGGATGGCCTGGAAGCCCGTGCCCGTGGGCATGCCCAGCGGCAGGCCGGTGCCCGTGGTGTTGCTCACGCAGCGGGTGACGCAGTCGGTCACCACCTCGAACGGGTCGCGCCCCGTGTTCGACTTGTAGCGCAGCCACCCGATGAAGAACGGCATCTTCTCGTTGCCGTAGTTGAGCTGGTAGCGCAGCGTCGCCTCCACGTCGCCCAGCCCGCTGCCGCTGGAGCTGAACACGTTGTCGAACGCGGTACCGGTGAAGACCTCGCGGCTCACCGTATCGCTGCTGGAATGCACGTACGGGATTTTCGCTTCGATCTCCAGCCGCTTGGTGATGCCGTAGCGGAACGCCATCGCGCCGATGTAGGTGGACGTCTTGACCTGCCGCACGTCCACCAGCCCGATCAGGATGGCCGGAATGACCGTGTAGCCCACCAGCGCCACGCGGTCGCTGGACGAGTAGCCGTACTGGAAGCTGGGCTCCACCACGAGCTTGTTGGCCGGCGTCAGCACGCCGGGCTGGTCGAAGATCGGCGCGATCTCGGGCGGCCGGGTCTCGCGCTCGGGCGGCCGGCCCACCGGTTCCTCCACGCCCGCGGCGGACTCGCCCGGCTGGGCGGCCTGCGCCTGCGGCGGGGCGTCCGGCGGCGCGGCCACGGGTGCCTGCTGGGCCTGCACGCCCTGCTGCGCGGTGTTGTTGATCTGGGTGGCGCTGGCGGCCGCGCCCGCGGCGGCGGCATTGGTGGCCATGTTGCCGCCGGTCACGCCCGCGCCCTGCCCGCCGCGCTTGTGCGACAGCGTGTCGCTGTTCACCGTGTTGCGCAGTTCGCGGATGGTGGCCTGCTGTTCGGCCAGCGCGCGCCGCATTTCCTCTAGCTGGCGGGCCTGGACGGCCAGTTCCTTCTGCAGCGCTTCCAGCCGCGAGGCCGCTGGCGGGCCTGCATCCGGCGATGTCTGCGCCTGTGCCATGCCGCCCAACAGCAGCATCGAGCATCCGGCATAGCCGATGCCCTGCAGCGAACGCTTCTTCATGACGTCTTCCTCCCCCGGGGACGGCGGGCAAACCGCAGGGCCCGCACCTGTTCGTTCACGACTTTCGCGATTTACCTCAGTGCCGCGGACCTTTGCATGACGCTGTTCAACGCGGTGTTTGCCATCTGTGAGCGGAACGCCGCCAGGGTGTTCACGCTTGCGTTGAGGGTCATCAGGCTCTGGATGTTCTGGTTGTTGAGGTTATTCTGGATCACGGTGCCCGGCATGTTCGATACCGCACCCATGTTTGCCGAGTTGCCCGCGCCGTTCTGGATCACGGTCAGCAGGCCGTTGGTGACGATGGTGCCGGCGCTGGCCACGGCCTGCTGCGCCGCGCCCGATGCACCGGCGGCAATTGCCGAGGCCCCGGCCGCCGCAGCGCTGGCCGTGCTGCTGGCCGTGCCCGCCGCGCCCTGGGCCGCCGCTGCGGCGCCGTTGGCGGCCGTGGTGGCGGCCTGCCCGGCCTGTCCCGCCGCGCCTTGGGCCGCCGCGGCGGCGGCCTGCGCCGACGCCACCGCGGCGTTGGCCGCACTGTTGGCGGCATTCACCGCCACCGTGACATGGCCCAGCGCCTGCGCCAGCTGCGCCGCCTGCGCGGCCGTGATCGCGCTGATATCGGGAATCGTGATGCTGGTGGATACCGCCAGCGCGCCGTTCACGAACACGGCGCGGTCGATGCCGAAGCCCACCTGCAGGCCGCCGGCGTCAAAGCCGCCGCGCGATTCCTCCAGCCGCGCCTCCGCCACCGG
Source organism: Cupriavidus sp. SZY C1 (assembly GCF_032190535.1). Taxonomy (NCBI): domain Bacteria; kingdom Pseudomonadati; phylum Pseudomonadota; class Betaproteobacteria; order Burkholderiales; family Burkholderiaceae; genus Cupriavidus; species Cupriavidus sp. SZY C1. Next base: position 77,549 of record NZ_JAUANU010000014.1, read on the forward strand.
CTTCCAGCCGGCCATCTGCTTGCGGGCATCGGACACCGGCTTGACGGGCTCGCGCGTGGCCAGCGTCATGGCGGCGGCCAGCGGATCCTGCGCCGGGTGGTGCTTCGCCACGCTGGCCTTGTCCACCGGCAACACGCGCGCCGGCGCCGGCTGGGCCTTGGGCAGCGCGCCCAGCACCGCATGCGCGGGCGCCGTCATGACGCCCGGCACGGTCGGTACGACGGCCTCTGCCTGGGTGGCCACATCGGCCGGCCGCTCCGCGGGCAGTTCCACGGCGGCCGGCAGCGCCGTCATGTCGACGGCCATCGCCACCGCCACGTCGGCATGGCTGGCCGGCTCCGGTGGATCGCTGGCCAGGCTCTCGGTATTGGCCTGGGCGTGTCCCGCGCAGGCCAGCCCCGCGCCAAACAGCACGGCGGCCGTGGCATGGCCGGCGCTGCGTCTTGGCGGGGGTGAATCGGTGGTTCGGGCCATGATGTTCCTCAGCTCAGAAATCAGAGATGCCATGCTTGGGCATGACGGTGAAGAACAGACTGTCTCGCGGCACGCCTGTGGAATATGGCCCGGTCGGCGCTACCCGCCAGTCCGACGCCTGGTTGAAACGGGCCTGGTCGGTCCGGTTGTGGATCACGAACAGCAGGCTGCTGTCCCAGATCCGTTCGAAGTAGTCACGCTCCAGCGCGCGGGTGCCCCGCGCCGGGTCGCCAATCAGGACACGGTTGCCCTTGACGCCCTTCACCACGACGAAATGGTGGTAGCCGTTCTCCACGATCAGCACGATCGCCGGGATCTGCGCTTCCTCCAGCTTCGATAGCGGCAGCTCGTAGCCGTCGGCCTGGAAGCCGCGCGACTCCAGGAACCGCTTCATGTCGAGCAGCGAGAAGCCCTCGGCGCGGATCTTGGCCTGGTCGCCGTTCACGTACATGTTCGCGAACACCGTCTGCTCGGTCGTCGGAAAGTTGTACTGGTACGTCAGCAGCGTGGCCACGGCCGCCGAGCCGCAACTGAAGTCGTATTGCTGCCGGATGGTCGTGCGGAACCGCGCCTCGCGCAGGCTCGTGACCGGCACGTAGTACGAGTTGCCCTGGTCGCCGGGCACGCGGATCGTGTCGGCGTGGGCGCTGGCGATGCCGCCCAGCGCCGCCGCCAGCAGGACGGCCCTTCCCAGCAGGCTGCGCATGATCATTTGAACTGGACGTTGAGGATGGTCGCGTTCTGGATCAGTACGTTGTTGCCGGAGTTCTGGATTACCGTCGGCAACCCCGCGGCGTTCGAGAACGAGCCGTCGGCCACGATGTTGCTGCCGGAGAACGTGTTGACGGCGGCGTTGTCGCCAACCGTGCCGTGCAGGCGCATGTCGTTGACCACCACTTCGGCGCCGCCGCGCACGTCGTCCAGCTTCTGGGTCGCCACGGCCCTGGCCGCCGTGCCGAAGATGTTCGGTTTCTGGCCCTGGTCCGGCGTCATCGCCGCGACACTGGCCGCTGCGCCCGCCACCGCGGTGGCTGCGCCGGAATCACTGCCCGCGACCGCGCTGGCCGTGGCGGATGCCTCGGCGCCGGGCGGCCCTGCATTGGCCTGGGCAAATGGCCAGACCAGTAAGGCTGTCGACAGCGTGACGACAGCTCGGCGTAGCGATCGCATGGTGCGTCTCCCCTTGTGCGCCCCGGGCAGTGGCGTGGGCCGCCACCGCCGCGAACCTGCAGGCCTGCCGGCCGATGCGGGCCCGCGCGGCAAACCTGCGCCGCGCGGCCCCGCCCTGCCGGATTGAACCCTGGCGGCCCGGTCCCGCTCCGTGCGGAACGGAACAGAGCGCGCCAGCCGCTTACCTGCCAACGTTCATGTTGGCCTGCACATTGACGCTTTGCTGCACCAGCGATGCCATGCCGCTGTTCTGGTTGGCGATCATGATGCCCGCCGCCGACTGACCGACGCTGGTCATGGCGTTGGACATGTTGAACGTGCCGGCATCGACGTAGTTGGTACCGCCGGCACCGCCAGCGCCACCCACCGCACCATTGCCCGCACCGCCCGTGCCGCCATTGCCGACGCCGCCGGCACCACCCGCACCGCCGGGGCCCGATGCCGCGCCCACCGCACCGGCTGCGCCCGTGGCGCTGCCATTCGAGGCCGTGGTGGTCGAGCTGCCATTGGTGGCCGAGCCGCCGCCGCCGCCAGCGCCCGCGACGCTGTTCTGCGCGCCGCCCGCACCGCCGGTGCCCGTGCCGGTGCCGGCCGTGGCCGCACCCGCCGTCGACGTGGCCGCACCGCCGGCGCCGCCCGTGCCCGAGCCTGCGCCGCCAGATGCCGTGGCCGTAGCCGCGCCACCCGCCGCGCCCGCACCGCCGGTGCCGGTGCCTGCCGCGCCGGTACCCATGCCGGTACCGGTGCCGGTGCCGGAGCCCGCGCCGCCTGCGCCTGCCGTTGCAGTGCCGGTACCGCCGGCACCCGCGCCGCGCTCGTTCGACGTGTTGGTCGAGCCGCTGCTGCCGCCGGCACCCAGGCCAGCGCCCAACCCGCCGCCCAGGCCGGAGCCGCCGCTGCCGCGCGCATAGCCGCCATCGCCACCGGCGCCGCCGCGCGAGCCTGCGCCCGCACTGCCGCCCGCACCCAGGGCCGAGCCGCCGCGTCCGCCGGCGCCCAGGCTCGCGGTCAGGGCGCTGCCGCCCGCGCCGCGGCCATTGCCGCCATCACCGCTGGCGCCGCTGGCATTGCCGCCGCGTCCGCCGGTGCCGGCCCATGCGCCGTCGTTGTAGGCCGATCCCGACGTTGCGCTGCCGTTGGTGGCCGAGCCGCCATTGCCGCCCGAGCCGCCGTTGCCGCTGGCGCCGCCGTTGCCGCCGTTGCCACCGCTGCCGCCCTGGCCGGTACCGCCGGTACCCGCGCCGCCCGCGCCGCCGGTGGCGCCTGCCGCGCTACCGCTGTTGGTGGCGTAGTTGCCGATGTTGGAGATGGTGTTGCCCGACACGGCGCCGTTCAGCCGGCTCACCGCCAGCGCGCGGCTGGAGTTGAACGCGTTGCTGAAGTTGGCCGTGGCCGAGCTGCCGTTGGCCGCCGCCGCGTTGCCGTAGCCGCTCATGTCCTGGTCGGTACGGTTGCGCGAATTGGTGGCCGTGGAGGTACGGGTCGACGTGCGGTTCGACGTCAGCGTGGCCGTCCGGGTGTCGGTGGACGTGGAGGTCGACGTGCTGCGGTCGGAATTGTCCTGGGTAGCCGTGGCGTTCTCGTTGGCGTTGGCCCCGCCACCGGACTGCGTGGAATTCGCGGTGGCGGTCTGCTCGTTCCCGCCTCCGGTCGTGTTGTTGTTGGTCGGATTCGCCCAGGCAGTGCTAGCGAAGGCCAGCGCGATTGCCGACGCGAGTAAAGTCTTTTTCATACGAAGCTCCCAGGAAGTTTGTTGCAGCGGCTCAGCCTCCGGCCGGCGCTCTCGGGAACAGCGGCTGGAGGTTCAGGTCCGGCACGGTTGCCAGACCAGCCGCCCATTGCGCATATTCGGTGCCAGCGCGCCCCCTTTCGGCGAAAAGCTCTGGAAATACAAGGGCCCGCGCCGTTTCGGAGGAGAACTTTCCTGGTGCATTTGCCCTGCCGCAGGGCGCGGGGCCTGTGCTTGGCAGTAGACATGTCACACCGTTGTGACATAGGTTGGGACCGGTAGCCGGCCATCGGCCGAACCCCTGCGGAAAATCGGCTTCCATTCAAGGAGTTAGCACGTACCCCCGCGCAAACCCGCGCGCGGGCGCGCCGTAACGGCCATGAAACAACGCTGGCCGGGTGGACGGTATGCCGCGCAGGCGGTGCCGGCCGCGCGCACCATGCCGGGTCGCGGCCGGACCGCCCGGGCACCGCCCCGTACGGGTGAGCCGGACACGCCGGCGCGCGGCGTGAATCCATCCGTGGCGGCCGCCTTTCTTGCGGAACCGGTGCACCGCCCCGGCGCGCAACGGGTAATGCCGCGTAATACCGCGGCGTCGGCGCCACTAGGGTGTTTCATGCTAGGCTCTATGTCTGATTTAACGTACATTAGTCCCATCAAGGACTTGTTAGCGCATGCGCCAGGCAAAACCATGAGTGAAGCCGTCGTTCCCCTGTATCACCAGATTTACGTGGTGCTCCGCCAGCAGATCGTGGAAGGCCGTTTCGGTCAGGGCCCGCTGCCTGGCGAGATCGACCTTGCCAAGCAGTTCCACGCGTCGCGCGTGACCATGCGGCGCGTGTTCGACCGCCTGGTGCAGGAGGGCCTGGTGCGCCGGCATCGCGGCCTGGGCACCTTCGTCAATCCGCACCCGGTGAAGCCCGCCGCCAGCGAGGAACGCGCCACGAGCCTGCTCGGCACCATCATCGACATGGGCGAGAAGACGTCGGTCAAGGTGATTTCGATCGACGAGGTGCACGCCACCCCCGACGTGGCCGAGGCGCTGAAGATCCAGACAGGCGATCCCGTCATCAAGATCGTGCGCGTGCGCCACTACCGCAGCCGGCCGCTGTCGCACATCACCACCTACCTGCCCGCCGACCTGGGCCGCCCGCTGGCCCGCCACGACCTGGAAACCAAGCCGATGCTGCGCCTGCTGGAAGCAGCCGGCGTGGAACTGGGCCGCGCCTCGCAGGTGCTGACCGCCCGCCTGGCCGACGTGGTGGTGGCCCCGCTGCTCGATGTGCCCGTGGGCGGCGCGCTGCTGGCGGTGCGCCGCGTGGTGCTGGACAAGGCCGGCCGCCCGGTGCAACTGCTGATGGGCCAGTACCGGCCCGACCGCTACGAATACCGCATGGAGCTGTCCCCGATGGGCGGCGGCGACAGCGCCAACGTCTGGGTCGAGAACGAAACCCGCACCGGCCTGCGCGACTGACCCGCGCGGCCACGACGTTTTCCTGCCACGCAGGCGGCATTTCCGGGCGACGCGTTTCACGCCATACTGCGCACTCCTGATCACATCGTCGAGGAGCCATCGTCATGCCAGTCGTTCGCCCGGGCGTGTTCCAGCCTGCCCGTCCCTCCGCCCATTCCCGCCGCCGCCGCGTGCTAGCGCTGCTGGCCCTGGCGCCAATGCTGGCGATGCCGGCCGCGCACGCGGCCATCGCCGGCGGCAAGCCGATCCGCATCCTGGTAGGCGCCCCGGCCGGCGGCACCACCGACACGCTGGCGCGCACCATCGCCCAGGAAATGTCGCAGACGCTTGACCAGCCCGTGGTGGTCGAGAACCGGCCCGGCGCGGGCGGCAACATCGCCGCCGACATGGTGGCCAAGAGCCCGGCCGACGGCACCACGCTGCTGATGAGCTTCACCAGCCATACGATCAACGCCACGCTGTACAAGAAGCTGCCGTTCGATCCGATCGCCGATTTCACGCCGATCACGCTGGTGGCCAACGTGCCGAGCGTGCTGGTGGCCACGCCCAGGCTGCCGGCCAACAACATCCCCGAACTGATCCGGCTGGCGAAGGCCCAGCCCGGCAAGCTGAACTTCGGCATCGGCTCGGTGGGGTCGTCGGTGCATCTGGCCGGCGACATGTTCAAGATGATGACGGGCACCTACATCGTCAACATCCCGTACAAGGGCACCACGCCGGCCATTACCGACCTGCTGGCCGGCCAGGTGGACCTGATGTTCGCCAGCACGCTCAACGTGGCGCAGCACGTGAAGGCCGGCAAGCTCAAGGTGCTGGGCGTGACCAGCCCGGCGCCGCTGCCGCAGTTCCCCGGTGCGCAGCCGATTGGCGCGACGGTGAAGGGCTTCGAGTCGAGCGCGTGGTTCGGCCTGTTCGGCCCGGCCAACCTGCCGCCCGAGATCACCCAGACGCTCTACCAGGCCGCGCGCCAGGGGCTGGAGCAGCCGGCCGTGCGCAAGCGGCTGGAGACCGACGGCGCGCAGCCCAGCGGCATGGCGCCCGACGCGTTCGCCAACTTCGTGAAACAGGACGTCAAGCGCTGGGCCACCGTCGTCCGGTATTCCGGAGCCCAGCCGGAATGACGCTGTCCAGCGGCAACGCCGTCGATCCCGTCCGGCTGCCCGCCACGCTCGCCCAGAAACTGGTGGCGCGCGCGGCCGGCGTGGACCATGTCACGCCGGGCAGCATCGTGATGTGCAAGGTGGACCTGGCGATGTCGCACGACTCCAGCGGGCCGCGCCGCGTGGCGCCGCTGCTGCGCGAACTGGGCGCCCGCGTGTGGGACCCGGCGCGCTTCGTGGTGGTGACCGACCACTACCTGCCGGCCGCCGACCCCGATGCGGAAGCGATCCTGCGCTTCACGCGCGACTGGGTACGCGACGCCGGCATCCCGAACTTCATCGACGGGCAGGGCATCTGCCACGTCGTACTGCCCGAGCGCGGCTTTGTGCTGCCGGGCCGCTTCATCGTCGGCGGCGACAGCCACAGCCCCACGGGCGGCGCGTTCGGCGCCTACATGTTCGGCGTGGGCGCCACCGAGATGGCTGGCGTGCTGGCCACCGGCGAGATCTGGCTGCGGGTGCCGCAGACCATCCGCATCGACTGGCAGGGCGCGCTGGCCGACGGCGTCTGCGCCAAGGACATCATGCTGTGCCTGTGCGCCACGCTGGGGCTGGGCGGCGGCCGGTACGAGGCCATCGAGTTCACCGGCCCGGCCGTGGCCGCGCTGCCGATGCAGGAACGCATGACGCTGACGAACATGTGCACCGAGCTGGGCGCGCAGACCGGGCTGATCGCCCCCGACGCGACGACCATGGCATGGCTGGCGCAGGCCGGGGTGGACGCGGCCACGCTGGCGGACATCGATCCGCGCCCGTGGCGCAGCGACGCCGATGCGCCGGTGCTGGCCACCCACCGCTTCGACGCCTCGGCGCTGGCCCCGCACGTGGCCGCGCCGCATTCGCCGGCCAACAGCGCGCCCGTGGCGCAGGCGGCGGGGCAGGCCATCGACATCGCCTACATCGGCGCCTGTACCGGCGCCAAGCTGGAAGACCTGCGGATGGCGGCGCGCGTGCTGCGCGGGCGCAAGGTGGCCGCGGGCGTGTCGCTGCGCGTGGCGCCGGCGTCCGTGCGCGACCAGCAGGTTGCCGCGCAGGACGGCACGCTCGGCGTGCTGATCGATGCCGGCGCCGAACTGCTGCCGAACGCGTGCAATGCCTGCGCCGGCTATGGCGCGTCGCGCTTTCCGGCCGGCAGCCGCGCGATTGCGTCCACGGCGCGCAATTTCGCCGGCCGCATGGGCGATGCCGGCAGCGCGGTCTGGCTGGCGTCGCCCTATACCGTGGCGGCCACCGCCGTCACCGGCCGGATCACCGACCCGCGCGCGATGCTGGCATGACCCCCGTCCCCGACTTCGAACACCCGCCCGCCGGCCGCATCTGGCGCTTTGGCGACGACATCGACACCGACGCCATGGCGCCCGCGCCCTATATGAAGGGTGGCATCGACACGCTGGCCCGCCATTGCCTGGAAAACCTGCGACCGGAGTTCCCGACGACCGTCCGGCCGGGCGATATCGTGGTAGCGGGCACCAACTTCGGCATGGGTTCATCGCGCGAGCAGGCGCCGCAGGCGCTCAAGCACCTGGGCGTGTCGGCGGTGCTGGCCGGCTCGTTCGCGGGCCTGTTCTACCGCAACGCGATCAATATCGGCCTGCCGGTGCTGGTCTGTCCGCAGGCGGCCACGCTGCCCGACGGCGCGCGGGCGACCTTCGATCTCGATGGCGCGCAGCTGCACCTGGACGATGGCAGGCGCGTGCCGTGCGATCCAGTGCCAGACTTCCTGCGCGCGCTGCTGCACGCCGGCGGGCTGATCCCGCACCTGAAAGCGCGCTTCAGGGGGCCAGCGGGCCAGCCCTGAAGGCAGGCTCGCCGCGCGGACGGGTGGCCACGGGCGGCAGCACCGACGCGCACGCGGCCGCGCGCAGCAGCGCCATGGCCTCGTCGTCGCTGGTCTGCGAGAAATCCAGATAGAACGCGCCCACCGCGCCAAAGCTGGCGGGGGTGTTGAGGCAGACGACCTCGTCGGCCACCTCGCGCAGCTTGTCCAGCCCCTCGGCCGATCCCACGGGCACGGCCGCCACGATCCTGGCCGCGCCGGCCGCGCGCGCGGCGTCCAGCGCGGCCCGCATGGTGGCGCCGGTGGCCACGCCATCGTCCACCACGATCACGCAGCGGCCTGCCATGGCCACCACGGGGCGGCCTTGGCGGTAGCGCTGCTGGCGGCGGCAGATCTCGCCCAGTTGCCGGCCGCGCTCGGCATCGAACGCGCCCGATTCCACCGCGCGCCGCGCCCACGGGTCTTCATTGATCACGGTGTGCGGCCCGTGGCCGCTGGCATCGCCCTCCACGACCGCGCCGAGCGCCAGTTCCGGATAGCCGGGCGCGCCGATCTTGCGGACCAGCAGGATGTCGAGCGTGCCATGCAGGGCCAGCGCCACCTCGTGCGCCACGGGCACGCCGCCGCGCGGCAGGGCAAGCACCAGCGGCGCGTCGCCACTGGCGGGGCGCGCGTAGCCGAGTTCGGCCAGGCGGCGGCCCAGGTACTGGCCTGCCTCCCGGCGGTCGGCAAAGCAAGGCGGCAGACTCATGGCGGACTCCTGCGGGGGTGGCAGGGAAGTGAAGAACCGCTTCTGGGGGCGGTTCCACAGTGACTATAGTCCCGCGCCGCATGGCCTGGCGGGATTTCTTCGGGCCCCGGGTGGCAGGGTCCGACAGCCCGCTTTTGTTGCGCCCGCGCCGCTATCGGTGCGATAGCGTACCGTCATTGATCCCCAAACTGAAACAGTCTTTTCAGCGTAAACCCGATGATCGAAGGCGCCGGGTTTCGTACGATGACTGCGTGGCGACAAACCCGTCGCGCAATCGACCCCCAGCAATGCGGCGGCCCGGCAGGCCGCCCCCGACCGAGTGAGAGTTATCGTGAACCCGCAGCACACCTCCCGCACCGACGACATGGCCACCCAGACCGAGGCCGATCTCGACATCCCGTTCGGCTCGCTCGAAGCCGCCGCCATGGCTGAACTGCCCTACACCTTCCGCCAGGCGGGCACATGCACGCGGTTCTACCAGGAATACTTCGGCTGACCCGCCGGCCGGGGCGGCCAGCCGGCTGCCCCGCTTCGTTCCAGTCGTTTCAGCACAACCCTCAGTACGTCTTGTAGGGCAGGAACTTGCCCGACATCTCGATGCGCACCCGGTCGCCGTTCGGATCGGCCTCGCGCTGCAGGTCCATGCGGAAGTCGATGGCGCTCATGATGCCGTCGCCGAATTCCTCGTGGATCAGCGCCTTGAACGTGGTGCCATAGACGCTGACCAGCTCGTAGAAGCGGTAGATCAGCGGGTCAGTGGGCACTTGCGTCGGCAGCGACCCCTTGTACGGCACCGTGCGCAGCCACGGCTCCGCTTCGGCCGGCAGGTCGAAGATTTCCATCACGGCGCGCGCGCCGGCCTCGTCGAACGTCATCTGGCCCAGGCAGGCCGCGGTCGTCCATTCCTTGCTCTTGCCCACCTTGTGGGCCACGTCGGCCCACGAGATGCCGCGCCTTACCTTGGCTTCGATGATCAGGTCCGTCACGTCGTCGCGATTCATGGTTAGTCTCTCCGGTCGGTCTTCAATGGAATCCCCGGGGGGCCGACGTGGCCGGCAGGCTGGCTAGGGTGACTGTGTCCGCTCGATGACCGCCACGGCATCGACGGGACCGCCGTCGAGGTGCGCACGCGCGAACTGGGGCACGGCGAAAGGGCTCAAGCCTTCCAGCGCCTGCAGTACCAGCACGATGAACATGACCGGCATGACGTCCTCCCTCAGGGAATACGGCGACAAGCATTGTGCAAGCTTCGTGCCATCGGCAACGCACCGCGACGGGGCGGCTGCGCCCGCATGCCACGTCTTCAAGCGTACCCGTTTCTGCGCACAACGTGGCACGGGGCGGCGGCGATGACAGGGATTGCCGGCAGGCGGGCGCCGCCGGATGCATGGCCGAACCTTTACGCCAGACATTTCCGATGTAACGCCACATTTCTTGCCGCTGACAGGTCAGAGATCGCCGGCGCGCCTGCGTCACATTCCCGGTGGGCCTTGTGGCATATGGGCTGGCGGGTGGCCGTCCAGCGCGGCGGCGGGCGGGTCGGCGCGCGCGCCCATGTGAGACAGCCTTACAAGTGCAACCGCGTTGGCGCGGTGTGCGCCGCTAGAGTGAAGCCGTGTTCAACGCGAACCGGATATGGAGTCCACATGAAACGCGCAATCGCCCTGGCCCTTCTGCTGGCCACCACCAGTGCCCTGCTGTCGGCCTGCATCGTGGTGCCCCCACGCGGTGGCCACTACCACCACGACTACTACCGCGGCGGCCGCTACTGAGCCGGCCACGGACCGAACATCGACATTCCGGCTGCCGCCGAATCAAGGAGAAACCCATGAAACGCCAGATCCTGCTTGCTGCAACCGTCCTTGCCACGGGCGGCATCTTCGGCCTGCTGTCGCCCGCCGCGCAGGCGCATGACGGCTACTACCGGAACGCGCCCCCGCCGCCGCGCCACGAGGTCCGGCCGGCGCCGCGCCCCGGAAAGGTATGGGTACCGGGCCACTACGACCGTGCGCGCGGCAACTACGCGTGGCGCGGCGGCTACTGGCAGGCGGAACGTCCGGGCCATCGCTACGTCCCGGATCGCTGGGTCCGCGGCCCGCACGGCTGGTACCAGCGCCCCGGCTACTGGCGATAAGGCGCCGACGGCAGGTCAGCGCTTGCTCCCGGCCGGGGGCACGCGCCGCGCGCATCGCAACAGGCAAAGGCGGGCCGGACCCACGGGCATGGGGACCGGCCCGCTGCCTTTTGCGGGCCCCGCCGGCCTCCTTCGGCGGTCGGTAGCAGGCCGGGCGACGACGACGGTACAACCCATTTTTCTTTCCTGCCGACGCACGACCCGGACGTCATCCTTTTGCACTAGTCCGCCAGAACCCCCACCAAGGTCGCACCCGTAAATACTGACACGCGGAATATTTTGAATCGGTTTCAGTAATGGGCCACCGCACACGATTTTCGTTAATGCCACACCCCCCATGCGGGTTAGTTTTTGATATTCGTCCGGCTATTTTCATTCGATTCGGTTGCATGCGTGAAACAACCGCCAGCCTAGCTGTATCAACCGTGTAACCCCCCTGCCGGTACCAACGACATGGCGTTGCAATTACTTCTCCAGCCAAATGCACGACCCGGTCAATGGATTAAGTGGGGGAACGCATTACACCGTGGCTTCCACCCCGATCAGCCTGCTTGCATTCGTTCCGACCAGCCCATAAGATGAATTTAAGTTTCGATTTAGGAGCGAGATTTTCTTTCGGGTTAGGGTACGGGTCATCCTTCCGGTCGCGCGGACAAGCCCATCTTACAAGCGGGCATCGACTGACACGGAAGCACGGGGTTGCAGCTGAAGCAGGCGGCGCATCAATTGGTGGCCGCAACGGCCAGCGGTGGACTTCCCTCACGCAAAGCGTCCCGCATCTCACCCATAAACGGGGAGTCAAGAAGAATGAACGCCTTGCTGATCGAGGAGCATCCGTTGCTCCGGCTCGGGCTGCTGCAGATGCTCGAAACCATCCAGGAATCCGGACACGTGCTGGCGCTGGCGCCGGCCGACATCAACCGCCTGGACGCACCACACCGAAACGCCGACCTGCTGGTCTTCGGCATGCCGGCCGACGAGGCCACCGGCTGGGAACAGCTGGAACAGGCACGCGAGCGGCTGGCGCCGCAACGCATCCTGCTGCTGGCCGATACCCTGCCCCTGCATGTGCCATCCGCCGACGCCGCGCGCGGCATCTGCGGCTGCCTGCCGAAATCGGCCTCGCTGGCGGTGATCGAGGCCGCCATCCGGCTGGCCATCTCCAGCGTGCAAGGGCTGATGTTCGCGGGCGAGGCCGTGGCCACGCCGGTGGCGTCGCGCTCGGCCATGCCGGCGGCCACGTCGCTGGCCTCGGCGGCCCCGCTGCCGCTGTCGGCGGCCATGCCGCAGGACCCGGCGTCGCCATCGGCCTGCGCCAGCGCCATGCGTGCCGCCGTGGCGGTGCGCGACCTGACCAGCCTGCGGCCCGGCCAGCCCATCGCGTCGACGTCCGCCCTGCCGGTGACGGCCATCCCGATGGCCGAGGAGGAGCCCAGCTACGACGAGGCGGAAATGCTCAAGATCACGCCGCGCCAGTATGAAGTGCTGGTGCTGCTGGCCCGGGGCTATCCGATCAAGACCGTCAGCCGCATGCTCAATATCTCGGTAGCCACCGTGAAGAGCCATGCCTGCACGCTCTACCAGCGCCTCAAGGTCCGCAACAAGGGCGAGGCCGTGTACGCGGCGCTGCAGCGCGGCGCCACGCTGGAATGGGTCAACGGCGACGAGCACGCCGCCCGCGACGGCGCCGCCCGCCGCGCGTTTGCCCGCCGCGACGATCCCACCTACGACGCCGGCATGCCGGTCGTCTGAGCCGCGCCAGCGGCCTTGCAGGACGCCATCGGGCGCCGCCTTTCCGGGCCGGCGCCCGATTTGCTTTTCGCACCTCATCCCATCCGGATGACGGGCACGCCCCACTGTGTGGGATAGCAGACAGTGGCCCCCCGGCACGCTCAATACAGTCATCCCCATCGGCAACCAACATGTGACGGCCATGGGCGCAATCGATCTGGACAAACTCGCAACCGACAAGGAACAGACGCCCGACCGGGCACCGTCGCCGCGCGGACGCAACGGGACAAGGCGCGCCTTGATCACGGGCATCACCGGGCAGGACGGGTCGTACCTGACGGAGTTCCTGCTGGCAAAGGGCTACGAGGTCCATGGCATCAAGCGGCGCAGCTCGCTGTTCAACACCGAGCGGATCGACCACCTGTACCAGGACCCGCAGGCCGACGACCGCCGGCTGATCCTGCACCATGGCGACATGACCGACACCGCAAGCCTGGTGCGCGTGGTGCAGCAGTCCCAGCCCGACGAGATCTACAACCTGGCCGCGCAGAGCCACGTGCAGGTGTCGTTCGAGGAGCCCGAGTACACCGCCAACACCGACGCGGTGGGCACGCTGCGCCTGCTGGAGGCGATGCGCATCCTGGGGCTGGAAAAGGACACGCGCTTCTACCAGGCGTCGACGTCCGAGCTGTACGGCCTGGTGCAGGAAATCCCGCAGAAGGAAACCACGCCGTTCTATCCGCGCAGCCCGTACGCCGCGGCCAAGCTCTACGCCTACTGGATCACGGTGAACTACCGCGAGGCCTATGGCATGTACGCGTGCAACGGCATCCTGTTCAACCACGAGAGCCCGGTGCGCGGCGAGACCTTCGTCACGCGCAAGATCACGCGCGCCATTGCCCGTATCGCGCTAGGCCTGCAGGAGACGCTGTACCTGGGCAACCTGTCCGCGCTGCGCGACTGGGGCCATGCCCGCGACTACGTGGAAATGCAGTGGCTCATGCTGCAGCAGAACGTGGCCGAGGACTTTGTCATCGCCACCGGCGAGCAGCACAGCGTGCGGGAATTCGTGGCCGCCGCCGCCCAGCGGCTGGGCATCACCGTGACGTTCGAGGGCAGCGGCGTGGACGAGGTGGGCATCATCTCCGAGATCCGTGCCGATGGCCGCCAGCTGTCGTCGCGCTGCAAGGTGGGCGACGTGATCGTGCGGGTGGACCCGCGCTACTTCCGCCCGACCGAGGTGGAAACGCTGCTCGGCGATGCCACCCGGGCGCGCGAGAAGCTGGGCTGGACGCCGCGCATCAGCTTCACGGAACTGGTCAACGAGATGATCGAGGCGGACTTCCTGTCGGCCCGCCGCGACGCGCTGGTCAAGATGGCAGGCTTCCGGACATACGACTACCATGAATAGACAACTACAACGCATCTTCGTCGCGGGTCATCGGGGCATGGTTGGCTCCGCCATTGCACGGGCACTCTCCACGCGCGACGACGTGGAACTGGTCTGCCGCACCCATGCCGACCTGGACCTGACGGACCAGCACGAAGTGCGCTACTTCTTTGCGACGGAGCGCATCTCGCAGGTCTACCTGGCCGCCGCGCGCGTGGGCGGCATCCACGCCAACGACACCTACCCGGCCGAGTTCATCCAGCAGAACCTGATGATCGCGGCCAACGTGATCCACGAAGCCTGGAACGGCGGCGTGCAGCGCCTGCTGTTCCTGGGGTCGAGCTGCATCTACCCGAAGCTGGCGCCGCAACCGATCCGCGAATCCGCCCTGCTGAGCGGCGCGCTGGAGCCCACCAACGCGCCCTACGCCATCGCCAAGATCGCCGGCATGATGCTCTGCGAGAGCTACAACCGCCAGTACGGGGCCGACTACCGCTGCGTGATGCCGACCAACCTCTACGGGCCGGGCGACAACTACCACCCCGAGAACAGCCACGTGATCCCGGCGCTGATCCGCCGCTTCCACGAGGCCAAGCTGGCCAACGCGCCCGACGTGACCATCTGGGGCTCGGGCACGCCGATGCGCGAATTCCTGTACGCCGACGACCTGGCGCGCGCCTGCGTCCACGTGATGAACCTGCCGTCGCAGACCTACCGGCAGCATGTCGGGGCGGCCGGCTTTCTCAACGTGGGCACCGACGAGGAAGTGTCGATCCGCGACCTGGCGCTGCTGGTGGCCAAGGTGGTGGGCTTCGAAGGCAGCATCCGCTTCGATACGTCGCGCCCGGACGGCACGCCGCGCAAGCGGCTGGACAGCAGCGTGATCAACGGCACGGGCTGGCGTCCGCTGGTGGCGCTGGAATCGGGCCTGCAGATCGCCTACCAGGACGCCATGTCCAGCGGGCGGCTGAGCCGGGACATCAAGCCGCACGCCGTGGAAACCCACGCGTAGGAGACCTACCATGCGACTGTCGGCCGGGTCCCTCTGGGACATGCTGCTGGCGGCATCACTGTTTGCGATCGTCGGGTACTGCCACGTCGTCTCGCATATCGATTCGCCGATGCTGCTGCTATCCACCGTGCTGCTGACCGCGACGGTCGTCATGCACTGGTTCGTGCACGGGCGCGAACGGCATCCGTCGCTGGCGGATGCCGGGGTGCTGCTGTTCGAGATCCTGTTCCTGGTGGTGGCGCCGGTGGTGCAGCGCGCCTACTTCGACGGCGTGATGGTGAACACCGCCACGCTGGAAGAGGCGCCCGCCGTGGCCACCAACCTGCTGTGCACGCTGTTCATCATGGTCTACGTGGGCATGCGCGGCTACATTGGCCGGCATGACCGCCACCGGCCACCGAACCGACGCCCCCACGCCGCCCCGCCCCGCCCCGCGCCACGGCTGACCGTGCCGCGGGCATTTGTCATGGTGGGCATCGCGGGGCTGGCCGCCGCGCTGTCGTGGCAGTCGATCGACCTGCGCGCGCAGGCCGAGATCATCGAGGTCACGCCGCAGTACCTGCTGCAGCAGAAGTACCTGTGCTTCCTGCCGGTGCCGATGCTGCTGATGCTGGTCAACGTCAAGGGCATGAAGCTGCTGCGCCAGCCGTTCTGGCTGATGGTGGCGCTGTTCCTGCTGGTCTGCGTGCTGTTTGCGCAGAACCCGCTGATCGAGAAGCGCAACGCCATCGGCCCGGTCTACCTGACGCTGGTGCTGCTGATGGTGCCCTGGTTCTCGCGCACGTCGCGCCGCCAGGCCGCCACGCTGCTGCTGATGACGGGCGTGTTCTTTCCGCTGCTGTCGGTCTTCACGCACGTGGACCTGACCGCCTGGCACCCCACCGACGTGCTTGACCCCTGGCTCTACTTCGAGCACTTCCTGGACCTGCACTACGACGCGTGGGCCAACATCTGCACGGTGCTGGAGATGGTCAGCCGCGACGGCGCGCACTACGGCCAGCAGCTGATGGGCAGCCTGCTGTTCTTCGTGCCGCACACGCTGTGGGAGAACAAGCCGCACGCCACGGGCATCGACATCGGCCAGTTCCTGATGGCCTACTACAAGCTCGATTTCGACAACCTGTCGGCGCCGCTGATCGCGGAAGCCTATATCGACTTCCTCGTGCCCGGCGTGATCGCCTATGCGGTGGCGCTGGCCTGGGTGGTACGCCTGCTGGACCGCCTGTTCCACGGCGATAACCCGGTGGCCCGGCCCGCCAGCATCTACTTCTCGCTGTTCCTGATCTTTGCCCTGCGGGGCGCGCTGATGATCGCCATGGCCTACGGCAGCGGCGCGGCCATGGCCTTCCTGACCGTCGCGTGGTTCGTGCGCGGCAAGCGCAGCCGCCACGCCCGCCGCGCGCCGGCGGCACCGCCGCTGCGTCCCGCCCCGGCCCGGCCCGCGCACTAGACCGCCGCGCGAATATCCCCGCCACGACAACGCCCCGCTTGCCGCACGGCAAGCGGGGCGTTCTGCTTTGGGGACCGGAAAAGGGAATCGGATGGGATGCCGGACGGCAAGGCTGGCGCTGCGGACGTGGATCGGGGGAAGGGCCGGGCCGTTGCCCCGCCCCCTTCGTTGCGGGGCGCCGGGGCGCCGGGCAGGCCCGCTAGTGGCTGCCCGCCAGCGCGCCGCGCCGGATCAGGCCCAGCGCGCGCGTCGGCATCATCCAGAGCGCGGTGACCGCATTGGCCGCGATCAGCGCCACGACGATGTTCGGGAAGTTGACCGCGTGGGCCAGGTAGAGCACCACGCAGCCGACCGTGGCGGCCAGGAACTCCATCGTGCCGATATTGCCCAGGCTGCCGAACGCCTGCCCGCCCATCAGCACCGGCGCGCTGGCCTGCGACGTGACCAGCACGGCAAAGTAGACCGCGCACAGCGTGGCCAGGCCGTTGGAGATCGGGTACTCGCCGGCCGTCCACAGCGCCACCGCCGCGCCGCCCGCCACGGTGGCCACGGCCACCGCCATCAGCCCGTAGGCCACGTAGCACGTGGCGAGCTTGCGGTACGTCCGCGACACCCACGGCCAGTCGCCGGCCAGCATGTTGCGGTGGATGATGGGCCAGAGCGGCTGGTTGATCATGAACACCAGGCTGTGCAGCAGCATGTTGGCGCGGAACAGCAGCGCCAGCAGCGCCGCGTCGCGCGGCATGCCCATCTCGTAGCACAGCAGCACCGTGCCCTGCTGCAGGAACGCCACGGCAAGCTGCGCCTGCACCAGCGCGCGCGTGTTGCGTGCCAGTTCGCGCGCGAACGCCATGCCCGGGAATGCATGCGGGCGGCCCACGCGCATCAGCACGCCGGCCATGTTGAACACGCGCAGCAGGATGAACCCGAGCTGGCTGGCGATGAACAGCAGCGTCACGTCCACGTGCGCCTGGCCCTCCGGCCGCGCAAACGTCACCAGCAGGATGAACACCACGTTCAGCACGCTGCCGCCGGCCGTGATCAGGTTGTTCACGTGCTGGCGGTGCTGGCCCTGGTTCACGGCCTCGCCCACGGACAGCACGGTCAGCATCGCGTAGCAGACCAGCGCGGCCAGGAACAGGTCGTAGTGGCTGGCCGAGAACAGGTTCACGCCGCTCGACTCCAGCACCGGACGCAGCACCAGCACCAGCACGATCACCGAGACGAAGATCGCCGACAGCCCGCCCAGCGACACCGCCAGCACGCCGGGCAGCAGGCCGGACTTCTTGTCGTCGGCCGCGATCGACGTGATGGTCGGCCAGACCCCGATCGCCACCAGCGACAGCCAGGCCGAGATGCCGAAGTAGACCATCATCGCGCTGAAGTCGTCGGTGGACAGCACGCGCGCGAACAGCGGAATGCTGACCACCTGCAGGCCGATGCTGCACGCCTTGGACACCATCGAGCTGGCCACGGCCAGCCGCAGCGCGCGGGTGGCCTGGCTGGCGCGTTCCGCCGCGCCGTGGTCCTGCGTCCCAAACCCCGCCGGCGCCATGGCCACCTCGGTATCGCTGCCGAGCAGCCCGCCTTTTGTCGTTGTCACGCACGCCTCCAGAAATGCCGTTGCAAGCCGGGCCGCGCGCCCCATGGCGCACACGGCCGGGGGCCGCCGCAACGAAGGGACGTCCCGCCGTAGTGGAGCGTAGGCGCGTACCGCCCCGATCTCTGTTCGGTGCCCCACAGGATGGTGCACAGCGGCAAAGCGTGCGGCCTCGAACATAGCGCCGGCCCGGGCGTTCGTAGACTCCGTCTGAGGCTGACCGCGTGCGCGGCGGCCCACGCCGTGCCCCGAACATCCGCCAGACCGGCGCCAGGACGGAACAACAAGATGAAGATCCTGCTTTATTGCCTCAACTATGCGCCCGAACTCACCGGCATCGGCAAGTACACCGGCGAGCAGGCGGAATGGCTGGCCGCCAAGGGCTATGACGTGCGCGTGATTACCGCGCCGCCGTACTACCCGGCCTGGAAGGTCGACCCGGCCTACCGCGGCCTGCGCTTCCGGCGCGAGATGCGCAACGGCGTGGACGTCATGCGCGCGCCGCTGTGGGTGCCGGAGCGCCCCACCGGGCTGCGCCGCATCATCCACCTGGCGTCGTTCGCGCTGACCAGCATGGTCTGGCTGGCGCGGCAGGTGAAATGGCGCCCGGACGTGGTGTTCATCGTCGAGCCGCCGCTGTTCTGCAGCCCGGCCGCGCTGCTGTTCGCGCGCGCGACCGGTGCCAAGGCGTGGCTGCACATCCATGACTACGAGATCGACGCCGCGTTCGAGCTGGGCCTGCTCAAGGGCCGCTTGCTGCGCCGCATGGCCAATGCGCTGGAGCGCTTCGTGCTGACGCGCTTCGACCATGTCTCGTCGATCTCCAACGCGATGGTGGCGCTGGCCCGCCGCAAGGGTGCCAGCGACGCCCACCTGACCATGCTGCCGAACTGGGTGGACCTGCAGGGCCTGGCCCGGCGCAGCAACGCCGACTACCGCCAGCAGCTTGGCATCCCGGCCGATGCGGTCGTGGCGCTGTACTCGGGCACGATCGGCGCCAAGCAGGGCATCGAGATCCTGGCCGAGGCCGCGCACCGGCTGCGCGACCGTCAGGACCTGCATTTCGTGTTCTGCGGCGCCGGCGCCGGCGTGCCGGACCTGCGCGCGCGCTGCGCGGGCCTGTCGCGCATCCATTTCCTGCCGCTGCAGCCGTGGGAGGATTTCTCGGCGCTGCTGGCCAGTGCCGACATCCACCTGATGCCCCAGCGCGCCGACGCGGCCGACCTGG
Source organism: Cupriavidus sp. SZY C1 (assembly GCF_032190535.1). Lineage (NCBI taxonomy): Bacteria > Pseudomonadati > Pseudomonadota > Betaproteobacteria > Burkholderiales > Burkholderiaceae > Cupriavidus > Cupriavidus sp. SZY C1. The sequence goes on from NZ_JAUANU010000014.1 coordinate 96,629, forward strand.
TCCTGCCGTCCAAGCTCGCAGCCATGCTGGCCAGCGGCAAGCCCGTGGTGGCCACGGCGGCGCCAGCCACCGAGCTGGGCAAGCTCGTCATGCAGTGCGGCATCGTGGTGGCGCCCGGCGACAGCGCCGCGCTGGCCGACGCCATCGTGGAACTGGCCGACGATCCGCAGCGCGGCCACGCGCTCGGCGCCGCCGGCAAGGCATGGGCCGAAGGCCACCTGGACCGCGACGCCGTGCTGGGCACCTTCGAGGCCACGCTGATCCGGCTGCACGCGGAGACGCCGCTCAGCGCGCCGGCCACGGCCGACTACGCGGGCGACTAGCGCGCCGTCCGCACGTTTGTGGGCTGCCGTACGGTCGATGCGGCAATGCAGCGTCACGATCAGGGTATCGCCCCCCGGCCTGGCCGGTTGAAGGAGCCGCAACATGTTCCAGGATCTGTCGAGCTTCAGGATGCCGCCGAACTTCCGCGGCCGGTCCGCCGTGGCCGTGCAGCTCTGGTGGTGCGTCCAGAGCCTGCTCTTCCACCGCTCGCCGCAGTTTGCCAACGGCTTCCGGCGCTGGCTGCTGCGCTGCTTTGGCGCGCAGGTGGGCCGCCACGTGGTCATCCGCCCCAGCGTGCGCGTGACCTACCCGTGGAAGGTACGCATCGGCGACTACGCGTGGATTGGCGACGGCGCCGAGCTGTACAGCCTGGCCGAGATCGAGATCGGCAACCATGCCGTGGTGTCCCAGTTCACCTACCTGTGCGCGGGCGACCATGATTACCGCCGCAGCGACTTTGCCATCCGCGGCCGTCCCATCCGCATCGGCGACGAAGCCTGGGTGGCCAGCCACTCGTTCGTGGCGCCCGGCGTCACGATCGGCCCCGGCGCCGTGATCGGTGCCCGCAGCGCGGTGTTCCGCGACATGCCTGCCGGCATGGTCTGCATGGGCAGCCCCTGCCGCCCGCTGCGCCCCCGACTCGACGATGCCGCGCCGCACGCCGCACCGTCGCCGCTTTCCGCCCGAGCACCGCTCGACGTGGATGTCCTCCACGCCAACTAGACGGCCGCCGGGCCCTTTCGCAGCCCAGGGACTGACGATGATCGACATCTACCACAACATGCTATGGCCCAAGTACAAGGGTGCCGTCTTCACCGAAGCGTTCTCGCACGCCCGCGGCCACGGGCAGGACGTGCGCTTTTTCCACATCTCCGCCACCGGCTACGGGCGCTCCGCGTACAGCGGCGTGGACACCAGCTACCACCGCTATCCGTACCAGATCCTGTTCGACGCGCCCTACGAGACCATTCCCGCGTGGAAGGTGTCGCTGCGGCTGATGCAGCAGGTGTTCCGCTCGCGCAGCCGGCTGATCGTGATGCCGGGCTACCACCGCGTGGAGTTCTGGGCCATGCTGGCCGCCTGCATGCTGACCGGCAAGCGCCGCGGCGTGTTTTGCGACTCCACCATGCGCGACCAGGCCGACCGCCCGTTCAAGCGGCGGCTCAAGCGCTTCTTCTTCCGCCAGTGCGACGGCATCTTCGTCTACGGCCAGCGCTCGGCCGAGTACGTGATCGCCATGGGCGCGGACCCAGCGCGCATCGTCTATCGCTGCCAGGCGGCGGCGCTGCCGCACACGTACAGCGCGCAGACGGCCGCCAGCATGCGGCTGGCCAATGCCGCGCCGCCCGACGCGCCGCGCTACCTGTTCGTCGGGCTGGTGTGCCGCGCCAAGGGCATCGAGGACTTGCTGCGCGCCTTCGTCGACGTGCGCCGGCAGCAGCCGTCGGCCACGCTGGTGCTGGCCGGGCCGCTGGTGGAATCCGAGCAGCTGCCGCAACTGGCCGAATCGCTGGGCCTGGGCGGCGCGGTGCAATTTCTGGGTGCGATGGATATCGACCAGCTCGCGCAGCAGTACGCCAGGGCGACCTGTCTGGTGCTGCCGAGCCACACCGAGGCGTGGGGGCTGGTGGTAAACGAGGCGCTCAGCTACGGCTGCCCCATCGTGGCCAGCGACTGCTGTGGCTGCATTCCCGAACTGGTGCAGGAAGGCGTCACGGGCCACACGTTCGCCACGCGCGACGTGGCGGACCTGACCCGCGCGCTGTTGCAGGCCAGACAGACCTTTGCCGACGTCGGCGCCACGATGCAGCATTGCCTTGACGTGGCCGCCCAGTACACGCCCGCGTGTGCCGGCCGGTCGATCATGGAAGGCTGCCTGAAGATTCTTGAGGACGCACGAGCATGACCGTACCCAGCGCTTTCGGCCCCATCGCCAAGCAGCCCGCCGACAGCGGCTCGCCCGCCGCGCCGCTGCACCGCCACGAAACCGCCGGCACGCCGGCGGCGCTGGCGCGGCCGGTGGTGTTCCTGGGGCCGCTGCCCCCGCCGCACAACGGTTTCTCGGCATCGAACCAGCGCATGCTGGACCGCATCCGCGAACGCGCGCCCGTGGTGGTGCTGGACGTGGCCCGGCGCACGTCGGGCCGGCTGGCCGGGGTGCAGGCGCTGGCCAACCGTGCGCGCCAGCTCTGGCGCATGGGCCGGCTGCTGGCCAAGGACCGGCCGCACACGCTGTATCTGGGCCTGTCCGGCGGCTTCGGGCAACTGCTCGATGCACCGTTCGTGGCGCTGGCGCACCGCGCCGGCATGGCGGTCTACTTCCATCACCACAGCTTCGCCTACATCAACCAGCCCACGTGGTACACGCGGCTGATCATGCGTTGCGCGCCGCGCGGCCGGCACCTGGTGCTGTGCGAGCTGATGGGCGCCGAGCTGTCGCGCATCTACGGGCTGGCGCCGGCCAACGTGCAGGTGCTGTCGAACCTGAGCCTGATCGACCTGCCAGGCACGGCGCCGGCGGACAAGACCCCGCCCCGCGCATCGGTCAACGTCGGCTTCCTGTCGAACATCACGGCGGCCAAGGGCATCTTCACGTTCTTCGAGACGGTGCGGCTGGCGCAGGAGATCGGCATCCCGGTCTGCGCGCGCATTGCCGGGCCGGTTGCGGCCGACATCCGCGCCCGCTTCGACGCCGAACTGGCGCGCACGCCGTGCGTGCGCTACCTAGGGCCTGTGCACGGCCAGCAGAAGGAGGATTTCTTCCGCGACATCGACGTGCTGTTGTTTCCCACCACCTACCACAACGAGGCCGCGCCGCTGATCCTGCTGGAAGCCCACAGCCACGGCGTGCCGACCATCGCCCATGACCGCGGCTGCATCGGCTCGATGATCGACGCGCGCAACGGCGTGCTGGTGCCGCGCGACGCCGACTTTGCCGAGTACGCGATTGCCTGGCTGCGCAACCGGACGTCGCCCGACGGGCTGGCCGACGACCAGAAGGCGGCGCTGCTGGATCACTTCCGGGCCGAGCGCCGCCGCATGGAAGCGGTGCTGGACCGCACCGTGGCGGCCATCGCCGGCACCGGCGGCTGACGCCGGCATGAAGCACACCGGCGGCCCTGGGCCGCCGGCTGATGCCTTCCGCACGCCGGCCCCGCCGGCCTGCCCCATCTCAGATGTCGTGATAGCGCATCAGCACGATGCCGGCCTGCTTGAGCACCGTACCCAGCGGCTCGGGCTCCATCAGCGGCGCGCCTTCTTCCTGGCGCCAGGTCTCGGTGTAGCCCGGATGCACCGACATCTCGGTCACGCCCTCGGGCAGGATGGCCGGCAACTGCAGCGCCCAGCCGCGCTGGCGCGTGTCGGCGCCGACGTAGAAGTCCGGGCTGCGCAGCCCGCCGAAGTGACGCAGCAGCAGCACGTTCATCGCGCCGCGCACGTGGTTCTTCATGAAATAGCAGTTCTGGGGCCGGCGCACGCGCGTGATGCCGGCGCGCAGCATTTCCTCGCGCAGCACGCGCATGATGGCCGGGTACTTGTGCATGTGGCCGTGGCCGTCCACGTGGGACACGTCCACGCCCTGGTCGCGCACTTCCTCCAGCTGCATCCGGAACTCGCGCCGGATGTCGGCGGCGTCGATCAGCCCGGCCATGGCCCGCGCGCGCTGGATTTTCGGCGGGAACAGCGAGCCGTCCTTGCGGCACAGCGTGGCCGACGCCCCCTGCGGCCGCCAGCCTTCCACGATGTTGAAGTGCAGCCCGAAGGAAAAGCGCCTGGCGTGGTCGCGCGCGTAGCGGCACGCCTGCGCGGTGGCCGGCCGCCCGGCCAGGATCGTGGCGCTGGTCAGCAGGCCGGCATCGAAGCAGGCCACCGTCGCGCGAAAGGTATCGTCGTCGTAGCCGAAGTCGTCGGCATTGATGATCACGCCCCTCATCTTGTTCTCCCGTGGTTTGCCCGGAACGCCCTGGCATGGGCCGGCACCGTGCCGGCAGGACCGACGATATGCGGCACTGCAGCGCGCGTTCGGTGCGATACGCAACGTTATCCGGGGGCCCCCCGGCATCAATGTGCGAGAGCGCACCGATAGTGCACTTTGCAGACTCCTACGATGCATTCAGTCGCGGAAGACAGCGATGCCGTGTCCCATTTCACCGACTGGGGAGAGTACGCCGTGAATACAAGCCAGAACCGCACCGCACGCCGGTGCGACGCCCGATCCCTCCGCTCGCTGGGCGCCATGCTGGCGTCCGCGGGTGCCGCCCTGCTGCTGGGCGCCTGCGCCGCGGCGCCGGGCATGCAGTTCAGTGCCAACGCCCCGGTCAGCGCCGTGAGCCCCGACTCGATGCCCGATGTCACGCCGATCACGCTGGAGCTGGTGCGCGAGCAGCAGACCCGGGCCAAGCCGGCCAATTCCGGCGTGGAGGAACTGTTCGCCACGCCCTCGCCGTACCGCATCGGCCCGGGCGACATCATCTCCGTGGTGGTCTGGGACCACCCCGAACTCGTGTTCCCGACGCAGACGTACAGCATCGGCGCCGCCTTCGAGATTCCCACCTCCAGCGGCGGCTCCAACATGCCGGGCTACGTGGTCAGCCCCGCCGGCGACATCCAGTTTCCGTACGCGGGCGTGATGAAGGTGGCCGGCAAGACCGCCAACGAGGTGCGCGACGAGATGGCGCGCATCCTGTCGCGCGTGGTGCGCGACCCGCAGATGACGGTGCGCGTGCTGGGCTTCCGCAGCCAGCGCGTGTACGTCGACGGCGAGGTCAAGACCCCGGGCATGCTGGCCATCGACGATGCGCCGATGACGCTGGTCGAGGCGCTGAACCGCGCCGGCGGCGTGCTGAACCTGACCGGCGACAACAGCCGCGTGCGCGTCACGCGCGGCGAGCGCAGCTGGTACGTGAACATCCCGGCGCTGCTGGCCAAGGGCACCGACCCGTCGCGCATCCTGCTGCGCTCGGGCGACATCGTGCGCGTGGAACAGCGCGAGGACAGCAAGATCTTCGTCACGGGCGAAGTGGTCAAGCCGTCGTCGCTGCTGATGCGCAACGGCCGCATGACGCTCAACGAGGCGCTTGGCGATGCCGGCGGCGTGAACCCGGCGTCGGCCAACGCCGAGCAGATCTTCGTGATCCGCAAGACCAACGAGGGCAAGCCCAAGGTGTACCACCTGGACGGCACCTCGCCCGTGGCGCTGGCCATCGCGGAAAGCTTCGAGCTGGAACCCAAGGACGTGGTCTACGTGGACGCGCGCGACCTCGTGCGCTGGAGCCGCGTGATGACGCTGCTGATCCAGCCGGTGGTTGGCACGGCCAGCATCGCGCGGCCATGAGCGCCGTCCTGGGCACGCTCGGGGCGCAAATGGTCCGCTCGATCCTGGTGATCTGCATCGGCAACCGCTGCCGCAGTCCCATGGCGGCGGCGCTGCTGAGCCGGGCACTGCCCGGGTGCCGCGTGCTGTCGGCCGGCCTGGCACCGCCTGTGGGCGCCACGGCGGACCCGCGCGCCGTGCGGCTGCTGGCCATCGAGGGAGACGACCTGAGCCAGCACCGCGCCCGCGCGCTGGACGCCACGCTGGTGGCCGGCGCCGACCTGGTGCTGGTGATGGACGAGGAACAACGCGACGCGGTGGAAGCGCTGTACCCGCATGCGCGCGGCAAGACGCATCGCCTGTGCGAGCAGCAGCAGGCCGACGTGCCCGATCCGTTTGGCGGCTCGCAGAGCATGTTCGTCATCGCGCTAGGTTTGATCAAGAAAGGTGTTGAATCCTGGTCGGCACGCATCCACGCGGCCGAGCCGACCCACCGCCACGGAGAGGCATGATGAGCAACGTAAGGAATTTCCGGGAGCCCGCTCCCGATACATGGGAAGACAACGACAAGCCCATGGACATGACGTCCTACGTCGATGTGCTGGTGCGGTACAGGTGGACATTCGTGTTCGTCGCCGCGGCCATCCTCGGGCTCGGCCTGCTGTATGCGTTCCTGGCGCGCCCGGTGTACCGCGCCGACATCCTGGTGCAGGTGGAGGACACCAGCCCCGGCAACACGGCCAGCAAGATGGCGGCCAATATCTCGCCGGTGTTCGATGCCAAGCCGGCCGCCACGGCCGAGATCGAGCTGCTGCGCTCGCGCATGGTGGTCGGCAAGGCCGTGGACACGCTGCGGCTGGACATCGAGGCCACGCCGCGCTACTTCCCGCTGGTGGGCGCGTCGCTGGCCAGCTACAACAAGGAACTGTCCACGCCGGGCCTGTTCGGCTATGGCGGCTTTGCCTGGGGCAGCGAGTCGATCGTGGTGGATCGCCTGGACGTGCCCGCGCAGATGGAAGACCGCCGCATGGTGGTCACCGCGCTGGGCGAGGGCAAGTACCGCCTGGCGTTTGCCAGCAGCGACCAGACCGCCGAGGGCCGTGTGGGCCATCCGCTGACCGTGGCCACGGCCAGCGGCGCGGTGACGATCGACGTGAGCCGGCTGGACGGCCGCGCCGGTGCCCAGTTCTACGTCCGCCGCGTGCCGCGCGGCGCCGCCATCGCCACCTTGCAGGACCAGCTCATGATTGGCGAGCGCGGCAAGCAGAGCGGCGTGATCGGCGTGGCGCTGGAAGGCACGTCGGCGCCCCGCACGGCGGCCATCCTGAACGAGATCGGCAACGAGTACGTGGAGCAGAACCTGCGCCGCAAGGCCGCCGAGGCCGAGAAGTCGGTCAACTTCCTGGAAGGCCAGCTCCCGCAGCTCAAGCAGCAGATGGAGACGGCCGAGTCGCGCTACAACGCGATGCGTAACCAGCGCGGCACCATCGACCTGAGCGAGGAATCGAAGCTGATCCTGGCGCAGTCGGTGCAGATCCAGACCAAGCTGCAGGAACTGCGCCAGAAGCGCCAGGAGCTGATCGCCCGGTTCACCACCAACCACCCGACCATCGAGATCCTGGACAACCAGATTGCCGGCCTGACCGGCCAGCTCAACGGCGTGACCGGCAAGATCCAGAAGCTGCCCGACGTCGAGCAGAACGTGCTGCGCCTGATGCGCGACCTGAAGGTCAACACCGAGCTGTACCAGTCGCTGCTCAACGACGTCCAGCAACTGCGCCTGGTGAAGGCCAGCAAGGTCGGCACGGCGCGCCTGATCGACGGTGCCGACGTGCCGCTCAAGCCGGTGCGCCCGAACCGCATGCTGATCAGCGCCACGTCCGGCGTGATGGCCATCGTGGTGGCGCTGCTGGTGGTGGCGATCCGGCGCATGTTCGACGGCGGCGTGACCGATGCCGACGAGATCGAATCGCAATGCGGCATGACGGTCTACGCGACGATCCCGATGAGCGCCCAGCAGGCCCGCCTGACCCGCACCAAGGGCGGTGGCGGCGACGTGCTGGCGCTGGGCGAGCCCGACGACCCGGCCATCGAGAGCCTGCGCGGCTTCCGCACGGCGCTGCAGTTCGCGCTGCTGGGCGCGCCGCGCAACCACGTGGTGGTCTTCACGGGCCCCGCGCCCGAGGCCGGAAAGTCGTTCCTGAGCGCCAACTTCGCGGTGGTGGCTGCCGCGGCCGGCCGCAAGGTGGTGCTGGTCGATGCCGACCTGCGCCGCGGCGCGCTGAACGAGCGCTTCAACGTCACGCGCAAGCCGGGCCTGACCGAGGCGCTGACCGGCGCGCGGCTGGACGACGTCATCCAGAAGAACGTGGCGCCGGGGCTGGACTTCATCGCCACGGGCGCGGAGCCCCCGCTGGCCGCCGATGTGCTGCAGAGCCCGCACATGGACGACCTGCTGGCCGAACTGCGCACCCGCTACGACCTGGTGCTGATCGACACGCCGCCGGTGCTGGCCGCCTCCGACGCGGGCATCCTGGCCCCGAAGGCCGGCGCCGTGTTCATGGTGGCCCGGGCCGACAAGACCACCGCCGCCGAACTGACCGCCGCGCGCCGCATGGTCGAGCAGGCCGGGGGCGAGGTCAAGGGCGTGCTGTTCAACGGCCTGAAGGTCGAGGGACGCTGGTACCGGTCGCACTACCACTTCGGCAAGTACCGCTACCTGAACCGCTACGGCAGCGAGCAGGCCAAGCGAGCCTGATCCGCCTCCCAGCCCACCACGCAGGCCGCTTCTCCGGAAGCGGCCTTTTTGTTTGCTTCGGGCGGGCGGGAGCGGGCGGGGCCAAAGAAAAACGCCCCGGCATCGCGGGGCGTTCGACAGGCGGTAAAACGAACCTGCGGATCAGCCGATGTATTCGACCAGCGCCACCGCATCGGCGCCGGCGGCCTGCTCGGTACCTGCGCCGGGCACCAGGCTCAGCGTGCAGCGCTGGCGCGTATTGCAGCGGAACAGCATGCGCTCGTCGGCCTGGCGCGCCGCCTTGAGCAGCGGCCCCGCGCCGGCGTCGCCGGACACGATCGCGTAGTTGCCCGCCCCGCCGCCCACGTCGAGCATGACGCGGGTGACGATGGCGTTGAGCGGCAGGATCACGGTCTGGGCGCCATCGGCACGCGACGGCAGCCGGCCAAACGCGTTGCGCAGCGAAACCACCTTGGTACGCACCGTGGCCGACGCCGCCACATGCCAGCCGATTTCCGCATCGGCATAGACGCCCGCCGCGCTGTTGCCACGGCAGCCCTCCAGCGTCACCACGCGGCGCCGGCCAAGCTGGTTGCCCGACTCGGCGAACATCAGCGCCTCGTCCGGGTGCGTGTAGTTCACGAAATCGCAGTTGCGATAGACGGCCCGCCCCTGCGCCGTGGGCCCCTGGCCGGACACGTACTGGTGGCGGCCCATGACCTGGCAGTTGTCGAACACCACCTGGGCGCCGGCCGTGTTGCCCGGCGAGAACACCGCCGACACCGTGCCGGCCGCGAAGCCCTGGTAACCCTGCGATCCAAAGTCGCAGTCCTTGAAGCCGATGTTGCCCTGTTCCCATTCGCAGAACATCACGCCCGCGTGGCGCGATTTCTGCTCCACGCGCACGCCTTCCGCCTTGAACGAGCAGACGCCCATCGCGTGGTTGTTGCCGCGCAGGTTGAACAGGTAGGTCTGGGTCGACGGCTCGTAGCCGCTCACGTCGCAGTCGGTCAGCTTGATGTTGCCGCCGCGGTGCATGTCGATCCACGCGCTGGAACACCAGTACTTGCAGTGGTCGAACCAGTAGTTCAGGAACTGGTCCGACGTGCGCTTGTCGCCCACGTACAGGAACGCCTTCCACGACCCGGCCCAGGCGCAGCGCCAGAACTTCCACTCGCTGTTGCAGTTGTCGCCGGTCAGGTTCACGCCATAGCGCCACTGGCCCGTGAACAGGCAGTCGTCGAACGCATAGTCCTGCGCGCCGCCGCTGCTGACGCTTTCCACCAGGTCGTTGTTCGGCGCGTTGCCGTGGAACTGGAGGTTGCGCAGCCGCACGACCAGCGCGGCGTCCTGGTTGCGGAACAGCGCGCCATCGCCGCGCGGTTCGTAGAGGATCACGACGGTGCCCGAGGGGCCGTCGCCCTCGATCATCAGGCCCTGCGTGCGGCCGGACAGCAGCGCGCCGTCGAACAGTGCGCCGGGGCGGGTCAGCCGGTACGTGCCGGGCGGCACGACGATGCGCCGGCCGCCGATCTGGTTCGGATTCTCGCCAAACTGGGCCTTGCGGGCCTGCCGCGCGACGGCGCGCATGGCGCTGGAAAACGCCGCGTCCGACGGCGTGCGGCCGCTGGGGTCGCACCCGTCGAAGTCCGCCACGGACACCATGCGCTCGCGCGATGCCGGCAGCGCCGCCTCGGCGGCCTCGCGCGCGCCGGCGGCCGTGGCCACCCCCGCGCCGGTCAGCACGCCAAGCCTGGCCAGGAAACTTCTTCGAAGATTGGGCATGCGGGGGGCTCCGGAAACTTGGGCGCGGCCCGTTGCCGCGCTACTGGGTCAGCAGGAAGGACCAGAGCGCCGTGCACTCCGGATCGGATAGCCGGTATTGCGGCATGACCTTGGACAGCATCACGCCGGTGTTGTCGACGCCCTGCGCCACCACACGGCAGAAGCTGTCGCGGTCGTAGGCCGACGGCGGCCCGCCGCGCCGGGGCGCCAGCGTCAGCAGCGCGTCGGCGGTCAGCGGCGGCCCGAACGGCTGGGCGCCCTGGGTGGCCACGTGGCAGTTCGCGCAGCGCGCGGCGGCGGCCGGCACCGGGCGCTCTTCCCAGCGCAGCCGCGCCGGCGTGGCCGGGGTTACGCTGCCGTAGAACAGCGACCGGCCCAGCTCGACGAGGTTGGGCGTGGGTGCCTGCGCCAGCGCAGGCACCGCCAGGCTGGCGGCGGCCATGGCCACCGCCAGCGCGCCGGTCAGGCGCGTACGCATCAGCGAACCCGGACCGTGGCGGCCACGCTGGGCACGCCGGCCGCGTTCATCGCGAACAGCATGTAGTAGCCCGGCACGGCCACGCCCGGATCGGACGGGATCTGCAGCCGGTACTCGCCGGCGGTGCCGACGGTGAACGCCAGCGGCACGCGGCGCATCTCGTTGTTGACCGAGTGCGTGACCGACGACAGCCGCACCAGCGCGAACGACTTCATGTTGGCCGTGGCGTTGACCGAGATCGTGGTGCCCAGGTATGCCTCCGTGGGCGCCGACGTGATCGACGGCCGCGTGGCGTTGGTGCCATCGGCGTTGAGCAGGTACGGCGGGGTCAGGATCTCCACGTTCGAATGGTTGGTCGTGCAGGTGCCGCACAGGCCGCCGCCGCCGCTGAGCACGCGGCCGTCAGGCAGCAGCAGCGCCACGCTGTGGTACGTGCGCGGGGTCTGCATGGGCGCCAGGCGCGAGAACTTCTCGGTCGCCGGGTCCCACAGCTCGGCCACCATCACGGCGCCGTCGTCGCTGAACGTCACCGGCCACGCCTGCCCGCCGATCACCACCACCTGCCCGTTCGGCAGTACCACGCTGTTCTGGAACGCGCGGGCGTAGGCCATCGACCCCACCTTGCGCACCGTCGGCGTGGCCGTGCGGATGTCGATCACGTGCGCGTTGGTGGTGGCCGCCGCGTTCTCGTAGTCGGGCGCGCCGCCCAGCGTCAGGATGCGGCCGATGTCGTACATGACCGCGTTGCCGTTCATCGCGTCGCCATCGGCGGCACGGGTGCCGGCCGCCGTCACGTTGCCGTTGCCGGCCGTGTCCATCCAGTTCATTTGCTTGCTCGGGCCGGCGTGGAACACACGGCCGTTGCTGGCGGCGAACAGCCAGGCGTGGTTGTCGGAGCGATAGATGCCGCCGGCGTCGCCGGTCAGGATGTAGTCGTCCCAGATGGCGCTGTTGAGCCGCCAGCCGGTGGCCGCGGTCCAGGTCTCGCCGTCCTTGTCGCCGATATTGCCGCTCCACGACCCGCCCACGGTGAACACGCCGCCGTTGCTGAGCGTGACCGCCCCCTGGTAGCCGCGTCCGCGCACCATCTCGGCCGCCGTGGTCCATGCGTTGGTGGCCGGGTTGTAGATGCTGGTCTTGGCGCTGCTGCTGCCGCCGTTCACGAGGATGCGGCCGTCCGGCAGGTTGGCGGTGCCGGGGCAGAACATGTCGTGGTAGGTGTTGGTCACCAGCTTTTCGCTCGACGCGCCGGTCGTCGGGTTGAAGATCGCCGTGTACGTGCGGCCGTTGTCGCCGCCGAAGTTGTTGCGCTCGTAGGCCGACCAGACCAGCACGCGGCCGTCCGGCAGGTTCGACGCAGCCACCGGGATCACGGTCAGCGCCTTCGGCGCGGTCCATTTCGACGGCAGCACCGTGGTCTGCGCCACCGTGACGTTCCAGGTCTGCGCCACGCTGCCGTTACAGGTCTTCTGCACCACGGCCTGGCCCTCGGCCACCGTGTTGGGCGCCAGGCACAGGCCGCTGTGCGCCGCCACGATGGCATAGCCGCCGTTCTGCGCGCGCAGCGTGAAACGCTGGTTGGCCGTGCCGCTGCACTGCCATTGCAGCGCCGGCGAGCCCACGCCAGTGCTGGCGTACTGGATGTCCAGGCACTTGCCGCTGTGCTGTGGCGACATCTGGTACTGGCTGCCGAACAGCGTCAGCGCCCATTGCTGGTTCAGGTCGCCATGGCAGGTCCAGATGATGGCCGGCGCGTCGTTGTCCGGCACGCCGCCGCTGATGTCGAGACAGTAGTTGGTGCCGCTAACCTTGATCTCGGTGGTGGTCTGGGCCTGCGCGCCGGTCGGCGCCAGCCAGAGCCACAGCGCCAGCAGGCACGGCCCGGTGCACCTCAACCATCTCGCCAGCGCGCGCGCGGGCCCCGATCGCAGAATGGAATTCATGATGGCTTCCCCCTGAAGCAACGACTTGATGAAAGGTGTTGGGCGGCCCCGGTTCACGCCCTGGCAAGAAAGGCCATGACGTTCACCACATCCTCTGGTTGCGGTAACGCCTGGCTGCGCCAGCACATGCGTGCCGACGCATCGAAGAAGTAGACCTGGGTGGCGTGCTTGTCGAGGTTCTCGGACGGCGGGCGGCCGGCCAGCGTGCCGCGCAGCGCCATCACGTCGCCCGACGGGATGACGCCGCGCCATGCGCGCCCCGCCCCCATCCTGCGCAGCCATGCCTGCATGGCCGGCGGCGTATCGCCGAGCGGATCGATGCTCAGCGACAGCAGCTGCATCGGATACTTGCCGCGCCTGTCGGCCAGCCCCTGCTGCACCGCGCCGAACATGGCGCCCTGCAGCGGGCACACCGAGCTGCAGCCCGTGAACATCGTCTGCAGCGCGGTGACGCGGCCCTGCATCAGCGTGCCGAGCTTCTGGCGCTGCCCCGTGGCGTCGACCACCCAGGCATCGGGCGCGGGCACCAGCGGCTCCACCGCGCCGGCGCTGACATGGGCCAGCGCGCCACGCGATGCCAGCGTCAGCGCGCCGGCCGGGAGGGCGCTCAACCACGCGCGGCGGGTCCAGTTCATGGCAGTGCTCCGGTGCGTCAGGACGACAGGCGGCCTCGGCAACCGCGCCAGGCCATCCACGCCATCTTGCGAGCGTGGACCTGCGCCATCCGTGCGGAAACACACGCACGCATGGCCGCGAAACGCCCGTACGGGTGACTGCATCTGCTGCGTTGGCAAACACACTGAAAGCCCCGCACATCGATTCCTATACTCGGGCCAGACCCAACCGTATGCTGCACAACAACAAAGGGAGAGCCGCGTGATACCACAACACCTTCAGGGTGCGCCGCGCGCGTGCCGCGTTGCCGTCGTCATCGCCACCAAGGGCCGGCCGCAGGCGGTGCCGCGCATGCTGCGCCTGTTGGAGCAGCAGACCCTGCAGCCGTCGATCGTCGTGATCTCGGCCAACACGCGGCTCGACGTCGGCGAGTTCGCCGCGCCCCAGCACCTGCCGGTGGAGTATCTGTTCGGCCCGGCCGGGCTGCCCGCGCAGCGCAACCGTGGCCTGGAGCGCGTGCTGCCGGAGAGCGACATCGTCGTGTTCCTGGACGACGACTTCGTGCCCGCGCGCGAATGGCTGGCACGCTGCGCCGACGCGTTCGCGGCACGTCCCCATGCCGTGGGCGTCACCGGCGGCGTGGTGCAGGACGGCGTGCGCGGCGACGCGATCGACTGGGACGAGGCCGCCGAGCTGCTGTCCGACGACGCCGCGCATCCGCAGCCGATGGGCCTGGTGCCGGTGCAGAAACTCTACGGCTGCAACATGGCCTACCGCTGCAGCGCCATCGGCGACCTGCGCTTCGACGAGCGACTGGTGCTGTACGGCTGGCTGGAAGACATGGATTTCTCGCGCGCGATGCATGCCAAGGGGCCGCTGCTGCAGGTGCTGGCGTGCCGGGGCGTGCATCTGGGGCTGCGCTCGGGCGGCCGCACGTCGGGCAAGCGCTTCGGGTTCTCGCAGATCGTCAACGCGTGGTACCTGTACGGCAAGGGCGCGCTGTCCGCGCGCGAGGCGTGGAGCTATACGGCCCGCGCGTTCCTGGCCAACGGGGCCAAGGCGCTGTTCCCCGAGCCGCACATCGACCGTCGCGGCCGCCTGGCCGGCAACCTGCTGGGCCTGCGCGAACTGCTGTCCGGACGCTGCCAGCCCGAGCGCGGCGCCGAACTCTGAGCCGATGCCCCCCGGCTGCGGGGGCCTCTGCACTACCGCGCCCGGCCGCGCGCCGGCTTGCTGGCATCGGCCGATGCGCGGGCGCGCTCGCCGCGCGTTTCCGCCGCCATGCCATGGTTCGACTTGCGCGGCGATGCCGGGCGCCACTGCGTGGCGGGCGGCTTGTGCGCCACCGGCGCGGCCTTGGCCTGCGGCATCTGCCCCAGGTGCGCCAGCAACTGCGCGGCAAACGCGTCGCGGCTTTCGGTCAGGAAGAGCGAATGATCCAGCAGCGGCAGCGTCTGCAGCCGCACGTGGCGCAGCCCTTCCAGCGCCTCCAGCCGCTTGCCGAGGCCCAGGTGTGCCTCGTGCAGCCCCACGTCGCTGGCGCCGTACAGGAACAACGTGCGCACGCCGGCCACCTCGGCCGGCGCCGTCTCGCGGCGCTCGCGCAGCCGCTGGCGCACGCGGCGCGCCATCGCCGCCGCCAGCCGTCGCAGGCCCAGTTCGCCGCGCATCAGCCGCCGCCAGTTCTCCCATTTGCACGCGGCAGCCAGGTACACGTGCGCCGGGCGCAGGTGGTCGGACGCCGCCGCGTTGTCGGCGGCATCCCAGCGGAACTTGACGAGGTTGACCAGCATGAGCCCGTTGACGCCGCGATTGGCCAGTGCCGCGTGCAGGCTCAGGAACGCGCCCGAGCAGATGCCGGCCAGCACCACGCAGCGAAAGCCCCGCGCGCGCATCGCATCGACAGCCGCCGCCAGATCGCGGCGCGGCGTCTCGGCGTAGATCGTCTGCAAGTCCATCCGCGGGGCGGCACCGGGGGCGTCACCGAGCGACGACACGTCCAGCCGCAGCGCCGCAAAGCCGTGCCGGGCCAACTGGCGCGATACCTCGACGAACAGCCGGCCGTCGCCGACGTGGTGGTTGCCGCCCGTGTTCGGAAAGATGACGACCGTGTTGGGCCGGGCATCCCGCGCGCGCGGCGCCGGGGTACAGAGCACGCCGAACAGGCGCGCGTTGTCGATCCACACCGGATGCTCGGCCACGCCGTCGAGCGCGGGCGGTGCCAGCGCATCGGGCGTCGGCACGGGCCCGACGGGGGCGGGCGCCGCATTGGCCGCATCCGCGCCGATCCAGCCGGCGATGCGGCGGCATGCCTGGGCCGGCACGTCGGCGAATTCGGCCGAGCGCATCATGTCCGGATACTCGGCAAACCCGTCCAGCTCGATGTCGATGCCGGCCTCGCGCAAATCGCCAGCCAGCCGGGCCAGCGGCGAGCCAGGGTCGGGCCAGGCGTCCAGCAGCAGCGTGCGCGGCAGCACCAGCGTGGCGTCGATGCGGATCGACTGGATGGCCGCCAGCGTGGCGGCGGGCAGGCGGAAGCTGAGCACGTCCTGCGCGCCGGCCGGCGTCGGCGGCACGTCGAGTTCGGGAATCGCGCTGTTGCGCCAGCCCGCGTGCAGCGCGCGCAGTTCGCGCAGGTAGAGGCGCCCGTCCAGCACCGGCGCCAGCATGACCACGCCGGCCGCGTCGATACGGGTGGCGGCCAGCGCGGCCAGCGATGCCCCGAGCCGCAGCCCGCACAGCACCACGCGCGTGGCGCCCGAAGTCCGGCGCAGCAGCGTGGCGGCCGCGGCGATGTCGTCCAGCGCGGCGGCCAGCGGATCGATGCCGCCCGGCAGGTCGGCGGCGTCGCCGGTGCCCCGGTAGTCGAAGCGCAGCACGGGCACGCCGGCTTGCGCAAGGTGGTCGGCCAGATGGCGGAAGGCGCGGTGCGCCCACATCATCTCGTGACCGTGCGGTGCGCAGAGCACCACCCCGGTGTTGCCGCGCGCGCCGTGCAACCAGCCTGCGCAGCCATCGAACGTGACCCGTTTCATCCATCCGTCTCCCGATAACACTGACCGGGAACCCGCCTCGGACGCCCCGCAGAAACGGGTACGCCCGGGCCGGTGCCGATCCGGTCAGGCTGTGTTGTTATGTGCCGCCGGGGTATGGCCGATCTGCTTGATCGCCGGCGCCGCCACGGGCATGCCCAGGTACGGGTTCATGGCGGTAAAGTCGGTGCGGTTGCTGCGCTTGGGCACCACGCCGTTGAGGATGCCGCCCAGCAGCGTGGCATTGGCGCGCGCCAGCCGCTTCAGCGATTCGTCCACCTGCGACGGCAGCGTGGTATCGGCGCGCAGCACCAGCAGCGTGGCGCCGGCGCAGTTGGCCACCAGCGTCGCATCGGCCACGGCCATCACGGGCGGGGTGTCGATGATGACCAGGTCGAAGCGCTCCGCGCAGGCGTCCAGGCACTTGGCAAAGGCCGGGCTCATCAGCAGCTCCGACGGGTTGTCGGGCGGTGCGCCGGCCGGCAGCACCGACAGGCCGTTGACGATGGTCAGCTTGACGGCGTCCGGCAGCGTGGAGTGGCCCGCCAGCACATCGGCCAGGCCGGCACCGACGGGCAGGTCGAACCAGTTGGCCACCTTGCCGCGCCGCAGGTCGGCGTCGATCAGCAGCACGCGCTGGCCCGCTTCGGCAAACAGCACGGCCAGGTTGACCGAGGCGAACGTCTTGCCCGCGCCGGCCGTGGGGCTGGTCACGGCCACGGTGCGCAGCTTGCTGTCGCGCAGCGAGAAATGCAGCGCGGCGCGCACGTTGCGCAGCCCTTCCACGGCCATCGAATGCGGGGCGTTGCGGGCCAGCAGGAACTGGTCGTGCAGGCCCAGGCGCAGCAGGCGCTCGGCGCCGTCCATGTCGTCGTCGGTGGTCTCCGCCAGTTCGTCGGGATTGACCAGCGCGTGGCCCGGCTGCTGCGGCAGCAGGCCCGCCAGCGACCCCGGCGACCAGCCGGCCTGGGCGCGTGCGTCGATCAGGCGCTCCAGCTCCACCTGTTCCTGGCTGAACACCACGTCGCCCAGCATCGGCAGGCCCAGGCGCGCCTCGGCCTCGTTGACGTTTTCCAGCGTGGGGCGGATGCGCTGGCGCACGGTCACGCACGCCATGGCCAGGCACAGGCCCATCATGGCGCCGGCCAGCGTGGCCGGCCACGGGCCAAAGCCCACCGGGCGCACCGGCACCAGCGCGCTGTCCAGCACGCGCACCTGGCCCGTGCGGTCCAGCTGCACCAGCGACAGCTGCTCGGCCTTGTTGCGCAGCGTCATGTACATGTCCTCGGCCACCTTGACGTCGCGCGTCAGGGCCACCGATTCGCGCTCGGTCGACGACAGGTTCTGGTAGCGCGAATCCATGTCCTTGCGCTCGCGCATCAGCTGCTGGATCTGGCTGTCGATGGTCTTGACCTCGTTGGCCTCTTCCGTAAAGCGCTGCAGCATCTTGGTGCGTTCGAGCTTGAGCAGCGCGATCTGGCGCTGGTAGTCCATGCTGCCGGTCAGGTACGACTGGGCGTCCTGCGTGGGCGCGATGGTGCCGGCCTTCGAGCGGTAGCGCGTCAGCGCGGCCTCGGCGCGTTCCAGCTCGGCCTTCACGCGCGGGATCTCGGCGGACAGGAAGCCCAGCGTGGCGGCCGTGTCGTCGCGCCGCTGCATGGCCTGGTTGCCGATGAACGACTCGGTGATGCCGTTGACCAGCGCGGCGGCGGCCATGCGGTCGGTGGTGCGCCAGCCGATGCTGACGGTGCCGGCGTCGCCGGGCTGCATCTCGATGCGCAGCGCGTCGGCCACGGCATCCACGGTCTGCACCAGGTCATGCCGCGTCACGGTGAAACGCGTGCCGGGCCGGGCGTCGATGCGCGTGACCTGCATCGTCACGCCATTGGCCTGCGCCACGCCACCCACGGCGCCGGTCAGCAGTTCGGCATCGCGATAGGAGAGGCGGTAGCGGTCGCCCTGCAGCACTTCCAGCGTCAGCGGCGCGTTGAGCAGGCGCTCGGGCACGGCCAGACGGTCTACGGTGAGTTGCTCGCCGCCCCAGGCGTAGCCCAGGCTTTCGGGCCAGGGGCCGGACAACTGCCCGGGCGTGGCGAAGTACGCGGCCAGTCCGCCCAGCAGCGGCGCGCGCAGCGGACGCACCGAGATGTCCAGATGCAGCCGCTCCACGACCGGCGCCACGACGGTACGGCTGCGCAGCATGCCGACATCGAGCGGCATCGGCGTGGCGGCCATGGTGGCCGCCGCGTTGCGCGCCGCCGCCATGCCCTCGCGCGACTGCTGCACCTGCACCAGCGCGCTGGCGCTGTATTCGTGCGGCTGCGAGACCGCGCAGACCCATGCAACGAGCCCGCCGGCCAGTGCCGCGCCCAGGATCCAGCCGGCGTGGTCCAGCATCGCGCGCCGGGCGCTTCCGGTGCCCGCGGGCGGCGTGGCCGCTGTGGCCGGCGCCGCTGCGCCCGCATAAGTCATGTTGATCACGGTGTCCCCCTTCTACCTCGAAAGCCGCCCGGCCGCGCCGGGCGACGGATACTACTTGCGACCGTAGTTGTCCTCGTACCTGACGATGTCGTCCTCGCCCAGGTAGGAGCCCGACTGCACCTCGATGATCTCCAGCGGCGTCTTGCCCGGGTTTTCCAGCCGGTGCTGGGTGCCGATGGGGATGTAAGTCGACTGGTTCTCCGACAGGATGCTGACCGTGTCGCCACAGGTCACCCGTGCCGTGCCGCGCACCACCACCCAGTGCTCCGCGCGGTGGTAGTGCATCTGCAGCGACAGGCTGGCGCCCGGCTCCACCACGATGCGCTTGACCTGGAAGCGGTCGCCATGGTCGATGGAGTCGTAGCAGCCCCACGGCCGCTGCACCTTGCGGTGGTTGACGATCTCGGCGCCGTGCTCCGAGCGCAGCCGCTGCACCACGTTCTTCACGTCCTGCACGTGGGCCTTGTCGACCACCAGCACGGCGTCGGCGGTTTCCACCACCACCACGTCCTGCACGCCCACGCAGGCAATCAGCCGCCCTTCGGAATGGGCCAGACACGACGACGCGCCATCGAACAGCACGCGCCCGCGCGCCACGTTGCCGGCCGCGTCCTTTTCGGCGATGTCCCAGATCGCGGCCCACGAGCCCACGTCGGACCAGCCCGGGTCCATCGGCACCAGCATGGCCGGGATGTCGGCCAGCGTCTCGATCTGTTCCATCACCGCGTAGTCGATGGAGTCCGACGGGCACGCCTCGAACGCCTCCTTGCACAGGCACAGCGCGTCGCCCTTGGCGGCGCGCTCGGCGGCCTCGTAGGCGGCACGGCACTGGCGCGCCATCTCGGGCTGCAGTGCATCGAGCGCGCGCAGCCAGACCGTGGCGCGCACCACGTAGACGCCGCTGTTCCACCAGTAGTCGCCCGATTCCACGTACGCCTGTGCCAGTTCCAGGTGCGGCTTTTCGACAAAGCGCTCCAGCGGCAGCGCGCCTTCCTGCGACGCCTGGCCCGTGCGGATGTAGCCAAAGCCGGTTTCCGGCACGCTGGGCCGCACGCCCAGCGTCACGATGGCGCCGCGGTCGGCATGCCGCACCGCCACCGCCAGCGCGGCGCGGAACGCCTCGGGATCGGTCACGGCGTGATCGGCCGGCGTGGCCACCAGCACCGCGTCGCCCATCTCGCCGGCATTGGCCACCGCGTGCAGCGCGGCCATCGTCAGCGCGGGCGCGGTGTTGCGGCCGCACGGCTCGGCCAGGATCTGCGCGGGCTTGCCGCAGCGCTTCATCATCGCCTCGATCATGAAGCGATGTTCCTCGCCGCACACCACGATCTGCGGGGCTTCCACCCCGACCGTGCGCCCGGCCATGACCGCCAGCCCTTCGAGCCGGCGCGCCGTGGCTTCCAGCAGCGTGTTCTCGGCCACCAGGTTCAGCAACTGCTTGGGATGCTGCTCGCGCGACAGCGGCCAGAGCCGCGTGCCGGAACCGCCGGCCAGGATCACGGGCTGGATCAGCGCCTGTCGCGTCTGCGGCGCGGACATGCCGTGGCCCGTATGCTCCATCATCGTCGGCACGGCGGCGGAGGGAAGGCTTTTCCCCCGGGTCGGAAGTCTCATCATGTTCCCCTGCTGGTGACTGCTTGTCGGCGCGAACTGGCTTCCGGACCCGGCACGGCGGGCGCGACGCCACGCGCATGCCCGCCCCGTGTCCCGGAAGGATGGGGCCAGTGTAGGAATGTGCGTCGGCGGGACTCTGTTCGATTCCGCACACGCTGCCGCCCGCCGTGCGCGGCACCCCGGCCAGCGCGACTTTGTTGGACACCGTACCGATGCCCGGCGCGCACGGGGCTCCAATACGGTTGGCCATCCGACACGGACACGGAGGACACGAGATGGAGCAAGCAAACGCGCTGGCGCCGCTGGCCGACGCCCCCGCCCCCGCGCAGCCGCCGGCCCGCCCGGTGGTGGCGCCGCAGCGGCTGCTGCACGGCGAGGCATCGGTCTGGCAGGAGACCAACTGCTACATGGACGTGTGGATCGAGCTGCTGTACGGCTGGCACCTCGACCCGTGCGCGGCGCTGCCGTTCACGGTGGCGCAGGACTACGAAGGCGACCACTTCACCTTCTTCAAGTACCCGCAGGCCGACCTGGAACTGCTGTATGGCACGGTGGTGCAGGAAAGCGCGATCTACGACACGCTGGAGGCGCACGTCGCCGCGCAGGTGCGGCGCGGCCACGCGATGCTGGTGGAAGTGGACAGCTTCTACCTGCCGGACACCCGCGCCACCGCGTACCGCGCCGCCCACGTCAAGACGACGATCGCCATCGACGCGATCGACACTGGCGCGCAGCGGCTGCACTACTTTCACGGGCTGGGCCGGCACATGGCCGAGGGCGACGACTACCAGGGGCTGATGCGCCTGACCCCGGCGCTGCAGGGCGACGGCAACATCCTGTTCCCTTACGTGGAATGCGCCAAGCGGGTACGCGCGCCGTTGCAGGGCCGCGCGCTGTCCAACGCCGTGGCGCAACTGCTGCGCCGCCATCTGGGGCGCCGGCCGGCCGAGAGCCCGGTGGCGCGCTGGCGTGCCGAGTTTCCCGAGCATGTGGCGGCGATCCTGGCGCGCGGCGACGCCTATTTCCATCACTATGGCTTCAACCTGCCGCGCCAGCTTGGCGCGAACTTCGAGATGCTGCATCACGGGCTGAACTGGCTGGGCGAGCACGGCCACCGCGCGCCGCCGGACGTGGCCGAGGCGGCGCTGACCATCGCGTCGGAATGCAAGGTGCTGCAGTTCCGCCTGGCCCGCGCACTGGCGCGGCGGCGGCCCGATCCGTGCACGGAGAGCCTGGACACGCTGGAGGCGGCCTACGCCACCGTGATGGCCGGGCTGCTGGCGTCCTTCGGGAGCGTGGATCCGGCGCATGGCTAGCGGCCCGTGGCGCCGGCGCGGCGCGCGGCGGGCGGGCCGGACATCGCGGTCATGCGGCGACATCCGGCGCGCTGCCCGCCGGGCCGGTCAGGCGTGCGCCAGCGTCAGCGCCGGCAGCAGGCGGTCGTATTCGCGCTTGACCAGCTTGTAGCACTCGCAGGAGTGATGCTCCAGCCCGCAGCGGTCCAGCACGGTGATGTGGCCGCGGCTGTGGTGGATCAGGCCCAGGTCCTCCAGCTTGCCGGCGGCCTCGGTCACCCCCTCGCGGCGCACGCCGAGCATGTTGGCGATGACCTGCTGCGTGATGACCAGCTCGTTCGAGTTCATGCGGTCGATCGCCAGCAGCAGCCAGCGGCAGAGCTGCTTGTTCAGCGAATGGTGGCGGTTGCACGCGGCGGTCTGCGCGATCTGCGTCAGCACGGCCTGCACGTAGAGCAGCGTCACGCGCTGCAGCGACGGCAGGTGCGCCAGTTCGCTGCGCAGCGCGCGGGCCGGAATGCGGTAGGCAAAGCCGGGGCTGCGCACTTCCACGCGGCTGGGCATGGTGTCGCCGCCCGTGACCACCGGGATGCCGACCAGGCCCTCGTTGCCCACTGCCGCGAATTCCACCGTGGCGCCGT
The DNA here is from genome assembly GCF_032190535.1 of Cupriavidus sp. SZY C1. NCBI lineage: Bacteria > Pseudomonadati > Pseudomonadota > Betaproteobacteria > Burkholderiales > Burkholderiaceae > Cupriavidus > Cupriavidus sp. SZY C1. Next base: position 118,888 of record NZ_JAUANU010000014.1, read on the forward strand.
CTTCCAGCAGCGACAGCAGCGACACGACCGAGGTGGTGGGAAAGTACACGTGGACGATGCGCTGGCCCGAATCGGTCAGCAGTTCCCCTGCACGCAGGCGGACGAGTTCGAAATGGCGCGACAACACTTCCCACTCGTGGCGGGGCAGAGCGTTGAGCAGATGATTGACGTGCAGGTCAGACCGATGCGTGATCATTTTTCTTTCCTCCTATGTGCCAGGAGCGACATCGGTGTCCGCACGCAAGGGCGTCCCTGCGCGTGACGTGACCCGACTTCGCCGCCCCACCCGTTGCCGAAGCATGCTGGCGAATGCCCGGCGGCCTTCCAGCCGCCACCCGTAAATCCCGCCGGCGTTTCAGGCCCGGCGTTGTCTCTCGTTGTTGACTGTATTAAGTGGCATGGAACACAAACCTGACAGTAGGCAGACGGATAGGTCAGACGCTCATGCTTTGGTAGGTTGGATGGAGGAAAACGGCTGAGACGGGCCGCCTGCACGGGCGTGCGGTGGCACCCGTCGGGGTGGCCGCGTCGGGGGGATGGGACGGGGCGCCTGCCGGACCACCGCGCCGGTGCTGGACCGGCGGGTGGAAGGATGAGAAGGATGAGTCAGCCGGCGTAGCTGACGGGCCGGCCGGCGTTCAATGCGGCCACCTCGCCCGAAGGGATGGCGCCCGCACCTCCCGTGCCAGGGCCCTCGTGCATCAGGCGGATGCGGCGCGTTTCGCCCGGTCCCAGGTGGAACCAGTCGCACTCGGGCAGGTACGCGTGGTCATCCACGTGCACCCATCGTGCAAAGCGCTGGGCCGTGACGGTCAGCCACCAGACGCCGTCCTGGCGCGCCACGCTGGCGCACAGGCCAGGGTCCTGCAGCGCGTCGGCGCGGCGGTCGGGCAGGAAAACGGACTGGCTAAGCAACCGGTTGCCTGTCTCGTCCGCCGCTTCCGGCGCGTCGTCGTGCAGCGTGGCCAGCACCACATCGTGGGCCGGCGGGCCGAAGCGGTAGGCATAGGTCAGGTCGACAAAGTGATCGAACAGTTCCGCGGCCACCAGCCGGCGCGTCTCGCGCGGGGCCAGCGTCAGCGTACGCACGGCCGACTCCGCCACGTGTTCGCCATCGCGCAGGCAGCGCAGCGCCAGCCGCACCGTGCGCGGCGCGGGCGTCTCGTTGATCAGGTGCACGTGCAGGCCGTTGAGCCCCTCGTCGGTCAGGATGACCTGCAGCGGCTGCCACACCTGCCGCAGCGCGTGCCAGGCCGACTTGGGCCGCGCCATGGCATCGACGATGCCCCAGCCGGGGCCGGGCAGCAGGTCCTGCAACTGCCAGACCAGCCCGCCCTGGCAGGTGGAGCCGGCGCGACGCCATTCGCCAAAGACGTCGGTCATGATCTCGGCCACCACGGCGCGGGACAGCGCCAGGTAGCGTGCCGGGCGCTCGTAGCGCAGGCGCGGCGGATCGACGTCGAACAGCGCGCGCAGGTAGAAGTCGCGGATGTCCTCGAAATCCCAGGCCGCGCCGGCGTCGCGCGGCACGCGGGCCTTCCAGCGCGGGTCGTGCAGCGGCTGCGTCAGCCCCGCGTCTGCCAGCGTGCGCGCGCACGGCACGTTGGCAAACGCCAGGCATTCGGACGTGAAGCGGACATTGGCCAGCCGCGCATCGGCCAGCGGGCGCTGGTAGGCGCCCACGCCGTAGTAGTGCGACACGCCGGTATCGGCCTGGAACGGCCACGCGCCTTCGCACGGCGAATTGCGCACGTAGACCACGTCGGGGCGATGCTCGGCCACCAGCGACGGGATCAGCGTATCGAACAGCGGCTGGCGCCACGTGCCGCGCGGCGCGCCCATCATCGCCGCCTGTTGCTCGGACTCACTGCCGCCGCACAGCACGGCCACGCTGGCGTGCGCGCGCGTGGACGTGAGCCACTGCGACACCTCGCGCCGCGCATCGTCCATCAGCGTGGGGCTGGCGCTGGTCTCGCTGCCGTAGTCGAAGTTGGCGAACATGAAGTCCTGCCAGACCAGCAGGCCCAGCGCGTCGCACTGGCGGTAGAACGCCTCGCCGGGATAGCAGGTCACGCCGCTGACGCGGACCATGTTGGCGCCGGCGTCGCGCGCGAGCTGCAGCCAGCGGGCCACGGCCTCGTCGGTATCGGCCAGGCCGGGCAGGTCGTGGCTGGACACGCACGCGCCGCGGCAGAAGATGCGTTCGCCGTTGACGCGCAGCGCAAACGCGCCGGGATCGCCATCGCGGTCCTCGGTGACGGTGCGGAAGCCCACGTTGCCGCAGGCCAGCACCTGTCCGCCGATGCCGGCGTCGACGTGGTACAGCGCGGGCGTGCCGTGTGTATGCGGCCACCAGCGTTCCGCGTGGGGGATGCGTAGCGTGCCGGCCAGCGTATGCGGGCCGGCGCGGCGCAGTTCGCCATGCCAGACCGCGTGGTCCGGCCCGACGGCGGCGAACGTCGCCTGCGCCGGCGCCGCGCCCGGGAAATGCAGTTGCAGCGCGACGATGCCATCGGCGCCGTCGATGCTGCCCGACAGCTCGGCCCGCACGCCATGCGTGAGGTCGGTGGCGGCCGGATCGAGCAGTTCGATGTCGCGCCACGGGCCCACCGCGTGCACGGGCGGACACCAGCCGGCCATATGGCCGAGCAGCGTGGTGCGGACCGTGCGCAGCGACGGCGGCTGGATCATGCGCGGCTTCCACCGCACCGGGCCGCGCTGCGTGCGCAGGTATGGATGCAGCGCGCGGAAGCAGATATGCAGCACGTTGTCCGCGCCGGCCAGTTCCACCTCCACCTGGTGCGCGGCGAACATATGGCGCGTGGTCAGCACGTTCACGCCGTTGAGCCAGACCTCGGCGATCGTTGCCAGCCCGTTGCAGCGCAGCAGGCGGCGGCCGCTGCCCGAGAAATGCAGCCGGTACCAGTAGTCGTGCTGGTGCAGCGGCGGCGGCGCGGTGTCGTCCCAGCGCCGCGCGGCGCGCAGCGCGGCCGCCACGGTGCCCGGCACGGGCGCGGGCAGCCAGTGCCCGGTCTCCGACAGCTCGCCCGGATGCGCCGCCGCGTTGGCAAACGTCTCCAGGAAGGTCCAGTCGCCTTCCAGGCGTGCGCGGCCCACGGCCACGCCGGGGCGCAGGATGGGCAGCAGCGCCGGTACCGGATCGCGTGCGGTCATGTGACGGTCTCCCCGAAATGGGCCGCCAGCGCCGGCACCGTGCCCTGGTAGGCCAGCTCCAGCTGCTCCAGGCAGTCGTCGCAGCTATCGGGCTTGCGGCTGATGACCGCGCGCATCAGGCGGAACTGCATCACCATGGCCTCGGACGCCATCGTGTAGCACGCCTCGGCCACCGACTCGGGCAGGCTCTGGCCGTGCATCACCAGCCAGCGCACGTAGCGGCCCAGCAGCTCGAAGTTGGCCCCGAGCTGCCGCAGCACGCTGGCCGCGTAGATCTGGAAGTTCGGCTCGCCGCGCGCCATCAGTTGCTCCAGGTGCGCGGGAAACACGGCGCGGAACGCCTGGATCGGGTTGTCGCGCGGACGGCGCGCCAGATGGCCGCGCAGCAGGTCTACCGATGCCTGCAGCAGGTCGTCCTCGGTCAGCGCTGGAAAGCGCCGGCGCACCACCTCGGCCTGCGGGAACGTGGCCACGCCCCACATCGTCTCGTGGGCCGGCGTGCGGAAGATCGCCAGGTAGTCGTCGCCGCTGGCGGTGTGGTAGCCGTCGTGGTGGTAGTAGCCCACGGCCGTGGCGTCCGGCACCAGCACGTCGATGGCGATGCAGGCGCGCGCATGCTGGCGGCGGTAGGTGCTGGCCGGCTGCGGAAGCTGGTAGCTGTCCACCTCCAGCAGCACGGCGTTGCCGCGGTTGGTCTGCGCCGCCACGTGGGCCTCCAGCCGGCCGTAGGTGGACAGCTCGTCGCGCACGATGCCGAACAGCTGCTCCAGGTCGGCCGGCGGGATGTTCGACGGCGTGAACTGGTCGCCGGAGAAATCGAGCGTGACGGTAAAGGGCAGCGCGGCGATCGGTTCGAAGTTCCAGCCATGCAGCAGCTCGATCCATAGGTCGATATGCCGGTTGGCGTGCGACCAGACCGGATTGCCGCCGTGCAATGCATAGGCGCCCCCTCGCGCGCGAACAGCCTTGCCGTCACCGAACATTTACAGGTCTCCCAGCGTCTCGCGCACCGGTTGGGGCCACGCTGCCGGATCGAGCCCGTGATGCTTGAGCAGCGCCAGCGCCAGCCGCTCGATGCCGAAGCCGACGCAGCCCGTATGCGCCACGCCGCCATCGGCCAGGCCGATGTGCCACAGCGCGCCGAAGTGGTCCATGTGGTAGTTGAAACTCATGCAGGCGGTGGGCGGCGCGCCGTCGTTCACCGGCACCAGCAGCTCGAACTTGAGCTTCAGCTCGCGCTGGCTGTCGGCCACGATCTTGCCGCCGCGCCCGAAGAACGGGTCGTTGGCCACGTCCACCTGCACGGGCAGCTGCAGCGCCTCGGCCAGCGCCTGGCCGCGCGCCATCCAGAGCTGGCGGAAGGCCACGATGCGCTCGGGCGATCCCAGGCACACGTACTCGCGCTGCCGGAACAGCTGCATGCGCGTGGGCTCCAGCGACGGCTCGTGGCGGTAGCAGTACGACAGCACGTCCACCACCTTGCCCTCGGGCGGCAGCGGGCCGCGCCGCGCGACGACCGGATAGATCGGATAGCAGGCCGCCGGCGTCAGCACCACGCCGGTGAATGCCTGCTCGTCGGTCCACGGTTCCTTGTCTTCCAGCCGCGCCAGCAGGCGCCGGTGCCCGCGGTCGTCGCCGCAGAAGCTGTGGATGGTGCCGGCCAGTTGCGGAAAGCTCTTCAGGTACTCGCTGGTCTCGAAATCCTGCTGGCCCATGGCCGGCGGAAAGCGCAGCACCTCGGCGTGCTGGTCGGCGCCGATGCGCGAGATGGCCAGGTTCAGGCCGTCGGCGATGGCTTCGAACGCCGCGCTGCGGCCGTACAGGCCCTGGACGCCGGTGTCGATCAGCAGGCCGGCGGCGAGCAGCCGGTCAAGGTAGGTGGGCGCCGCGGCGACGGGCGCCGGGGCCATTTCACCGGCAGCGCCGCCCTGCGCGCGGTCGGTCAGTGCATGGGCATCCATCGGTCACTCCTCACGAACGGTCGGCCAGCAGCAGATTGGCCGTATTGGTCTGGATGCGGTCGTTGTTGATCATCAGCGGCGCGGACCACAGGTCGCGCAGGTGGCGGCCCAGGCTGTACGGCGTGCCCTGCTTGTAGCCGGCCATGCCGCACACCAGCAGCGCCTGCTGCACGACATCGAGCGCCATCGTCGACATCGACGTCTTGAGCCCGTTCATGCCGGCCGCGTGTGCGAACGCCGCGGACACCGACGCATTGGCGTGCCGCGCACGCTGGCGGGCCAGCGCCATTTCCAGCCGCGCCTCCATCATCTCCAGCATGCTCACGGCCTCGGCCACGCGCATGGCCGACGGCGGCAGCGTGCCGGGCCGGGCGCGTGCCTGGCCCTGGAAGAACGTCTTGGCGCGCGCCACGGCGTCGCCGCAGATGCCTACCCAGAGCGCGCTCCATAGGATGTGCGACACGGGCGTCATCGTGGCATCGGCAATCTCGCCGAACGGCACCGGCAGCACCTGGTCCACGTGGCCCGTGGCTTCGAGCCGGAAGCCGTTGCTGCACGTGCCGCGCATGCCCAGCGTGTCCCATGTGTTCAGCGACTGGAGCGTGTAGTCGGGCTGCATCGCGCAGACCAGCACCTGGTCGGACGGCGACGCATCGGCATGGCGCCGGGCCGTGATCAGGATGCCGTCGGCGTGCGCGCCGTACGAGATCGTGGGCGCCATCTTCAGCAGGTGAAAGCGGTCGCCGTCGGCATTGACCGCGCAGCCGCTGCTGCGCAGCGCGCCGCCGATGGCTTCCTCGGACGTGGCCGAGGCCAGCAGCAACTGCTCGGCGGTCACGCGGGCCAGCAGCGCCTGGTGCCAGTCGCTGGCGGCGCCGTGATCGACCAGGCAGGCCACCTGGATCTGGTGCATCGCGTAGATCATGCCCGTGGACGCGCAGCCCTGGCCCAGTTCGCGGCACAGCGCGGCCACCGTGGCCAGCGACGCGCCCGCGCCACCCTGGGCCTGCGGCACCATGGCGCCCAGCAGGCCGGCGGCGCGCAGCGCTGCGAACGCCTCGTGCGGAAAGCGGGCCTCTTGGTCCACGGCATCGGCATGGCGGCGGGCCACCTCGGCGGCGTCGCGCGCGGCGGCCAGCAGCGGGCCGGCATCGGGATTGGCGTGCGCCAGCGCCACCCGGTTGGTCGCGGCGCTCATGCCACTTCCTGCTTCTGGATGGTTTCCACGGCGGCCGCGAGCGAATCGACGCTGCGGAAGAGCTGCCGCGTCAGCATGCGGTCGGGGATCTCGATGTCGAAAGCATTCTCCAGCGCCAGCATCACGTGGACCGTGGCCAGCGAGGAAAGCCCCGCCTCGTACAGGTCGTCATGATCGGCAAGCGAAGCCACTGGCACATTGAGTCGGGCGACGTCGCCGAGTATGTTGCGGATGGTTGCTTTCATCTGGGGTCTCCGAATGCGTTGAGTGATCCATTTGACGACTTCCGGCCGCGTCGCTCGGTGCGACGTCGCACCAAACCGGGCCGGTGCCCGGGCGCCCTTCAGTAAGCGGTAGCGCCGGTCCAGCCGTGCAGCGCGGTGCGCAGGATGATCCGCAGGTCGAGCTGGAACGACCAGTGCTGGATGTAATAGATGTCGAACTCGATGCGCTTGCGCATCTTGTCGATGGTGTCGGTCTGGCCGCGCAGCCCGTTGATCTGCGCCCAGCCCGTGATGCCCGGCTTCACGCGGTGGCGCAGCATGTAGCGGTCGATCAGTTCCTTGTAGAGCTCGTTGTGCTCCATCGCGTGCGGGCGCGGGCCCACCACCGACATCTCGCCGCGCAGCACGTTCAGGAACTGCGGCAACTCGTCCAGGCTGGTGCGGCGCAGGAACGCGCCGATGCGCGTCACGCGCGGATCGCCGCGCGTGGCCTGCGTGACACCATGGTCCGCGTGCATCCGCATGGTGCGGAACTTGTACACCGCGAACGGCCGGCCATCGATGCCCAGCCGCTGCTGGCGGAACAGCACCGGCCCCGGCGACGACAGCTTCACCAGCGCGGCGATCACCAGCAGCAGCGGGCTCAGGCCCACCAGCACGGCGAACGAAAACACGCGGTCGAAGCTGGCCTTGACCACGCCCGTGATGCCCGACACCGGCGGGCTGTTCAGGTCGATCACGGGCAGGCCCATGAATTCGCTGAAGCGGTGGCCCAGCAGCTCCACCGACGAGACGTCGGGCACCCAGCGGATGTCGATCAGGTCGTTGCGGAACTGGCGCACCACGTCGGACAGGTCGCGGCAGGCGGCCATCGGCAGGGTCAGCCAGATCTCGCGCACGCCCTGGCCGCGCACGAAGGCGCTGACTTCGTCCAGCGTGCGCAGCGCGGGCACTTCGGGCGGCGTGGCGTCGGTGCCGTCGTCGTAGATGCCCACCACGCTGTAGCCGGCCGAGCGGAACTGCTGCACGCGGCGGTACATCTCGCGGCCGAGCGGGCCGTAGCCGAAGATCAGCACGCGCTTGGCGTTGATGCCCTGCTCGCGCACGTTGCCGAGCATGCGGAACATCACCGCGCGTCCCACCAGCAGCGCCAGGCCGGCCGACACGAACCAGCCGATCGACCAGACCCGCGACACGGCGCCGATCTGGTGGATCAGGAACGCGCCGAGCAGGCCGGTAATGAACACCAGCGTCCACGCCGCCGCAATGCGCAGCACCAGCGCGGCCAGGCTGCGGCCGCGCCACGATTCGTAGATGCCGAACGCCGGGAACACGACCAGGGCGCCCAGCGCGCAGAGCATGGTCAGGAAGCCGTTGACGGGCGCGCTGTCGCGCAGGCCGCCCGCGAAGTACAGCTCGCCCATCAGCACGCCCATCGCCGCGATCAGCAATGCGTCCGATAACCTGTAGAGATAGTGCAATGCACTACGCCGCTCGCCGGCCACGCCCCAGTTCGATGCCATGACTGCTCCCCGTCCATCCATCAATGACTGGGGTCATGGTTGCGTACGGCAATCGGGGCGTCTGTGGGCGGACGCACAAAGCGCCGGCCCGCTGCGGGGGTGTCAGCCGGATTGGAGCGATGGCGCACACAACGGGCGCGCACCGAGCGTGCGGCAGCCGGGACAGGGCCGCCGGCCCGACCACTCGCCGCGCTGGAACGGCCGCTCGCGGCCGGACAGGAACGTGGCGATGTCCTCGACCCAGACGTGCGTCACGCCCGCCACGCCGCCGATGGGCAGCACCAGCAGCATGGCCAGCGCGCCCGAGGCCACCAGCATCGCCACCGGGCCGCGCGGCACCTCGCGCCGGGCGATGAACGGCAGGCTGGCGCAGAACCCGAGCGCCAGGCCGCTGGCCACCTCGGACACCGAATGCGCGTGCAGCGCCAGCCGCGACAGCCCCACGGCCAGCGCCAGCAGCACGCCGGCCCCGGCCGCCAGCCAGCTCAGCGTGCGATGGCGCGCCGGCACGGCCAGGCAGGCCAGCACCGGCAGGATGGCCGCCGCCATCATCGCGTGGCCCGAGAAACCGGTGAAGTTCAGCGCCTGGCTGCCGACGCCCCAACCCATGAAGGCCAGCTTCGAGAGCAGCACGGCCAGCGCCGTGGCCGAGAACGCGAGCAGCCAGTGGCGCGCCACGGCGTGCGCGCCATGCCAGCGCAGCCATGCGTAGAGAAAGACCGCGCACGGCAGCAGGAAGGCGGATTCACCGAAGAACGAGATCAGTTGCCAGCGGCTCACGGTTGCGTCGGGCACATGCGGTGGGTGGGCTGCGGCGGGGTACGTCGGGAGCGCCGCGCGAACCGGCAGCGTAACACCCGATCGGGGCCCGATCCATGCTGCCACGGGCCCGCCGGCCACCGGGCTCCATCCAGAAGCATGAGCCGAATGTGCGGTGCTGAACGTAGTGTCCGGGGGTGCCGCCGACCCGCCAGCACGCACCAGGCATGGCGCACACGGCCGCGCGGTGCCGCGTGGCGCAGGGTTGAGGGCCGCCCGGGCAGTGCGTCTTCTGGTTGATGTTGTCCGTAGCCGCGATTCGTTATGTTCGATGCAATGGCCGCCCACCACGTGAGCGGCCATTTCAAAGCCCGCATGGTCCCCCGGTCGGCGGGCTTCTTTTTTGGTCCGGCGCGATGGGGCCGTACGCGCGCGCAGGCGCTGGGGCGGGATCAGGGTAGCGGCAGGCGGGTCAGCGCGACGAACATCGCGCGGGCGGTATCGAGATGCCGGCTTGCCTCGCGCTCGCCGATCTCGCGCGCCGCCGTGATGGCGGCGTCCTCGGTGGCGAAGCAGCGTCCGTGCAGTTCGCCCCGGTACAACAACGGCCCGCCGATGATGGCGAGCCGTATCTCATAGCAACATGCCCACTTGCCCCGGCCCTCGCGCACGGCAAACCCGTGGACGACCAGGATATCGAGACTGCGTTCCATACGACCCCCTGCCCCCACGGCGGCCGGTCTCGCCAAGGCACCGGCTTCTGACCGCGGGCACATCCAGCATAGTCGGCGCAGCGCGTGCGCGCCCTCATCCGATGGCAGTAGTCCCGTCCGGGCCGGACCGTACCGCAGGGATGAAGCGCGCCGCCGGCGCGGCCGGCGCGTCCTGCGGATGCAGCGCCCGCAGCAGCGACAGCGCGCTGCGCGGAAAGCACTGGCCGCCGGCCCATACCAGCGTGGCCGCCGCGCAGACCAGTTCCACCGGCGCGGGCACGGCCAGGCAGCCGTTGGCGCCCAGCAGCGCGGCGTGGGCCATCAACGTGGGATCGAGCGCGTCGGACAACACCAGCCAGCGGCGCGGTGCCAGGCGCTGGAGCACGCGGTCCAGCAGCGCGCGCGGATCGCCGTCGACGCCGCTGCAATCGACCAGCGCCATCTCCACCGGCTGCGCCGGCAGCGGCTCGGCCGCGTCAGGGTTGTCGATCGATGGGGGCCGGGCCGCGCCGCGCTCGGCGGTATCCGCGCCGTCGCCCTCCAGCAGCCATTCGGGCCCGTGCCAGCGCACCGGCGAGGGAATGTCCTGCGCCTCCATGCGCCGCGCAAGGATGCGGCACATCATTTCGTTGCTGGCGATGAGGTAGGTCGTCATCTGTCTGCCATCCGCGCTTGCCACGCGTGTATCCGCCGGCGGGGTACGCCGGCGGGCGCCCTGCCGGGGCGCGTCGTTGTCTTTTGGAACGGATGGCGTCGAGGGTCTCAGGGATGCCCATGATCCCGATGGCTGCCCCCGGCGCCGGACCTGAGATACAAGCTAGCAACGCCAGCCGGCCGCCGCCTCATGCTTTTGGATGAGGGCTCGGCGGCGGATGGCGCAGACAGGTGGTGGGCCAAGGGCGGCCGGGCGCAGGCGACTGCGGTCAGGCGGCCTCACAGGCCTCCCGCGCGGCCAGGGGCGCCATCGGGACATGCGTCGGCTTGGCCGGCGTGGGGCCGGTCCAGTTCAGCGTGGCGCCGCGCTGCAGCGCCACGTACACCGCCTCGCCCTTGTTGCGCACGTGCAGGCGCTGGTAGAGCGTGCAGGCGTGGGTCTTGGCGGTGGCCACCGAGATGTTCAGCAGCCGGCTGACCGTCTTGATCGGATAGCCGCGCGCCAGCAGTGCCAGCACCTCGTACTGGCGCTCGGTGATATTGAGCAGGTGCGCGCCGGCGGCCGGCGTTTCCATTGCGGCCGGCGTGGCTCCGCCCGGCAGCGCGGGCACGGCGTGCAGCGGCACGACGATCGGCGCGGCATCGTGGCGGGCGTCGGGCAGCGATGGCTCGGCGGCGCGCGTGGGCGGCAGTTGCGACGGGAAGCATTCGCCCCCGGCCAGCACCAGCCGGATGGCCGCTTCCAGCGCATCGGCCGAGCACGTCTTGGCCAGCAGGCCGCGCACGGCGTCGGGCAGGCCCGCTTCGGGCAGCGGCGCGGGCAGATGATCGGCCAGCACCAGCACGCGCAGCGGCGACAGGCGGCGGCACAGGTCGGCCAGCGTCTGCCAGCCAGCCTCGGCATCGGCCGGCAGGCCGAACAGCAGCAGGTCGGCGTGGTGTGTCCACGGGTCCGGGTCGTTCAGGCCGGCGGGATCGAGGTCGATGAGATCGCCCGGTACATGCGCCTGTGCCAACAGATGGCGCAGACCGAGACGCAACAATGGGTGTGGCTCAAGCAACAGGATGGTGGCCATGGCCGCTCACTTCTTTTTGGCGCCCCGCTGCGGTGTGTGGAATGTCCCGCGGTGCGCTGATTGGAGATGCTCCGCTTATGGCGCGGCTGCATGTCCATACGGTCTGCATCACCTCCCGAGCCGCGGCAGCGCCAGCCCTCTCTGGCACGCTGCCGAACCGTCTGGCCCTCCCTCGGAGGATGTCCGACCGCCCCGATTGCGTATGTAACGCGTTAGATCCTTCTGAATACAGATTCAAATTAAATTGAATTCTGGTGTTAAGCATAGGCAGCACGTCGTGTGATTGCAAGCGGATGCTGCGGCGCAACGGGTTTTCCCTTGGTTGTATGGCACCCGCCGGCAAAACGTATCGCAAACGCCGCTTCTGCCGCGAACGATCGTGCGGAAGTGATAAAAGTGATGCCGGGAGCGCTATGTTGCATTGCACTAAAGTCGGCGGCCGGGGTGCCGTCAATGCGTGGGCAATTTTCCTGCCCCGACCCGGGCCGACCCGAGAGAAGAGTTAGACACCATGCTTTCCTCCCTACGCGCGCGCATCGTGGCCCTATCCGTGGCCATCGTGATCGTGGCGCTGGCGGCCAACGCCATCGTGAACCAGTTCGTGGCCCGCGCTTATAACGACGAGGCCATCGACAACAACCTTGCCGCGGTGCAGACCGGCCACGTGGATGCCATTGCGGCGTGGGTTTCCGGCCATTCCCGGATGATCGAATCGCTGCAGGACGCGGCGCTGCAGGACGATCCGATTCCCGCGCTCAGGCTGGTGGCAAGCGCCGGCGGCTTCATCAAGACCTATGTCGGCTATCCGGACAAGAGCCACCGGTTCTCGGACGCGGCGGGACTGAAGCCCGACTACGACCCCACCGCGCGGCCCTGGTACAAGCAGGCCGTGGCGGCGGGCAAGCCGATTGTCACGCCGCCCTATATCGCGGCCAGCAGCGGCAAGCTGGTGGTGACATTTGCCGTGCCGGTGCTGCGCGACGGCGGCGTCAAGGCCGTGATCGGCGGCGACGTGGCCATGGACGCCGTGGTGGCCAACGTGCGGGCGATCCATCCGACGCCGGCCAGCTTCGGCATCCTGGTGGCGCGCGACGGCAAGATCGTCGCCCATCCCGACGACAAGCTGACGCTGAAGCCCATCGGCGAACTGGTACCCGCGCTGGAGGGCGACCGGCTGGGCGCGCTGGTGTCCGCCGCCGCGCCGATCGACGCCAGGATCGGCGGCGCCGACAAGCTGCTGCGCGGCCGCGAGATCGCCGGCACCGAGTGGGTGGCCGTGATCGCGCTGGACAAGGCCGAGGCCACGGCCGGCATGCGGTCTGTGCTGATTGCGTCGATGGTGTCGCTGGTGATCGTGGCGTGCGCGGCCGCGGCCATCGTGGCCGGCGTGACGGCGGTATCGTTCCGTCGGCTGTCGGGCATCCGCGATGCGATGGTCGCCATCGGCTCCGGCGACGGCGACCTGACGCGCCGCCTGCCGGCCGACGGCACCGACGAGGTGGCGCAGATCGCGCGCGCGTTCAACGCCTTCGCCGACAAGCTCGTGCATGTGATGCGCCAGATCCGCGACGCGAGCGAATCGGTGCACGTGGCGGCCAACGAGATTGCCGAGGGCAACGCGGATCTGTCGCGGCGCACCGAATCCGCCGCGGCCAGCCTGGAGCAGACCGCCGCGTCGATGGAGGAAATCACGGCGACGGTCGGCCAGTCGGAAAGCTCGGCGCACCAGGCCGACCAGACGGCCAGCGCCGCCCAGCAGGTGGCGACGGACGGCGGCCAGGCCATCGCCGGGGCCATCGAGACCATGAGCGACATCGAGCGCGCGGCGGTCAAGGTGTCGGACATCATCGGCGTGATCGAGGGCATCGCCTTCCAGACCAATATCCTGGCGCTCAACGCGGCGGTGGAAGCGGCCCGCGCGGGCGAGCAGGGGCGCGGCTTTGCCGTGGTGGCGGGCGAGGTGCGGGCGCTGGCGCAGCGCAGTTCGCAGGCGGCCAAGGAGATCAAGACGCTGATCGAATCGACCGTGGACAGCGTGAGCGCCGGGTCCGGCCAGGTGCGGATGAGCGGCGAGACGATGCGCGAGATCGTGGGCAACGTGGGACGCGTGACGCAGATCATCTCGGAAATCACCCGCGCGGCGCGGGAACAGACGCGCGGCATCCAGGAGGTGAACGTGGCGGTCAGCCAGCTGGACCAGATGGTCCAGCAGAACGCGGCGCTGGTGGAGCAGTCGACCGCCGCAGCCGCCGCCTTGCAGGGCCAGGCCGCGACGCTGGCCGACGTGGTACGGACATTCCGGCTCGATTGAGAGGGCTGGTCAGCCCTGACAGAGAGGCCGCCTGCGGGCGGCCTTTTTTCTATCTTTCTCCTCGATTCAATTATTTTGAATAACTATGACAGCGATAGCCTGTTTGCGCCGGGCCGGCGGTCGCTATAGTTCAGCACATGGACGGCGCGACAACGCAGCGAAGCGAAACGAAGCGCGACGAAGCGAAGCCAGCACCGCCCAATAACCACTCAAATTCATTGAATCACCTTTTATACCGGAGCCCATCATGTCGAACGCCAACAACGCCAAGCTGCAAGTCCTGACCCCGCGCAACAGCCAGCTGATCATCATCGACCACCAGCCCCAGATGGCCTTCGGCGTCCAGTCGATGGACCGCCAGACGATGAAGAACAACGTCGTCGGCCTGGCCAAGGCGGCCAAGATCTTCGACGTGCCGACCACCATCACCACGGTCGAGAGCGATTCGTTCTCGGGCTATACCTACCCCGAGCTGCTCGACGTCTTCCCGGGCAAGGAAACGCTGGAACGCACGTCGATGAACTCGTGGGACGACCAGAAGGTGCGCGACGCGCTGGCCGCCAACGGCCGCAAGAAGATCGTGGTGGCCGGGCTCTGGACCGAAGTCTGCAACACCACCTTCGCGCTGTCGGCCATGCTGGAAGGCGACTACGAGATCTACATGGTGGCCGACGCCTCGGGCGGCACCACCAAGGAAGCGCACGACTACGCCATGCAGCGCATGATCCAGGCCGGCGTGGTGCCGGTCACCTGGCAGCAGGTGCTGCTGGAATGGCAGCGCGACTGGAAGAACAAGGAAACGTACGACGCGGTGACCGGCCTGGCCAAGGAACACTCGGGCGCCTACGGCATGGGCATCGACTACGCCTACACGATGGTCCACAAGGCCGCCCAGCGCACGCAGACCCAGCACGCATCGATCGCGCCGGTGCATGCGCCGGTGACGGAGTACTAAATCGCACAGACAGCACCGCCTGACTCTCCGGGCGTGAAGGGGCCACATATTCGTGGCGCTTTCACGCCCTTTTCGTTTGGCGCGGCGCTATTCGGTGGATTAGTAATGGCCCCCTGAAATAGGGAGCCAAAACTTGTTCGACGAATGATGTAGGCGGCCTTGGTTTTGGGGTGGATCGCATGGCGTATACGATGACTCCGCGACGTGTGGTCGATGCGTATACCCCCTATACGTATACGCTTTTCGCGTTTTTCGGCGGTTCGAGAACGGTGGCTGGTGCCGTCGTTTTCCAGGCTTCGACGCACGGAGCGTACTCACTGCTGCGTATGAATTTCCTTTTAAATCAATGCCGCAGAAAGAGGTTGCGTCGGGGAGTTTTTTGACGCGTGGCGGGTGTTGTTGGGTGGTCTCACGGAGTTCCCGGCACGGGTGGTGGCATGGGTGATGTGGGACGGACTTCTCTGCGTGTGGGGCGTTATCGGAGGTGGGTTCGGCTGTGTGCCGGTCCACATGCTAGCTGCGCTTGTCGGCGGGAAGAATGGAGCTGTTGTGACGAGACGCCCCAACATTCGTTTGCTGGATTGATGGGTTGGGCGGAGTTGTGCGGCTGGCGCATCCAGAGACAACGCTGCCAGGGTTGCAGAGCGCGGCTCACCCCCTGCGGTGAAGGTCGAATCGCCCCTGGGTACGGCCAGTGCGGCCCAAACCGTAGCTGAATCTATCGCTTCCCAGACATGACACACCTCTCGTAAAATAATTTGCATAGCATTTCCATGTGCAGAATGGG
Source organism: Cupriavidus sp. SZY C1 (assembly GCF_032190535.1). Classification (NCBI taxonomy): domain Bacteria; kingdom Pseudomonadati; phylum Pseudomonadota; class Betaproteobacteria; order Burkholderiales; family Burkholderiaceae; genus Cupriavidus; species Cupriavidus sp. SZY C1. The sequence continues at coordinate 134,223 of NZ_JAUANU010000014.1, forward strand.
CCGGTTCAGCGTGGCACCCGGAAGTTTCGGTTGCAAATCAGTCACTTAGGTGACTTTCTCGCCGTGGCTCGACGGAACGTGATCAGCGCTCTGCCCTATTATCCGCACGCATTGTGATGTAGCTTTCGCAGCATATTTACTGAAAGACTCCGTGGCAGAAGACCGCGACACCATCGCCGCAACCAAGCTCACCCGCACCGAATTTGCCGTGGTGCGCGCCTATGCGCAGGGCATGCGGCCGGTCGATATCGCCAACCGCTACCTGCTGGACCCCGACGATGACGGCGAACTGACCGAACACCAGGCGGTGCAGCGCATCCTGGCGCTGCGCGACCGGCTGGTGCAGTTCGCCTTGCAGCACGACCGGCCGGACATCGCCGAGATGTTCGAAGCCCTGCGCGGCCGTTCGGATAGCGGGATGACCCGGCGCGTCGAGGCGCTGTCGTCGATCGAGCAGCTGGGACAGGGGCGGCCGCAGGCTTCCCATCGGGTGACGCTATGGTTCGGGCCCAGCCTGGCGCGCCGGCTGACGTCGGCTAACGTGCACACGATCGCGGATCTGGTCGACTTGGCCAATCGCCACGGCAGCAGTTGGTGGAGGCACGTGCCACGCATCGGCCGGCATTCGTGCGAGACGATTGTCCGTTGGCTGGCGGCGCAGCGGCCGGTGCTCGACACACGGCTGCGGGAATTCGTCCAGGCCCCGTCTGATGTGCCGCATCGGGCCTCCCCGACGTACGCAGCATTGGGTACGGCAATGGCCGCGCCGGCCCCGCTGGAATGGCTCCAGGCGGCGCCGGGAGAGGATTTGACCCGGCGGAAGCTGGCCGAAGATCTGAGTACGGTGCGGCAATGGCTGCGGTCCAAAGAGGCGTCGCCAAACACCTGGAAAAGCTACCGCCGTGAAGCCGAGCGGCTGCTGCTCTGGGCGGCGCGCCGGGGCCAGTCGCTGCGAGATCTGGCTGACGATGACCTGCAGGCTTATCGCGAATTCCTGGCCGATCCGCAGCCGGCCGACTTCTGGTGCGGCCCCGCGAGCGCCCGCGACAAGGTGCATTGGCGTCCGTTCGAAGGCCCGCTTGGCGAGCGTTCGCGGGAAGCTGCGCTGCGGGTGGTCCGGCTGGTGCTGGGAGTCGTGCGGTCGGGCGGGCCCGCGCCTCGGGCACGTCGGCGCCCGTCCGTACCCGCTGCGGCGGACTCCGCATCGGATGAATCCGATCCGCCGATCGCGTCGCATGTATCAGCCGCGCCGACCGGTCTTTTCGTGCACAGATTTTTTGATTGGCTGGCGACGGATGCCACAACCCCACAGGATCGCGCCGCGCTGGCGGCGGCGTTGCTGATCGCCCGGCATGGGCTTCGGGTCGTCGAATTGCCGTTGTTGCGGTACGCGGACGTGGTCAGCGATGCCGAGCCATGGCGGCTTTCCATCCCCGGAAAACGGGCGGGCGGTGGCGAGCAGATCGAACTGGGCGCCGATGTCCGCCACGCCCTGTTGGCTCACTGGCAGGACCGGGGCATGTACTGGCAAGAGATGGCTTCGGACGGCGGCGCGCCCGAGGCGGCGCTGCTTGCGCCGGTCGATTATCCCGACACGGCGCGCGGCCGTGCCAAGCGGGCGCAGCCATCGGCAGGTTATTCGGCGAGCGGCCTGGACCGGCTGCTGCGGGCCACGTGGCGGCGTTTTGCGGCGGCGCACGCGGACGTGCCTGCCGCCTTCACGCCGCGCCGGCTTCGGCTCGCCTGAGCGTCAGAGCAAGGTCTTGTCGAGGCCGAAGCGGGCCTTCAGGACTTCCAGCAAATCCTCGCGCGCATTGCGGTCGGTCAGTTGGACGTCGAGCATGATCCGGCCGGAATCCCACTCCTTGATCGTGCCCAGCAGTTGGCCGTTCTCGGTCCGGATCTTGTACTGGCGGCTGATTTCCTTGACCTTGCGCGCCTTGCCTTCCTGCGCCTGCTTGCGGATCGATTCCACCTCGCGGCTCGACAGCCCGTCGTTCATGATGCGGGCCGCCAGTTCGCGGGTCCGGTCCTCGCCGGCGATCTTGTAGTACAGCGTCAGCTCGTACCCCGCCGCGATGCCGATGGCGCTCGGCCGCTCGCGCATCACGCCAATCACCGATTCTGGCAGCTTCAGCAGCGCCAGCGTCTTGTTCACTGTGCCAGCCGACATGCCGGTCAGCTCGCAGATTTCCTCTTCCTTCAGAACCTTGCCCTCGTCCAGCAACTGCCGCCACGCGATGGCATTGTCCAGCGCCGACTGGTCCGACCGCTGTTCGTTGAGCAGGAACGACAGCCGGTAGAAATCGAGGTCGCTCAGGTCGTCCTCGATAAAGCATTCCATTTCCAGCTTGCCGGCCGATGCCAGCGCGCGCTTGCGGTAGTGGCCGTCGATCAGGATGTAGTGGCCCGGCCGTGTCGGGTCCGGCGCGGCAAGACCGGGAGTCTTCTGGCCGTGCGTGGCGATCGATGCGGCGCGCTCCTGCACCACGGCAGGGTCGTAGATCCGGCGCGCATTGAACGGGTTGTCATGCAACTGGGCGATCGGCACGCGGATGAGCTGGCGCCCCTCGACACCGGCCGCCGCACTTTCAGCGCTGAAAGTTGCGCCCGCGGTGCCAGCACGCTGCGACTGCAGCAGCCCGTTGGGATGCTCGGAGAGCGCGGCTTCCGCACGTGCGAACCGGTCGATCGCATCGTTGCGGGTCTTTTCCGCAGCCATGCCGGCGAGCATGCCGGCCTTCAGGCTTTTCAATTTCGTTGGCATTCTTGTTACTCGATCAAGGACAGGATTTCGTCCACCATCATGTCGACTTCCTGGATGGCCTCGCGCGCGCCGGGCACACCGTGGACCGTGCAGCCGATGGCCTGGCATTCGCGGAACGCTGAACGGGACCCGATCATCGAGTTCAGCAGCGGCACATCGCCGTCGTCACCCAGGATCTCGATGGCCTGCCGGGCGATCGACACGCGGCGCTGGACCATATTGGCCATCACCCGGATCTGCAGCGTCTCGTTCTGGACCTGAGCGTGCTGGGCCAAGGTCTTGGCGGCCACGGCAGCCCACAGGTCGGGCGGCGACGGGACCACCGGAATGATCGCGAGGTCGGAAATCAGCAGCGCGCTCGACGGCGCCGCCGAGTGCACGGCGGGCGGGCAATCGACCAGGATGTAGTCGTAGTCGTGAACGAACTTGCGGACTTCGCGGTGCATGGCGCCGCCCGACGGGGCCAGCCCGATCACGGACGCCGGAAAAGGCCGCTCGTCGCTGGCCTGCGCGGCCCAGCGTGTGGCGGTGCCCTGTTCGTCCATGTCGACGAGCATCGAGCGCGCGCCGCGTAGGCCCAAGGTGCCAGCCAGATGCATGCTGACCGTGGTCTTGCCGCAGCCGCCTTTCTGGTTGAAAACGGTGATGATCTTTGCTGCCACTTGGGGCCTCACTTTCAGCGCTGAAAGTCGCGCGGGATGGTGTTCAATCAAGGCGAGACTTTAGCCAATCCAACCATGGGCTACAACCCGTTGTCGAAAATTTAAATTTTTGGATGGATGAAAGAGACGCCGCCGCAGCGGCTAGTCGGACGGCATTCCCGGAAAATCGGACTACATCAACCTTGCGGGATTCTTCTTCTTGAAAAGCGGTAGAGAATCCGCCTAAAGTAAAGACAGTGCGCATTACGCCGCACATGACACCGCAACACAATGTGGTTATGATGCCCGCTACAGTCGAGTCAAGTCGTTTCAACCTCGTTGACCTCCGTTCGGTATCTACGAGACCCCAGCGTGCTTGAACGGTTGTTTGCGTTTAAACGAACTTGCTTCGAAAGGAATTTCTTATGGCAACCGGTACGGTCAAGTGGTTCAACGAGACCAAGGGTTTCGGCTTCATTACTCCGGACGATGGTGGTGCAGACCTGTTCGCCCACTTCTCGGAGATTCAGGGTACGGGTTTCAAGACCCTGAAGGACGGCCAGCGCGTGACGTTTGAAGTCAAGCAAGGCCCGAAGGGCCTGCAGGCGTCCGCGATCAAGCCCGCCTGAGGCGAACCGCTGCAGCATCCGGTCGTCAGTCTGATGGGCCGGTAAGTGAAAAGGGCAAGCGCAATGCTTGCCCTTTTTGCATGCGCCGTCCGAACGGCGGCAGCCATCACCCCAGCTTGCGGACGCTCGTGCGCGACGGCTGCAGGATCAGCGCCTTCGACGAATCCGCGTCGACCTTGGCGCCCGGATACACGACCAGCACGTCCTTGAGCGCCTTGCGGAACAGCGCGCGGAACTTGCGCTCGCTCTCGGTCTCGGTGCCGAACTGCATCTGCAGCGCTTCCCACGGGATCTCCGTGCGGCGCTGGATCGTGAAAAAACGGTAGGTCAGCCAGGAATACACATCGAGCGCGAACGGCGACTGTTTGAGCGCCTTCAGCGCGCGCATGTCGACCGGCACCGGCCGGTTCACCAGTTCGTTGAAGAACGGCTCCGACAGCACCACGAAGCTCTCGAACATCGAGCCCTGGCCCGGCTGCATCGGGTCCCACCAGGTCGACAACTGGTCGGCCAGCAGGTAACCCACGCGATCGATCGACAGCGGCTCGTGGTTGGGCGCCTGGTTCGGCACCGGGGTGGACTTGTTCTGGACGATGGCGATCGTGGCCGAGAACAGTCGGATCATCTGCTGGCGAACCAGCGTCATCGTGCCGCGCTTGCCGCCCGTGGCCATCGGGATGCCGAGGTTGTACATGAACTCGGACAGCGAGTTGCCCAGCGAGATGCGACGGTCCTCCACCGTGCCGGTGAACTCGCCCCGCTTCTTCTTGGCCATGATCTCCTTGCCGATCCACGCCAGCATCAGCCGCGGATAGGAGCCATAGGGGTAGCCCAGCGACACGGTCTCGGACACCAGCTTCTGGCGGCCGTTGGAGGCACGTTCCGAGCGTTGCTGCGTGAAGTACCCGGGCTGGATCATCAGCGAGATGTTGCCGCTAGTGCGCGTCCAGACCGGCGGCGCGCCCTTGGGCGCCCGGTACGGCAGCGTGACTTGCACGCTGGCGCGGCTCAGGAAGCCGACCTCGCCGCTTTGCCAGGCGTCCTCGCGCTCCATGGCCTGGGCTTCGTCGAAGAGGCGCTGGAATTTCTCGGATGGCACGACGACGTTCTCGCTGCCGGGAACGATGATGCGGGACGGTTCCCCGTCCGCGTCCAGGGCTGAGCGGTCCGCCACGGAGGCCATAGAGCGTTTGATCGACATATTGGTGGGCTTCGGATTACCCGCCTTTTTACGCGATCGCGTATACGTTGTCACGCAGAAACGGGTACGACGGGCAGCGTATACGCGGTTTCCCGTGGTTTCGGCAGGGCGTTCGGGCTTGGTACGCCGATGTCGTCTGCGATCCCGCGGCAGGTCTCGCCGTCTTGTCTGCCGGCTGTGTGGGTTGCCTGGCCGGGTATCCGGCGATTGGCAGGATGGCAGGCACACGGTGGGCAACCCCGAAGGGTTGTCCACGGTTGGCTGTCCATCAGCTACAAGTAAACGATACCGATACGGGTTAACTACTTGTAAACCGTATACGGAGTCTTCACGCGCTTGATTTGAAAGCGATTTCAGACGCTCTGCGTACCCGATTCTGCGCGCATCCGTACTCGTTTCTGCGACGTGCCGAACCCGATTCTGCGGCAGACCGAACCCGTTTCAGCGCACGGCGCGAACCGAATTCTGCGGGGATAACCCATTGATCCCACAGGCTTTTCCACAGGCTGGCAGAACGAAAGCGTACCCGTTTCTGCGCCGTGGGCTGGTGAAGTGTGTGCCTGGCCGTCCTTCCGCGATGGAAACCGCGTTATCCACGCAGAATCTGGTACGCATTGGCGGCCAAGGACACTGGGCGGAAGCGGTGGGCGTACCCGATTCTGCGGGCACGGACTGCCGAAGCGTACCCAATTCTGCGCGAAACGGCTTCGGCGGCCGCCAAGACGACAGCGAACCCGTTTCTGCGGCGTACCCGATTCTGCGAAATTGGCGTTGCGGGACAACTTCGACGCGGCCGTACCTGTTTCTGCGGGCAAACAGGGGGCAGCAAATCACAGGGGCGTACCCGTTTCTGCGTACCGCATCGGTGTGGGTGGACGGGCAGCCAGCGTACACGCGGACGTATACGTAAAGTTGGTGCCCACTAAGGAACGGCCAACCTGCGGATCAAGCGGCAAGCCCGTACCTATTTCTGCGTGTGAATAAGTGCTCCATTAGGCCGGTGACCAACACCTGAGCCACCTCCATCTAGGGCCCGTACCCATTTCTGCGCAGGATGACGCTTCGTGGGCGTACCCGTTTCTGCGGCGGCCAGGCAGCAGTGGGACGCATACGTGCCGCAAGCCGAAAACGTACCCAGTTCTGCGTGGATAACCTGGTTGCTCAAAACGAAGGCGGGATAACTGGAGAGCGAAGCGAGCGTTTCGGCCCTCGCCGCGCGAAAGCGTACCCGTTTCTGCGTCGCACCATAGCGTGGCAATTCCGACCGCAGCGCGCCCAACCGTACCCATTTCTGCGCAGGACAGCGGCGACAACCGTACCCATTTCTGCGTTGCAACAATGCGACGATCCGGAGCGTACCCGTTTCTGCGACGGAGTGCGGGGGAGGGACGCGGCGGCACACCGCAAGAAGGAAGCAACGCCGACAAAAGCGATGTAAAGCCGCCGCGAGACAACCCAGGCCCACCGCACGGACGAAAAAAAACCCGCCATAAGGCGGGTTTTTCTGAAGCTGGCCGTGCCGTTGCAGGCGCGGCCGACTTGAGCGGGACTTAGATCGGCGTGATGTTGGCCGCTTGCAGACCCTTCGGGCCGTTCTTCACTTCGAACGACACGCGCTGGTTTTCTTGCAGCGACTTGAAGCCCTCGACGCGAACTTCCGAGAAGTGCGCGAACAGGTCGTCACCGCCGGCGTCCGGCTTGATGAAGCCAAAGCCCTTGGCGTCGTTGAACCACTTGACGATACCGGTTTGCATGGTATTGCTTTCCAAAAAAGATAAAAAGAAACCGATGGTGCTCACACCACCGTACTGCCAACTCAAGGAAAGGACACCATGGACAACCGAAGTACCAAGACGGTGGCTAACGAATGAACTGTTGCCTCGTCGCTTGAATCTGGCGGAGATTTATACGGGGGATTGTCGTCCCCGTCAAGGCAGGGATTCCCCCGGCCCCGGACTGGCTGCCCGCGCGGGCTTGTGGGATCATCCGGCCTTTTCCGACTTGCCCAGTCAACAAGGCGCCCGGCGCGCGTGCGATGCATGCGCCACCCAAGAACCTGGAGACCCCATGACCACGCCCGATCAGGCCCCCCGGCCCAGCCCATCCTCCCCGCCCGCCGGCGCCCCGGCCAGTCTCGTCGAACGGCTGTTCAAGCTGCGCGAACACAACACGAACGTGCGCACCGAACTGCTGGCCGGCGTGACGACGTTCCTGACGATGGCCTACATCGTCTTCGTCAACCCCAGCATCCTGGGTGATGCCGGCGTGCCGAAGGACGCCGTGTTCGTCGCCACCTGCCTGGCCGCCGCCATCGGTACGCTGATCATGGGCTTCTACGCGAACTATCCGATCGCGATGGCGCCGGGCATGGGGCTGAACGCCTACTTTGCCTACACCGTGGTCAAGGGCATGGGCCTGCCGTGGGAAGCGGCGCTCGGGGCCGTGTTCATCTCGGGCTGCCTGTTCCTGATCGTGACGCTGTTCCGCGTGCGCGAAGCCATCGTGAAAGGTATCCCCGCCGCCATCCGCGGGGCGATCACGGCCGGCATCGGCCTGTTCCTGGCGATCATCGCGCTGCACAGCGCGGGCATCATCACCGGCAACCCGGCCACGCTGGTGACGCTGGGCGACCTGCACCAGCCCCCGGCCGTGCTGGCCATCATCGGCTTCTTCGTCATCGTCGCGCTGGACCGGCTCAAGGTGAAGGGCGCGATCCTGATCGGCATCTTGCTGACCACGGTGCTGAGCTTCGTGTTTGCGGGCAACCAGTTCCATGGCGTGGTGTCGGCCCCGCCGTCCATCTCGCCGACGCTGTTCAAGCTCGACATCTCCGCCGCCCTGTCCATCGGCATCATCAACGTGGTCCTGGTGTTCTTCCTCGTCGAGCTGTTCGATGCCACCGGCACGCTGATGGGCGTGGCCAACCGGGCGGGGCTGCTCAAGGCCGGCAAGATGGACCGCCTGAACAAGGCGCTGATGGCCGACAGCACGGCCATCATGGCCGGTTCGCTGCTCGGCACGTCGTCCACCACGGCCTATATCGAGAGCGCGTCGGGCGTGCAGGCCGGCGGCCGCACCGGGCTGACCGCCGTGACCGTGGCCGTGCTGTTCCTGGCCTGCCTGTTCATCGCCCCGCTGGCCGGCACCGTGCCGGCCTACGCCACGGCGCCGGCGCTGCTGTACGTGTCGTGCCTGATGCTGCGCGAACTGGTCGATATCGACTGGAGCGACGTCACCGAGGTCGTGCCCGCCGTGCTGACCGCGCTGGGCATGCCGTTCACCTACTCGGTGGCCAACGGCGTCGCGTTCGGCTTCATTTCCTATGCCGTGCTCAAGCTGCTCACCGGCCGCGCGCGCGAGGTGCCGCTGATGGCGTGGATCATCGCCGCGGTGTTCCTGTTCAAGTTCTACTACCTGCCGGGTCACTGAGCGGCGGCGGCTTCCGCCCGCCCGACGTGCGAAGGGACAGCCCGCTGGCTGTCCCTTTTTCATGGCGCTGTCATCGTATGTTCAAAATGAAAACGATGACATCGGGCCCGTCCGAGGGATGAAAGCGTACCCGTTTCTTCGTATCAAACGACCGACCGCCGCCGACACGGCGTACCCGTTTCTGCGTCGAATGTAAGGACTCATTAACCTAATGGGCGATGCGCCAAGCCGCTCTCGCGTCTCATACAAAAGTATGAGACTTGGGTGAAGCCGAACATTCCGGGCTGGACAAAAGGGGTGAAATGCACTGAACTAGAGGCGTGGCAAAAATTTGAGGGCGCGTCGGAGCGCCCTTTGTTGACTCCGGGATCCGCAGGCGCCGCCGACGCATCGGCCGTGCTTGCCCGATGGACACGCGGCCAGGCCCGCCAGCCGTGACAGAGAAGCCGGCCAGCCGATTAAGAGACCGTCCGCAACAGGACGGCTTCGCCACCACGATACAAAGAGTGCGCGCAGCCATGCGCACCAGACAAAGACAGCTCGATTCCAGAACAGAGAAAGTGGTAACCGCGAACGTGTAGTGCCGGGGGATGTTGTTCAACGGGGAACAAATCATGACCGCAGGAGAAATCCGGCGTCCCGCCATCGGGCCCGACAGCCAGGCCGGCAGCCAGCCGGTACCGGGTGCCTGGGCTGCCCTGGGAGAAGCCTCAGCAGACGTCGCGCTTCAGGAAGCCGGCGAAAAGGGGCACGAGGATTACGCCATCACCGACGTCGCCGCGCTGCTGGCCGAAGACCGCGACGTCTCGCCACGCACCCGCGCGGCCGTCCAGAGCCTGTTGCAGCGCCATCGGCTGCTGTCCGAAGAACTGCACCGGCAACGCCTGCTGCTGCAGGAATGGATCCTGAGCCAGCTTACCTACAAGGCGCTCTACTACCAGTATTCGGGCCAGAAGCCCGAGGCGCCCAGCATCGAGCTGATGCGCGAGAAGGACATGGTGCGCCGGCGCATCCGCGACGAACTGTACGCGGGGGCCGACCCGGCGGCGCTGTCCGACGATTCCCCTCGCAGTCTGTCCAGACCGTGATTCACCAGACGTTGCGCGCGGACCCTTCCGCGCAGCCGGCGGAACCCGAGCGGGCCCAGTGGCCCGTGGCCGCGCGCGCGGCCGGCCCCGCCGCACCCAACAAGAAGTCCAACGTCAGGGAGAAGGTCATGGACCGACTGTGCAAGGCGCCGGCACGCACCGCACAGATCGTGCTCGTGTCGCGTTACGAAGATTTTGGTTTCAGTGCGAACCAGTTTGGTTCGGGGTGGGAGATCCGGCGCGTGCAACAGGTGCGAGACCTGGAACGCACCGTGCGCGGCAGCGCGCCCATGGCCGGCATCATCGACCTGCAGGCCCCCTATACCGATGCCGAACTGGCCCAGCTCGAACAGGGGCTGCAGCACCTGCACGTGATGTGGGTGGCCATCACGTCCACGGCCATGCTCGAAGACGAACGCGTGCGCCGCCTGATCCGCGACTACTGCGTGGATTACGTGCGCACGCCGTTCTCGTTCGACGAACTGCTCTACACGCTCAAGCACGCCCACGGCATGGCCTGCCTGCACGGCGCCCGGCTGCCGGAGCAGGCCGCGCGCGGCCCGATGATCGGCGAATGCCAGGCCATGCGCGCGATGTTCCGCTCGCTGGCCAAGGTGGCCCACAACGATGCGCCGGTGTTCATCTCGGGCGAATCGGGCACGGGCAAGGAACTGGCCGCGCAGGCCATCCACGAGTCATCCAGCCGCCGCAAGGGCCCGTTTGTCGCCATCAACTGCGGGGCGATCCCGTCGCACCTGGTGCAGTCCGAACTGTTCGGCTACGAGAAAGGCGCGTTCACCGGCGCCAACCAGCGCAAGATCGGCTGGATCGAGCAGGCGCAGGGCGGCACGCTGTTCCTGGACGAAATCGGCGACCTGCCGCTCGAAAGCCAGGTGGCGCTGCTGCGCTTTCTGCAGCAGGGCACGATCACGCGGCTGGGCGGCCACCAGTCGATCCCGCTGGACTTGCGCATCATCTCGGCCACGCACGTGGACCTGGTGGCGGCGCAGGCCGACGGCCGCTTCCGGGCCGACCTGTTCCACCGCCTGTGCGTGCTGACGCTGACGATCCCGCCGCTGCGCGAGCGCGGCGAGGACATCCTGCTGCTGGCCAACGCGGTGCTGGCCGAGCACGGCCACGAGGCGCACCGGCGCATCCGCGGCTTCTCGTCGTGCGCCACGCAGTCGATGATGCAGTACACGTGGCCTGGCAACGTGCGCGAGCTGATCAACCGGGTGCGGCGGGCCATCGTGATGACCGACAACCGCAAGATCACCGCCGAGGACCTGCAGCTCCACAGCGGCGTGGAAGTGCCCCGCAAGACGCTCGATGCGATCCGCGAGGAAGCCGAGCGCGAGGCCATCCGCACGGTGATGGCCAGCCACGGCTTCCACGTGGTGCCGGCGGCGCGCGAGCTGAACGTGTCGCGCGTGACGCTCTACCGGCTGATGCACAAGCACAACATCCGCGTCGATCTGCAGCCGGGCGCGCCGGGCGAGTAGTTTCGAAGCAAGGGATGGCAGGCGCGCCACGGCTTGCCCGAGGCGCCAAGGGGGCCCCGGCGACGTCCGCTCGCCGGAGCCCCTTCGTCCTTTCGCCCGGACAGCGGCGGAAGGCTGGCGCGGCTTGGCCCGCGCAACATCGTCCTAGCTCATGCTGACCTTGCCGCGACGCCCGCGTGGCGGGGCGCTGTCGTCGTGCGGCAGCCGCCCCGGCGCCAGGCCGTGCGGGTCGGTCAGGTTATCGCGCGCCTGCCGCTCGGGCGGTTGCGGCGGCTGCGGCGTGCCGGGCTCCTGTTTGAACTGCAGGTCGCCCCAGGTCCAGCCGAATGCCCGCACGTAGCTGTCGTTGCTGACGGCGGCGTGGCTGTTCAGGTTGGCCGCCTCGGGCCGGTCGAAATAGGCATAGTTGCCGGCCAGCGCCGGCGCGGCAGCGGTCGAGAGCAGCGCCAGCGCGAAGGCGGCAAGGACTCTGGCGTACATGGGTGGCTCCCTCCCTTGCTGGAAAAAGGTGCCCGCCGGGGGACGGAGCACGTAAACCGGTTTAGGTCCGGCCGCGCGAAAAAGCAACGTGGACATGCCCGGACCCGATGCCCGCCAGGCGTCGCACCCGCGCCTCAGCAGCCCGGATGGCCGTTGCGCTGGCGGCTGGCGGCCGCGGCCACGCCACGCTGCGCGGTGGCGCAAAAGGTCGTCGCGGGGCGCGCCGTGGGGCGCGGGGACGGCAACAGGGGCGGCGACAGCAGCTCCCTGACGGATGGGGCCGGGCCGGCTAGCCGATGGGCGCGCCGGCGGGCCGTCATTCGCGCTGGTGGATGACGCATGGCAGTGGTCCTCTCCTGCGTGCTGACGCTATTGTTTTTTGACTCGAACTTCTCCCGGCATGGACAAGAGCGACAAGCGTGCCAATCGTCGGTAAACGCTTGTTCCAAAAGGGTTGTGGCAAGGCCGCCCGCGACCGTGCGGTGCCGATGACCGGCAGGCGGCGGCAATCGGTTACGCCGTTGCAACCCGATGCGGACGGCAGGCCGCGTGGCGGCGCCGGGCGTGAAACGTCGGCCCACCGGCGGCGCGCGACGGGCGTGCGGCCGATGTCGCGCGCGGTGGGAGCGCGGCCCCCTGGCGCGTTCTAAACAAACACTTATGTCTGCCTTTCAGCGCGCGGGACGCCCGCCACAGGCGCAAAGTGCGGCACCGGGCGCGCGCCACCCCGGCCGGCGGGCCGGGCGTGCATCCGGTTGCATCGCTGAAACCCGCTGCGCCCGCAGAAATGGGTACGCCCGGGTGGTCAGCGCGGCGTGCCTTGCGCGCCCGAGGCGCCGCTGGCGGCCGGGGTGGGCGCGCCGTTGCCCGAGATCGGCTTGGGGCCCGGGCCGGGCTGGTTGCGTTCGCAGCCGGCCAGCAGGGCCAGGCAGAGCGCCAGGCCGGCGCACGCGGCGTATCGACGGCCGTTCAGGGAGAGGATCACGATGGCTCCTGTTCTGGCCGGCCGCCGCGCGTCCAGCGTCGGCGGTCCGGCATGTGTGCCTGAATCAACTGTAGCAGGCGCCGCGTGCGCCGGCGGCCAAGCGGACTATGATGAACGCAGGCCGGTTTCGGGCCCCGCATGGGCATCAGACGCCGGCCGACAGACGCGGCGCGCGGCGCCAGCCAGACTCCACGGGTGTTCCGGCGGAACCTTCGGCCCGACACCTCCCAAGCCTTTCAAGGACGCCACGGCATGCCTTCCGACCACGTGCCCGAGAATCCCGACCGCTCGCCGCCCAGCCCCCGCCGCGGCCGCCTGCTGCCCGACCGCCACACCGGTGCCCGCACGGTGCGCGTGGTGTCCGCCGCGGTGATGTCGTGGTTCGACCACCGGGCGGCCAGCAAGGGCGCGGCGCTGTCGTTCTACATGCTGTTCTCGCTGGCGCCGATCCTGGTGCTCGTCATTTCGATTGCCGGCCTGTTCTTCGGCGCCGAGGCCGCGCGCGGCGAGATCTTCATGCAGCTCAACGGGCTGGTCGGCGAGCAGGGCGCCGCGGCCATCCAGGAAATCCTCGCGGCCACGCACCGGGCCGGCGGCGGCGGCGTGGCGGCCCTGATCGCGTTCGGCATCCTCGTGCTGGGCGCCACCAGTGCCTTTGCCGAGCTCAAGAGCAGCCTGGACGATATCTGGCAGGCGCCGCCGCCCACTGGCGCCGGCTGGAAGAAGCTGCTGCGGGCGCGGCTGCTGTCGTTCAGCATCGTGCTGGCGCTGGCGTTCATGCTGCTGGTGTCCCTGGTGGTCAACGCCGCGCTGGCCGTGGTCAACCGCTTCTGGGGCCAGCTGTGGACGGCGTCGTGGTTCGCGCCGGTGGCCGACGCCATTTCCACCGCGTTCTCGTTCGCCGTGGTGACCGCGCTGTTCGCCACGATCTTCAAGATGCTGCCCAACGTGCGCATCGCCTGGCGCGACGTGCTGATGGGGTCGATCATCACCGCGCTGCTGTTCTCGGTGGGCAAGCGGCTGATCGGCATCTACCTGGGCAACAGCGCGGTGGCGTCGTCCTATGGCGCGGCCGGCTCGGTCGTGGCGCTGATGCTCTGGGTGTATTACTCGGCACAAATCTTCTTCTTCGGCGCCGAGCTGACGCGCCAGTACGCGCTGCAGTTCGGCAGCCTGCGCGGCCACGATCCGGCCCGCGAAAACCGGGCGGCGCCAGGCCATGCCCCGGCCGGCACCGCGAACCGGTAAAATAGCGCCCCAATCCGATCCCCGGGACGCGTCCCGGGCTGCCCCTGGCCTTTGGCGCCGCCCCCTGCCGCGCCAGCGCTCCGCCCGGGCCATCGCCCTTACCCGATTCCAGAAGCCGTGAGTTCGCTCGTTTCCGAAATTGCGCGTCGTCGCACGTTTGCCATCATTTCCCACCCGGATGCGGGTAAGACCACGCTGACCGAGAAGCTGCTCTGGTTCGGCGGCGCCATCCAGGTGGCCGGCGAGGTCCGCGCGCGCAAGGCCGACCGCCACGCCACGTCCGACTGGATGGAGCTGGAAAAGCAGCGCGGCATCTCGGTGACGTCGTCGGTGATGCAGTTCCCGTATCAGTCCCGCCCGGACCAGCCCGAGAACATTGTCAACCTGCTCGACACCCCGGGCCACGAGGACTTCTCGGAAGACACCTACCGCACGCTGACGGCCGTGGACTCGGCCGTGATGGTGATCGACTCGGTCAACGGCGTGGAAGCGCAGACCATCAAGCTGCTGAACGTCTGCCGGCTGCGCGACACGCCCATCCTGACGTTCATCAACAAGCTGGACCGCGAGGGCCGCTCGCCCATCGAACTGCTCGACGAGATCGAGGACGTGCTGAAGATCCAGTGCGCGCCGATGACGTGGCCCATCGGCATGGGCAAGGCGTTCCGCGGCGTGTACCACATGATCGACGACAAGGTGCAGCTCTTCGACCCCAAGGGGGAGAAGGGCACCGCCGCCATCCTGGACGGGCTGGACAGCCCCGAGCTGGACCGCATCCTCGGCTCGCAGGCCGACGAACTGCGCATGGAGATCGAACTGGTGCGCGGCGCGTCGCACACGTTCGACAAGGACGCGTTCCTGGCCGGCAAGCAGACGCCGGTCTACTTTGGCTCGGCCATCAACAACTTCGGCGTGCAGTCGCTGCTGGACGCGCTGTGCCAGCTCTCGCCGCCGCCGCTGGCGCGCCAGACCGAGACGCGCACCGTGGAGCCCGAGGAAGCCAAGTTCAGCGGCTTCGTGTTCAAGATCCAGGCCAACATGGACCCGCGCCACCGCGACCGCATTGCGTTCGTGCGCGTGTGCTCGGGCCGCTTCGACCGCGGCATGAAGCTGCTGCACGTGTCGCAGGGCAAGACCGTGGCGATCAACAACGCCATCACGTTCATGGCGCAGGACCGCAACACGACCGAGGAAGCGTTTGCCGGCGACATCATCGGCGTGCCCAACCACGGCACGATCCGGCTGGGCGACGTATTCACCGAGGGCGAGCCGCTGCGCTTTACCGGCATCCCGTCGTTCGCGCCCGAGTTCTTCCGCCGCGCGCGACTGAACAACCCGCTCAAGGTCAAGCAGCTCCAGAAGGGCCTGCAGCAACTGGCCGAGGAGGGCGCCACGCAGATGTTCCGCCCGCTGATGTCGAACGAGCTGGTGCTGGGCGCCGTGGGCATGCTGCAGTTCGACGTGGTGGCGCACCGGCTGGAGCACGAGTACGGCGTGGATGCGATCTTCGAGTCGCACGAATGCGCCACGGCGCGCTGGCTCAAGGGCGACCCGGCCGAGATCGAGAAGCTGATCGACAAGAACGGCCACAACGTGGCGGTGGATGGCGCGGGCGACCACGTCTACCTGGCGCCCAGCATGGTCAACCTGCGCCTGACGCAGGAGCGCTTTCCGAACATCCGCTTCCTGGAGACGCGGGAAATCGCCTGATCCGCGCCGCGGGGGCCGGGGCGCCCCCTGGCCGCGATGTATCGTTGCCGATACAACATTCGGCCGGCGCGATCGGCCGGGCTCGGCTAGAATCCCGAGCTTTGTACGCGATTGCGTACATTGCATCCGCCCGGCCTGTCCGGCGCCCCTTCGCCCCATGTCCAACGCCCCTGCGCAGCCGGCCGACGAGCCGGACACCGTCTTTCGCGACCCCGCCTTCCGGCATTTCTGGTTCGCGCGGCTCTGTACCACCATCGGCTACCAGATCTTCACGGTTGCCGTGGGCTGGCAGATGTACGACCTGACGCGCGACCCGTTCATGCTCGGCATGGTCGGGCTGGTGCAGTTCCTGCCGTCGATCGTGCTGCTGCTGATGTCCGGCCACGTGGCCGACCGCTTCGACCGCCGCATCATCGTGCGCACTTGCCAGATGCTGGAGGCCGTCATCGCGGCCGCGATGGCCGTGGCCAGTTTTTCGGGCTGGGTCACCAGCGAGCACATCTTCCTGTTCGTGGCGGCCATCGGCGGCTGCCGGGCGTTCGAGATGCCGACGTTCCAGGCGCTGCTGCCGAGCGTGGTGACGCCGCGCCAGTTGCCGCGTGCCGTGGCGCTGTCCAGTTCGGCCGCGCAGACGGCCATCATCATCGGCCCGGCGCTGGGCGGGTTTGCCTACGTGGCCGGCCCCGGCGTGGTCTACACGATCAGCGCCGTGCTGTTCGCCATCGCGGCGGGCCTGGTGTTCACGCTGAAGCTGCGCCAGGCGGCCCAGCGCCTGACGGCGCCGGTCAGCGTCAAGACCCTGTTTGCCGGCTTTGCGTACATCCGCAGCCATCAGGTGCTGCTGGGCGCGGTGTCGCTGGACCTGTTCGCGGTGCTGCTCGGCGGCGCCACGGCGCTGCTGCCGATCTATGCGCGCGACCTCCTGCACACCGGGCCGTGGGGCCTGGGGCTGCTGCGCTCGTCGCCGGCCATCGGCGCGCTGGTCACGGCGCTCTGGCTGGCCCGGCATCCGCTGAACCGCCGCGTGGGCCGCGTGATGTTCGGCGCGGTGGCGATCTTCGGGGTGGCGACGATGGTGTTCGGCATCTCCACGTGGCTGCCGCTGTCGATGGGTGCGCTGGTGGTGCTGGGCGCATCTGACATGATCAGCGTCGTGGTGCGCCAGACGCTGGTGCAGCTCGATACCCCGGACGACATGCGCGGCCGCGTGGGCGCGGTCAATTCGGTCTTCATCGGCGCGTCGAACCAGCTGGGCGAGTTCGAATCGGGCGTCACGGCCGCGCTGCTGGGCCCGGTGGGCGCGGTGCTGCTGGGCGGCGCCGGCACGCTGTTGGTGGTGGGCGTCTGGATGAAGCTGTTCCCGGCGCTGACCAGCCGCGACCGCCTGCACGACCATCCCACCGAACCCAAGGCCGGGCAGGGCGCGGCGGCGGCACGCTAGGACCGGCAGGGCGGCCAGACCGCCCTTTTTTGATGGCCGGGCGTACCCGTTTCTGCGTGAACGCCGGGTGGTCCTCCGGGTCCGCCATCCGCCCGCCATCGCCACCGATTTGGGATAGAGTCACGTGATGCCCGACGCCCCCCAGCCCCTCAGCGGCAACGCCGTGTTCTCCGCGCTCGCGCAGTCGCGTGCGTCGCTGGAGCGCGCCTGCGTGCTGGGCGACGGCCTGGGCCTGGCGCTATGGCGCAACCGCCAGGACGACACCGCCTACGCCCGGCCGGGCCACCACACGATGTCGGTCTACCTGGAAGGCGGGCAGGGCACCTATCGCCGCGACGCGCCGGACCGCAAGGGCGGCCCCGACCGGCTGTGCCTGCTGCCGGCCGACCATGAATCGGCCTGGCACGTCGGCGGCACCCAGCGCTTTCTCCATCTCTACTTCCAGCCCGAGCACCTGGCGTGGCACTGCGTGCGCGTGCTCGATGCGGAGCCGCGCGCGTTGCAGTTGCAGGACCGGCTGTTCGCCGAGGATGCCCGGCTGGTGGCGATGTCGCGCCGGCTGGTGGCGCTGGACTGGCAGGACCCCGACAGCCGCATGATCGGCAACGCCATGGCGCACGAGGCCGTGACGCACATGCTGCTGTCCCATGGTGCGCGCCGGCCGTCCGCCGACTGGCGCGGCGGGCTGTCCGCCACGGCGCGGCGCCGCGTGGCCGACTGGATCCACGCCCATCCGGCCGACAATCCCACGCTCGGACAGCTTGCCGAACTGGCCGGCCTGTCGGAATTCCATTTCGCGCGGATGTTCCGCGTCTCGTTCGGCATGGCCCCGCACGCCTGGGTCATGCGGGCGCGGTTGGAACGGGCCCGGGGCCTGCTGGACGACCGCCGGCTGCCGTTGCAGCAGGTGGCGGCCCGCGCCGGCTTTGCATCGGCCAGCCACCTCAGCAACCGCTTCCGCGCCGCCTACGGCGTCACCCCCGGCCAATGGCGCGGGGCGGCAACAATTCCCACCGCGTTGTAAAGACTGCACCCGCAGGGCCGCCCCGCCGGCAATAGTGACGCCGGCGGCGCGCCCGCCTGCGCGACACCCCGGCTCGCCGCCAGCCGTTGCGCGGCTTTGGCTCACGCAGAAACGGGTACGCCCGGGCGCCGCCGGGCGGCCCGGCTGGCACAGCCTTCGCAAGTCTGGCGGGGTTTGCCACCCGGAGCCTTTGCATGGACCTGAACCTGATCGATCACGCCAAGCTGGAAGCCACCTGGGCCTACCTGACCCAGTTCGCCGTCAGCCAGGGCCTGAACTGCCTGGCGGCCCTGGCCATCCTGACCATCGGCTGGTGGCTGTCCGGCCGCGCCGCCCGCGCGTTGCGCCAGACCCTGCAGCGCACCCATGTCGACGACACGCTGCGCCCGATGCTGGCCAGCGTCGCCCAGTGGGTGATCCGCGTGCTGACCGTGGTGCTGGTGCTGTCCCAGTTCGGCGTGCAGACCGCCAGCATCATCGCCATGCTCGGCGCCGCCGGGCTGGCCATCGGCCTGGCGCTGCAGGGCACGCTGCAGAACATTGCCGCCGGCATCATGCTGGTGCTGCTGCGGCCGTTCCGCGTCGGGCAGTACATCGACGCCCAGGGCGTGGCCGGCACCGTGCGCGAGACCGGGCTGTTCATGACCGAATTGCAGACGTTCGACGGCGTCTGCCTGCGCGTGCCCAACGGCAAGATCTGGGGCAGCCCGATCATGAACTACAGCGAGAACCCCACGCGGCGGATGGACATCGAGGTCACCGTCACCTTCGACAGCCCCGTGCAGGCCGGGCTGGACGCGCTGGCCGCCATGCTCGACAGCGAGAAGCGCCTGCTGCCCGAGCCGCGGCGCGAAGTCATGGTGGTGCGCTACACCGACCGCGGCGTCACGCTGAACGCCCGCTACTGGACGTCGAACGACAACTTCTGGACCGTGCAGTACGGCTTCTTCGCGCGGCTGAAGTCGGTGCTGGAAGGCGCCGGCTGCCGCATCGCCGTGCCGATCCAGGAAGTGCACGTGCCCGAGATGGAAGACGCCGAACCGGCCGAATCGGGCAACGGCGACGCCCGCAGCCTGCCGTATCGCGGACGGCCAAACTAGCACGCAGAATTGGGTACGCTTTGGGCGCGCGGCTGACGGTTTTGCTCCCCTCTCTTGCAGGCGGGAGAGGGGAATAAGACATCGGGACGTCGAGCTCGCAGCCGAATTGCAGCGATGGTGGTCTCCCCTCTCCCGCAACGCGGGAGAGGGGCTGGGGGAGAGGGCGTTGAGGCGCTGCTTGCCGACCACATCGCATTTTGAGCCGCCGGCCCTCTCCCCTGACCCCTCTCCCGCAGGCGGGAGAGGGGAGCAAGACATCGGGACGTCGAGCCCGCGCCGAATTCCAGCGATGGTGGTCTCCCCTCTCCCGCAACGCGGGAGAGGGCAATAACCAACAACCCTCAGCCCTCGTCCGCGAACAGCGAGCACGCGCCCATCTCGGCCGTGCCCACGTGCTTGCGGAAGCCGCCGAACAGGTCGCGGCCCACGCCGTGGCGGTTGGCCGTGAGATCGGGGATCTGGACGGCGCGCGCGGCCCAGTCGTCATCGGCGGCCAGCACGGTCAGCACGCCGGCCGGGGCGTCCACGCGGACGATATCGCCGGTGCGGACCTTGCCGATCGGCCCGCCGGCCAGCGCTTCCGGGCAGACGTGGATGGCGGCCGGCACCTTGCCCGACGCGCCCGACATGCGGCCATCGGTCACCAGCGCCACCTGGAAGCCGCGGTCCTGCAGCAGCGTCAGCGTCGGCGTCAGCTTGTGCAGCTCGGGCATGCCGCACGCCGACGGCCCCTGCCACGGCAGCACGGCCACGAAATCGCGTTCCAGCTCGCCGCGCTTGAAGGCGGCCAGCACGTCGTCCTGATGCTGGAACACGATGGCCGGCGCCTCCACCACCTGGTGCTCGGGCTTGACCGCCGACGTCTTGATCACGCAGCGGCCCAGCTTTCCGTCCAGCAGCTTGATGCCGCCGTCCGGTGCAAACGGCTGGTCGGGGCCGCGCACGATGGTGTCGTCGAGCGACTTCTCCGGGCCGTCGGCCCACGTCAGCCGGCCCTCGCGCAGCGTCGGCTCGCGCGTGTAGTCGGCCAGCCCGCGCCCGACAATCGTCGTCACGTCGTCATGGAGCAGCCCCAGCGACAGCAGGCCCCGGATCACCAGCGACAGCCCGCCGGCGGCCTGGAACTGGTTCACGTCGGCCTTGCCGTTCGGATAGACGCGCGCCAGCAGCGGCACTGCGGCGGACAGCTCGTGGAAGTCGTCCCACGTGAGCTGGATGCCGGCCACGCGGGCCATGGCGATCAGGTGCAGCGTGTGGTTGGTGGACCCGCCCGTGGCCACCAGGCCGACGATGCCGTTCACGAACGCGCGTTCGTCCAGCACGTCGGCAATCGGCGTGTAGCGCTCGCCGCCGTGCACCAGCCGCAGGGCGTGGCGCGCCGATTCGCGTGTCAGCGCCTCGCGCAGCGGCGTGTTGGGGTTGATGAATGCGGTGCCCGGCAGGTGCAGGCCCATGATTTCCATGAGCATCTGGTTCGAATTGGCCGTGCCGTAGAACGTGCAGGTGCCGGGGCCGTGGTACGACCTGGATTCGGCCTCCAGCAGCCCGGCGCGGTCGATCTTGCCTTCGGCGTAGAGCTGGCGGATGTGGGCCTTCTCGTCGTTGCTCATGCCCGTGGTCATCGGCCCGGCCGGCACGAACACGGCGGGCAGGTGGCCAAACGACAGCGCGCCCATCACCAGGCCGGGGACGATCTTGTCGCACACGCCCAGGCACAGCACGCCGTCGAACATCTGGTGCGACAGCGCCACGGCCGTGGCCATCGCGATCACGTCGCGCGAGAACAGTGACAGGTCCATGCCGTCCTGCCCCTGGGTCACGCCGTCGCACATGGCCGGGGTGCCGCCCGCGAACTGCGCCGTGCCGCCCGCTTCGAGCGCGGCTTGCTTGATCCATTGCGGAAACGCCTGCAGCGGCTGGTGCGCCGACAGCATGTCGTTGTAGGCCGACACGATGGCCAGGTTCGGCCGCTCCTGCGCCTTCAGGCGGATCTTGGCCTCGTCGGGCATGGCGGCCACGGCATGGGCCAGGTTGGTACACGAGATGTTGGCGCGCTCGACCTTCTGGCCGGCCAAGGCGCGGGTGCGGTCCAGATACGCCTGCCGGGTGGCGGCGCTGCGGGCCACGATACGGGCCGTGACCTGCTCCAGAACGGGGTGGCGGGGCATTGTGATCTCCTGAAAGGGCGATTCTCAGCGTAGCCGAAAAAACGGGGCGCCACCGTCACGGCGGCGTCATCGAATGGGGACTGCCAGCCGTTGGGAGTGACGAAAGGGGGCGGATGTTCCGCATCCGACCCGCCGGCGCGGCCCGCAGAAACGGGTACGCCCGTGCTGCCTGGCGGCGCGCCCGCCTGTCCAAGCGGCCATGAGTGACGTAACATCACTGGAACCAATGCGCCGCCCGGCGGCACTCAGTAGTTGCCGGGGGCGATCCCCCGAAGGAGCCCAGGGTGAGCATGCCCGATTTCGACATGGTGCTGTTTGGCGGCACCGGTGACCTGGCGCGGCGCAAGCTGCTGCCGTCCCTCTTCGACGCCCACCGCTGCGGCGTGCTGCATCCGTCGGCCCGCATCCTGGCCACGGGCAGCCATCCGCAGACCACCGAGCAGTACAAGGCCACGCTGGAAGACACCGTGCGCCCCGGCCTGGAGCACGCGCCGCCCGAGGCGTGGGCGTCGTTCCTGGACCGCATCTGCTACGTGCAGGCCGACGCCCGCGAGCCGGCCCACTTCGACGCGCTGGCCCAGAAGGTGCTGGCCCGCAAGCCCGAGGTGGTGGTCTGCTACCTGGCCACGGCGCCCCACATCTTCGTGCCGATCTGCGAACAGCTGGCCCGCACCGGGCTGAACACGCCGAACGTGCGCGTGGTGCTGGAGAAGCCGCTCGGCCATGACCTGGATTCGTCCGAGGCCATCAACGCGGCCGTGGGCAAGTACTTTGCCGAGGACCAGATCTACCGGATCGACCACTACCTGGGCAAGGAATCGGTCCAGAACCTGATGGCGATCCGCTTCGGCAATGCGCTGTTCGAGCCGCTGTGGCGGCGCGAATGGGTGCAGGACGTGCAGATCACGATTGCCGAGGAACTGGGCGTGGAGAAGCGCGGCGACTTCTACGACCAGACCGGCGCGCTGCGCGACATGGTGCAGAACCACCTGCTCCAGCTGCTGTGCATGGTGGCGATGGAGCCGCCGGCCAGCCTCAGCGAGGACGCCATCCGCGACGAGAAGATCAAGATCCTCAAGGCGCTCAAGCCCATCCTGCCGCAGGACGTCGCCGAGAAGACCGTGCGCGGCCAGTACCGCTCGGGCGCCATCGCCGGCAAGCCCGTGGTGGGCTATCTGGAAGAGCAGGGCATTGCGCCGGACAGCCGCACCGAGACGTTCGTCGCCATCAAGGCCGAGATTGCCAACTGGCGCTGGGAAGGCGTGCCGTTCTACCTGCGCACCGGCAAGCGCATGCAGTCTCGCGTGGCCGAGATCGTGGTGCACTTCCGCGACGTGCCGCACGCCATCTTTCCCAAGCCGCTGGGCCTGTCGCCGCAGAACCGGCTGGTGATCCGGCTGCAGCCCGAGGAAAGCATCCGGCTGTACTTCCTGGTCAAGCAGGCCGGCGACACGCTGGAGCTGACGCCCACCTCGCTCGATCTCGATTTCGCCAACTCGTTCAAGGCGCGCCGCGCCGGGGCCTACGAGCGCCTGCTGCTGGACGTGATCCGCGGCCGGCTGGGCCTGTTCGTGCGGCGCGACGAGCAGGTGCAGGCGTGGCGCTGGGTGGAGCCGATCATCGACACCTGGGACGCCAGCACCGTGCCGCCCAAGCCGTACACGGCGGGCACGTGGGGGCCGGCGGCGTCCACGGCGCTGATGTCGCGCGACGGCGCGCTCTGGCACGAGGAAGTCTGATCCCGACCGAAAGGAGCCGCGCCATGCGCCAGTTCGAACATCCCACGCTGATGGACCAGGCCGAATCGCTGGCCATCTCGGTCAGCCACGCGCTGGACCTCGTCATCAAGGCCAAGGGCTGGGCCGTGCTGGCGGTATCGGGCGGCAAGTCGCCGGTGCCGATGTTCGAGCGGCTGCGCTACCGCCCCATCCGCTGGGACGCCGTGACCGTGACGCTGGTGGACGACCGCGCCGTGCCGCCCGACCATGCCGACAGCAACGGCGCGCTGGTGCGCAGCCACCTGCTGCGCGAGGGCGCGGCCGTGGCCGGCTGGGCGCCGCTGATCCGCGACGACGCCGAGGCCGCCGCGCCGCTGCAGGCCGTGCAGCGGCTGAACGCCAGCTTCCAGCAGCCCGACGTGGTGGTGCTGGGCATGGGCGAGGACGGGCACACGGCGTCGCTGTTCCCGGACGCGCCGGAGCTGCAGACCGGCCTGTCCGAGCCGCAGCCCGGCTACCTGGTCACCCATCCGTCCGTGGCGCCGCACGCGCGCGTGACGCTGAACCTGGCCGCGCTGCTGGCCGCCGAACGCACCTTCCTGGCCATCTCGGGCGCGCGCAAGAACGCGGTGTTGGCGCGCGCGCTGGAGGCACCCACGCCGTCGCTGCCCGTCAGCGTCGTGCTGGCCCGGCACCGGCGCGGCGTGGACATCTTCCGCACCGAAGGCGGCTGACCCGCCATCCCACCCCACGCATCAACGCCTTAACGCATCCACGCATCCACGCAGCGATCCACATGTCCTATCCCAGACTGCTGGCCGACGTCGGCGGCACCAATGTCCGTTTTGCCCTGGAAACCGCGCCGATGCGCATTGGCGCGGTCACGGCCTACAAGGTGGCCGATCACGTGTCGCTGGAAGCGGCGATGCGCCAGTACCTGTCCACGCTGCCCGACGACGCGCGGCCGGCCCATGCCGCCATCGGCCTGGCCAACCCGGTAACGGGCGACCACGTCAAGCTGACCAACCACAACTGGGCGTTCTCGGTCGAGGCCATGCGCCAGTCGCTGGCGCTGCAGACGCTGGTGGCCATCAACGACTTCACGTCGCTGGCGCTGGCGCTGCCGCACCTGTCCGACGACGACATCGTGCAGGTGCGGCCCGGCACGGCCGTGGCCACGGCGCCGCGCGCGCTGATCGGCCCGGGTACCGGGCTGGGCGTCTCCGGCCTCGTGCCGGCCCCTGGCGGCGGCGCGGTGGCGCTGGCGGGCGAGGGCGGCCACATCGAGGTCATGCCGGTCACGGACGACGAATGGATTGCCTGGCGCGCCGCGCATGACCAGTTGGGCCGGGTGTCGGCCGAGCGGCTGCTGTCGGGCATGGGGCTGTCGCACATCCACGCGTCGCTGTCCGCAGAAACGGGTACGCCGCTGGATACGCCGCTCACGCCCGCGCAGGTCACCGACGGCGCGCTGAAGCAGGGCGACCCGCTGTGCCGCCGCGCATTCGACGCCTTCTGCGGGCTGCTGGGCTCGGTGGCGGGCGACATCGCGCTGGTGCTGGGCGCGCGCGGCGGCGTCTACATCGGCGGCGGCATCGTGCCGCGCTTCGTGCAGGCGTTCCATGCCTCGCCGTTCAACGCGCGCTTTGTCGACAAGGGGCGCATGGGCAAGTACCTGGCCGAGGTGCCCGTGTTCGTGATTGCCGCCGAATTCCCGGCCCTGCCGGGCCTGGCCCGCGCGCTGGCCGACCGGCTGCAGGGCGACATGCGCCACCCCGCCACCTGAGCGCCGACGACCATGCGAGTCCTGCTGGTGGAAGACGATGCCATGATCGGCGAAAGCGTGAAGACGGCGCTGCGCCAGGAGGGCTTTACGGTGGACTGGGTGACCGATGGCGACGCGGGGCTGGACGCCGCGTCCGACCAGCACGGCCCCCGCGCCGATGGCGGCTACGACCTCGTGCTGCTGGACCTGGGGCTGCCGCGCCGCTCGGGCATCGACGTGCTCAAGACGCTGCGCGCGCGCAACGTGCGCACGCCGGTGCTGATCGTCACCGCCCGCGACGCCGTGGCGGACCGCGTGGCCGGGCTCAACGCCGGCGCCGATGACTACGTGATCAAGCCATTCGACCTGCAGGAGCTGGTGGCGCGCATGCACGCGATGGCGCGCCGCGCCGAAGGCCGGGCGGAGCCGGAGCTGCGCTACGGCGACATCGTGCTGAACCCGTCCACGCGCGAGGCCACGCAGGCCGGCACGCCGGTGCGGCTGTCGGCGCGCGAGTACGCGCTGCTGTCGGCGCTGATGGCCCGGCCTGGCAAGGTCTGGTCGGTGCCGCAACTGCAGGAGCGGCTGTACGGCTGGGACGACGAGGTCGGCAGCAACACGGTGGAGGTCTATATCCACGCGCTGCGCCGCAAGTTTGGCGCGGGGCTGATCCGCAACATCCGCGGCGTCGGCTACCTGATGCCGCAGCTGGATGACGCGGCCAGCAAGGCGGCCGACTGATGCGATCGATCCAGCGAACGTTGCTGTGGTGGCTCGCGGCGGGCCTGGCGCTGGGCATCGCCGTGGCCACGGGCCTGATCTACGGCCAGGCGCGGCAGGAAGCCAACGCGCTGTTCGACTACCAGATGAAGCAGCTTGCCGCCGCGCTGCCCAGCCAGTTCCAGGCCCCGATGGCGCCGCCGTTCGATGGCGGCGGCAGTGCCACGGGCGCCGACCTGCTGCGTGCCGACGAGGACGTCGTGATCCATATCTGGGACGGCTCGGGCCGCAGCCTCTATCTGTCGCATTCCCGCCCGGCGCTGCCGCCGCGCGCCGAGCTGGGTTTCACCAACGCGCAGACCGAATCGGGCGAATGGCGCATCTACAGCGTCCAGCTGGGGCCGGCCGTGGTGCAGATCGCCCAGCCGCTCAGCGCGCGCCGCACGCTGGCGGCCCATATGGCGCTGCGCACCGTGGCACCGCTGCTGCTGTTGCTGCCGCTGCTGGCGTGGCTGGTGTGGATGGCGGTGGGACGCGGCCTGCGTCCGCTGCGCGAGATTGCCACCGAGGTGCGCGCGCGCGATGCCAACACGCTGGCGCCGCTGGCCGTGCGCGACATGCCCGACGAGATCGCGCCGCTGTCGGCCGCGCTGAACCAGTTGCTGGCACGGCTGGCCCATGCCATCGACACCCAGCGTGCCTTCGTGGCCGATGCCGCGCACGCGCTGCGCACGCCGCTGACCGCGTTGCAGCTCCAGGCCCAGCTGGTGGAGCGCGCCGAGAGCGCCGACGCGCGGCAGGCGGCGCTGGGCCAGCTACGGCAGGGGCTGGAGCGGCTCACGCATATGGTGGCGCAGTTGCTGACGCTGGCACGCCAGGAGCCCGGCGCCGCGCCGCCGCCGCACGAACCGGTGAACCTGCGGGCGCTGGCTGGCGAAGTGGTGGTGCAGATGTCGCAGGCGGCCATCGACCGCGACATCGACCTGGGGCTGGAGGATGGCGGCACGCAGGGGCCGGTCACGGTGCGTGGCGATGCCGACGCGCTGCGCATCCTGTTGACCAACCTCGTCGACAACGCGCTGCACTACATCCCGCGCGGCGGCCGGGTCGACGTCTGCGTGGCGCACACCGGGCGCGGCATCGAACTGGTGGTGACCGACAACGGCCCCGGCATCCCGCCCGACGAACGCGCGCGCGTGTTCGACCGCTTCTACCGTGCGCCCGACGCACCCACGGGCGGCAGCGGCCTGGGCCTGGCGATCGTCGCCGAGGTGGCGCAGTCCCACGGCGCGCAGGTGGCGCTGGAAGACGCGGCGCCGGGCCTGCGCGTGCGCGTGGTGTTTCCGGCCGTCGGCTGAGGCCGGGGCGTCAGCCCACCGGGGCCACCAGCGGCTCGCCGGCAAAGTGGCGGCGGGCGTTTTCCAGGAACTGGTTCACCGATGCCAGCACCGCCTCGGGCGACCATCCGCCCACGTGCGGCGTCAGCACGACGTTCGGGCAATCGAACAGTTCGGCCGGCGGCTCGGGCTCGCTCTCGTAGACGTCCAGCCCGGCGCCGCCAAGCTGGCCGGACCGCAGCGCGTTGCCGAGCGCGGCCGTGTCGACCACGCTGCCGCGCGCGATGTTGACCAGGTAGCCGCCCGGCCCCAGCGCGCGCAGCACGCCCGCATTGACCATATGGCGCGTGGCCGGGCCGCCCGGCGTGGCGACCACGAGATAGTCGGCCCATTCGGCCAGCGCCATCACATCGGCAAAGTAACGGTACGGAGCGTCCTCGCGCGGGCGGCGGTTGTGGTAGCCCACCTCCAGGTCGAACGCCTGGCCGCGCTGGGCGATGCGCCGGCCAATCGTCCCCAGCCCGATGATGCCCAGCCGCTTGCCGGACACATTGGGCGGCAGCGCGATGGTCGTGCGCCAGATGCCGTCGCGCGTGGCGCGGTCCAGCGAGGGCACGCGGCGCACGGTGGCCAGCAGCAGCGCCATCGCGTGGTCGGCCACGCAGCTATCGTTGGTGCCCGCGCCGTTGCCCACGGCAATGCCGCGCGCCCGGCAGGCGGCGATGTCGATGTTCTCGTACCCGGCGCCCAGCGCGCACACCAGCGTCAGTTGCGGCATGGCGGCCACGTCCGCGGCCGTCAGGCCCGTGGTGCCGTTGGTCAGCACCGCGCGGAACGTGCCGCCCTTGCTGGCGATGGCTTCGGCCCGTTGCGCGGCATCGGGCGCGTAGCAGACGTCGTATTGGCGGGAAACGAGGACGAGGTGGTCCGGTTCGAGCTGGACCAGGACGAGCAGGGCGGGCTTCATGCGTGACAGCGGATCGAGAGAGGAAAGTCGTAAAGGCCGGCCGGGGCCGACCCCGCATTCTATGCCCGGGGGCGCCGGGCTGCCTGCGGCGCGACGGTGTTGTGGGCGATTATCAGTCGGGATCGGCGGGGGTGGCGGGGCGCAGAAATGGGTACGCTGTGGCTGTGCGGAGGCCGCAGAAATGGGTACGCTTTTGCAGGTGGGTGTTGTTTTTGGCGGGGTCGGTACGCACGCGCCTGCCCTCTCCCCCGGCCCCTCTCCCGCGTTGCGGGAGAGGGGAGAACTCCGCAGGTCTTTCGATCGCTCGCGGTTTGCTCCCCTCTCCCGCGCGCATTGCGGGAGAGGGGAGAACCCCGCAAGTCTTTCGATGGCTCACGGTTTGCTCCCCTCTCCCGCTTGCGGGAGAGGGGCCGGGGGAGAGGGCCAGCCGGCCAATTGCCGACCACCCTGATTCGCCGCCACAATCGAGCCATGCGCCTGCCCACCCCCCACACCTGGCCCTACCACCTGCTGCTCGGCGCGGCCGGCATGCTTGTGCTGGGGCCGCTGGGAGGCGTGGCCGCGGCGTACATGAACTTCTCGCTGGGGTTCTTCGTGGGCGGGCAGGTGCTGGCCGGCATCCTTGGCTCGGCGGTGACGGCCGGGTATGGCGCGGCGGGGCGGCATGGGGCCAACTACATCCAGACCGCGGCGGCGTCGGTGGCGGGGATGGGTGGCATGGTGGTCGTCATCCAGGCGATGGGATGGATGGGCATGGCGCAGCCGCCGCTGTGGCAGCTGATCGGCTACATGCTCTGCATCGGTATGTACGGCGTGGGCGTGGGCATGCTCTACACGCCGTTGCTGGTGGATCGCATGCAGCTCACGTTCCCGTCCGGGCTGGCCGTGGCCAACATCCTGCGCGCGCTGACCGATCCGGTGCTGCTGCGCCGGTCGCTGGCGCGGCTGGCCGGCGGGATGGGCGCGGGCGTGCTGGCCGGGGTGGGGGCCACGCGCGTGGCGTGGCTGGGTGCCATCGACCTGTCGGCGTCGACGTTCGGGGTCGGGATGATCGTCGGCGCGCGCATCGGCATCGCCGCGCTGGTGGGCGGGCTGGCCGGGTGGGCGCTGACGCCGTACTTCGTGTCCATCGGCTGGCTGGCGCCGGGCGATCCCTATCGCAAGATCACGTTCCTGCTGGCGCTGGGGATGATCATGGGCGCCGCCGCCGTGGACGTGCTGCTCCTGCTGGCGCGTGCCTGGCAGCGCGCGCGGCGGGCCACCGGCGGATCGGCGGGCCGTGCGTCGGCGCCGCAACGCTGGATCGTCGCCTGGGTCGTGGTCTGGGGCCTAGCGGTGGTCGCCAGCGGC
Organism: Cupriavidus sp. SZY C1; assembly: GCF_032190535.1. Taxonomy (NCBI): domain Bacteria; kingdom Pseudomonadati; phylum Pseudomonadota; class Betaproteobacteria; order Burkholderiales; family Burkholderiaceae; genus Cupriavidus; species Cupriavidus sp. SZY C1. The sequence continues at coordinate 163,493 of NZ_JAUANU010000014.1, forward strand.
GCCGCATGGTTCGACCAGCCCGTCGGCTACCAGTTGATGGCCGTCGGGCTGGTGCTGGTCTTTGCGCTGGTCAACGGCATCTCGGTGGGGATGGTCGACCAGAATCCGATTTCGTCCGCGTTCGTGCTGACCGTGATCCTAATGGCGGCGGTGGGGCTGCGCCAGCCCCATGTCGGGCTGATCGCGGCGACGGTGCTGCTGGTCTCCACGGCCGAGGCGTGCGACATGCAGCAGGACCGCTCCACGGGCTGGCGGCTCGGCACCAACCGCACGGTGCAGTTTGCCTACCAGGTGGCGGGGATCGTGGTGGGCGCGGTGCTGGCGGTGCTGCTGGCGCGGCTGTTCATGGATGCCTATCCGGTGCTGCGGCTCGACCAGACCGTGCTGCCGGCCGACCAGCAGCCGGCGCGCTGGACATCGGCCATGACCTACAAGATCGTCGGCGCGCTGCGCAGCATGACCGAGGACCGGCCCTACCAGCGGCTGGCGGTCTGGATCGGCGTGGGTATCGGGCTGGTGACCGAGGTCCTGCGCAAGGCGCTGCGCGCGTGGCCGCGCTATATGCGGTTTGCCCAGGCGGGCCGGGCCGGCCGGACCTGCGATTTCTTGCTCGATGCGGTGGTGCTGCCGTCGCCGTATGCGTCGTCGTTTGGCGGCTTTGTCAACCTGCCGGCCACCGTATGGATGGCGGCCGGCGGCGTGGCGGCCAGCCTGTGGGACAGCCGGGCGCGCGGGGCGTCGCGCGACGCGGCGCTGCCCGAGGACATGAGCACGACTTCGCTGGTGGGCGGCGGGCTGATTGCCGGCGACGCGCTTGCCGCGCTGGGCTTCGGCGTGGCCGGGCTGCTGGCCGTGGTGGGCTGACGCCGGCTCAGATCACCGGCATCGACGCATGGGGCGGCTTGCCCGCCAGCAGGCCCGACAGCTTCTTCAGTGCCATCGATAGCTGCGCGCGGTCCGGCACGCCGCCCAGCGCGATGCGGATGGCGTTGGGCGGCGCGGCGCCGTCGTGGAACACGTCAGACGCGGTGACGCGCAGCGAGGCGTCCTGCGCCGCGCGGCTGAATCCGGCCGATGACCAGTAGCTGGGCAGCGCGTGCCAGACGTGGATGCCCGACGGCGCAAACGGGCCGCTGGCCGCCAGCCATTGCCGGGCAATCTGCTGGCGCGCGGCCGCTTCCTCGCGGATGCCGGCCAGCAGCGCGGCGGCCGAGCCGTCGCGGATCCACTGGGTCGCCAGCGCCGTGGCAATCGGCGACGCCATCAGCGTGATCGCGCGCAGCGCGCCGAGGATCGATTCCTGCATGTCGCGGTCGGGCGCCACCACGTAGGCGGTGCGCAGGCCCGGACTCAGGCATTTGGCCAGCGTGGCGATGTAGACGGTCTGGTCCGGCGCGATGGCGGCCAGCGGCGGCGGCGCGTCGGGCGTCAGCAGCCAGTACGGGTCGTCCTCGACGATCAGCACGCCATGCTGCCGGGCCACGCGGACGATCTCGCGCCGGCGCGCCGCGGGCATCGTGTGGGTGGTGGGGTTCTGCAGCGTCGGGTTGAGGTAGACGAGCTGGACGTTGCCGCTGCGGCAGGCGGCGTCGAGCGCGTCGGGGCGCATGCCGTCGGCGTCGACGGCGATGGTGGCCACCTGCCGGCCCAGTTCGGCGGCCGCGCCGCGCACGCCCGGGTAGACCAGCGGTTCGGCGGCGATCGTGCCGCCGGGCGTGGTGCGGCTCAGGATGAGCGCAGCCAGCGCGGGCTGGGCGCCGGGGCTGGCCATCACGCGCTCGGGCGCCACGTCGCCCAGCATCGGCGCCAGCCACTGCGCGCCGGCCACACGGTCGGGCATGGTGCCGCCGCCAAGCTGGTAGGTCATCAGCAGGTTGGCGTCGGCACGCAGCGTCACCTGGGCCAGCCCGCGCCGCAGCAGGTCGGCAAAGTCGATGCCGGCCGGCGGGGGCGGCACGTTCATGCTCAGGTCCACGGCCTGCGCCAGTTCAAAGGCCGGGGCGGCGACGAACGTGCCGAGCGAACCGCGCGGCGCCACCAGACCGCGCCGGCGGGCCTCGGCCAGCGCCCGGGTGACCGTGGTCAGGTCGACGGCGAACAGCGCCGCCAGTTCGCGCTGGGGCGGCAGGCGGTCGCCGGGCACCAGCCGGCCGTCGGCCATTGCCGTTTCCAGAAAACCGGCGATCTGGATGTAGCGCGGCCCGCCGCCGGGCGCGAACGCGCCGATCCACGCGGGTTTGGCGGTCGGCGGGTTGCCGGGGCGCACGGGCTGCGTTGTAGGCAAGACAAGACTCCGCTTGTATGGATGTTGTCTTACCTTAGCATGCGCCGCACCGCAGGCAAATCCATACAAATACCCGGTTGCCGGGTCTGCCCCGCCTGCGCCCCCGAACCAAGGTGTTTGACATGCGTAAGCCACCAGCCGACCCGTGCGGGCGTCGGCGCCCCCCGTCCCGTCCTGCCGCCTCATCGTTCCTGCCGCCCGGCGCCTGCCTGGCCGCCATCGCGCCGCTGATCCTGACCGGCTGCACGTGGGACCTGCTGAACCCCAGCGGCTCCATCGGCGTGCAGACGCGCAACCTGATCGTGCTGGCCACGGCGCTGATGCTGCTGGTGGTGGTGCCCGTGATCATCCTGACGCTGGTGTTCGCGTGGCGCTACCGCGAAGGCAACACCCGGGCCGCGTACGCGCCGCGCTGGTCGCATTCCACCCGGATCGAGGTGGAGGTGTGGGGCATCCCGTGCGTGATCGTGGCGCTGCTGGGCATCATCATCTGGGACACCACGCACAAGCTGGACCCGTTCCGCCCGCTGGAATCGACCGTCGCGCCGCTGCAGGTGGACGTGGTGGCGCTGGACTGGAAGTGGCTGTTCATCTATCCGCAGTACGGCGTGGCGTCGCTGAACGAACTGCCGATCCCGGTGGGCACGCCGGTCAACTTCCGCATCACGGCCGAGTCGACGATGAACGCGCTGTTCATCCCGCGGCTGGGCAGCATGGTCTATGCGATGGCCGGCATGCAGACGAAGCTGCACCTGATTGCCGACCAGCCCGGCGTCTTCGACGGCCGCTCGGCGGCCTACAGCGGCGCGGGGTTCTCGGACATGCATTTCCGGACCGTTGCCACGTCGCGGGCCGATTTCGACGCCTGGGTGGCGCGCGCCCGCGCATCGGGCCACACGCTGGACGCGGCGGCCTACCGCCGGCTGGAGCAGCCCAGCAGCAAGGACCCCGTCACCGTCTACGGCAAGGTGGACCCGCGCCTGTTCCAGGGCGTGGTGGACCAGTACATGGCCGGCAACGGCGACATCTGCCGGGCCGACAGCCCGGTCACCCTGAGCGCCATTGCCGGCGCCAACATGCCGCCGCTCCCGGCGCAGCAGACCACGCTGGAGCGCTAACCCATCATGTTCGGAAAACTTTCTCTCGACGCCATTCCGCTGCACGAGCCCATCATCATGGGCACGCTGGTGGCGGTGCTGCTGGGCGGCGCCGCGCTGCTGGCCGCGATCACGCGCTACCGCAAGTGGGGCTATCTCTGGACCGAGTGGATCTGCTCGGTGGACCACAAGCGCATTGGCGTGATGTACATCGTGCTGGCGCTGGTCATGCTGCTGCGCGGGTTTGCCGACGCCATCATGATGCGCACGCAGCAGGCCATTGCCGTGGGCGAGGCGGCCGGCTACCTGCCGCCGCACCACTACGACCAGATCTTCACCGCGCACGGCGTGATCATGATCTTCTTCGTCGCCACGCCGTTCATCCTGGGCCTGATGAACGTGATCGTGCCGCTGCAGATTGGCGCGCGCGACGTGGCGTACCCGTTCGTCAACTCGCTGAGCTTCTGGATGTCGGCCATGGGCGCGGTGCTGGTCATGCTGTCGATGTTCGTCGGCGACTTCGCGGCCACGGGCTGGGTGGCCTATCCGCCGCTGAGCGGGCTCGGGTACAGCCCGACCGTGGGCGTGGACTACTACATCTGGTCGCTGCAGATATCGGGGCTGGGCACCACGCTGACCGGCATCAACTTCATCGTGACGATCCTGCGCATGCGCGCGCCGGGCCTGACGCTGATGAAGATGCCGGTGTTCACGTGGACGGCGCTGATCACCAACATCCTGATCGTGGCCATCTTCCCGGTGCTGACGGCCACGCTGGCGCTGCTGGCGGCCGACCGCTACCTGGACATGCACATCTTCACGACCGAACTGGGCGGCAACGCGATGATGTACGTGAACCTGATCTGGATCTGGGGCCACCCGGAGGTCTACGTGCTGATCCTGCCGTGCTTCGGCGCGTTCTCGGAGATCATCGCCACGTTCTCGCGCAAGCCGCTGTTCGGATACACGTCGATGGTGTACGCCACGTCGTCCATCGGCGTGCTGTCGTTCTTCGTCTGGCTGCACCACTTCTTCACGATGGGATCGGGCGCCAGCGTCAATGCGTTCTTCGGCATCATGACGTCGATCATCTCGATTCCCACCGGCGTCAAGCTGTTCAACTGGCTGTTCACGATGTACCGGGGGCGCATCCGCTTCCACTCGTCCACGCTCTGGACCATCGGCTTCATGGTCACGTTTGCCGTGGGCGGTATGACCGGCGTGCTGCTGGCCGTGCCGGGCGCGGACTTCGTGCTGCACAACAGCCTGTTCCTGATCGCCCACTTCCACAACGTGATCATCGGCGGCGTGGTGTTCGGCTGCCTGGCGGCCATGACGTTCTGGTTCCCCAAGGTGTTCGGCTTCACGCTGAACGAGTTCTGGGGCAAGGTGGCGTTCTGGTGCTGGCTGGTGGGCTTCTACCTGGCCTTCATGCCGCTCTACGCGCTGGGCCTGCAGGGCATGACGCGGCGCATGAACCACTACAACAACCCTGACTGGCAGCCGTACCTGATCGTCGCGCTGGTGGGCGCCGTGGTCATCGGCTGCGGCATCCTGGCGATCCTCTGGCAGCTGTTTGTCAGCGTGCGCGACCGCCACCAGCACCGCGACCTGACCGGCGACCCATGGGGCGGCCGCAGCCTGGAATGGGCCACCGCGTCGCCGGCGCCGTTCTACAACTTCGCGCACGTGCCGCAGATCACGTCGCTGGAGCAGCACTGGGACGACAAGGAGACCGGCCGTGCCTACCGGGTCGACGCGCCGTACGCGGACATCCACATGCCGCGCAACACGTCGGCAGGGTTCATCGTGTCGGCGTTCGGGCTGGTGCTGTGCTTCGCGCTGGTCTGGCACATCTGGTGGCTGGCCGGCTTCGGTCTGGTGGCGATGATCCTGACGTTCATCGCCCGCAGCTACGACCGCGACGTGGACTACTACGTGCCGGCCGCCGAGGTCGCGCGCATCGAACAGGCCCGCCACGCCCAGCTGGGCGCCGCGCTGGCCGCCCGGGGAGCCAACTGACCATGACCACCACCCTGAAACTCCAGGCCGGCGCGGCGGACGTGCCGCACGCGGCCGCCGCCCCTGCGCACGACGCCGGGCACGACCATCACGCCCAGGCCCAGGCATCGACGCTGAAGCTCGGGTTCTGGATCTACCTGATGAGCGACTGCCTGATCTTCGCGTCGCTGTTTGCCACGTTCGGCGTGCTGCTGCACGGCACGGCCGGCGGCCCCACCGGGCGCGAGCTGTTCGACCTGCGCTTCGTGCTGGCCGAGACCGTGCTGCTGCTGACCAGCAGCCTGACGTTCGGCGTGGCGATGCTGAAGCTGGACGAAGCCGGCAAGGGCGCCCCGCAGGCCGTGATCCGCTGGCTGGTGCTGACGTTCGCGCTGGGCGCCGCCTTCGTGTGCATGGAGGTCTACGAATTCCGCGAACTGCTGCACGAGGGCGCGGGGCCGCACCGCAGCGCCTACCTGTCGGCGTTCTTCATGCTGGTGGGCACGCACGGGCTGCACGTCAGCGCCGGCCTGCTGTGGATCATCGTCATGGTCAACCAGATGCAGGTGTTCGGGCTGGACGCGGTGGTGCGCCGCCGGCTGGCCTGCCTGAGCCTGTTCTGGCATTTCCTGGACCTGGTGTGGATCTTCGTGTTCACGGTGGTCTACCTGCGGGAGTTCCTGTGATGTCCCATTCCGAAGCCATCCATCCTGCCGCCCATGGCAGCCTGCGCAGCCACCTGATCGGCTATGCGCTGTCGCTGGTGCTGACGTTCCTGTCGTTTGGCGCCGTGATGGGCCGGCTGCTGCCGCCGCGCGCCGGGCTGGCGCTGATCGTGGCGCTGTGCGTGGTGCAGCTGCTGGTGCAGCACGTGTACTTCCTGCATCTGGGGCCGCGCCGCGGCCAGCGCGGCAATACGGCGATCTTCGCGTGCACGGTGGGCCTGATCGCCATCGTCGTGTCGGGATCGCTGTGGGTCATGCACAACGCCAACCAGAACATGATGCCGATGCCGTCCGTGCCAGCTGGGGCGCGCGCGCCAGGCTGAGGCATCTGTGCCCGGCTCGGGCTGGAGCCGGTTCTTGACAGGACAGACGTGCGTTCCCCGCACGGCCTGTCCTTTTTTGCTGTGGAGGCCGGGCTAGTCGTCGGTGATGACGCTGATCTTGCCGTCGGGCTCCAGGTACATGACCTTGACGTGCCGGTACGACTCCACGCCCTTCTCGCGCAGCTGTGCGGCCAGTTCCTCGTCGGTGATCGTGTGGCGCTCCATGTTGCGCACCACCTTCTTGCCGTTGCGCACCAGCACCACCTTCTGCGGCGTGACAAAGCGCCGGATCGTGGGCGACAGCCATGCGCCCAGGTCGAACAGCCGGTTCCAGGCCACCAGCGTGCCCACCAGCAGCGCGGCGTCGGCCACGCTGTCACCCTTGCCGGCCATGCCGTTCTGCGCGGCATCGGCCACGATCACCACGATCAGCAGGTCGGCAATGCCAAGCGAGCCCACGTCGCGCCGGGCGACAAAGCGGAACATCAGGAACAGGAACCAGTACATCAGCGTGCCGCGCAGCATGGTTTCGAGCGGCGAAATGCTGAAGTGGAGCAGGTTGCCCCAGTCGACCGAAAGGTCCATGGCGGGTGCGGCGCAGGGCGCCTTGTTGAGCCTGCTTCCATGGTAAGGACCGGCGCGCGGGCGGTGCGACGGTGGCTGTCCGATCCCGCTGTCAGGCGGCTCCTACCCCTCCAGGCTCCCTCGCGCGACCTAGCCCCCGCCAGGATGCCCCTGCGACGCTTCCGACGCATAGTCGGCCGCAATCAGGATGACCAGCCGTGCCGATTCGGCCCGCCCGCGCTGCCCGGCCGCCTCGCGCAGCGCGCCAACCAGCTGGCGCAGCAGCGCGCCGGTGGACCGGCCGCCATCGAGCGTGCGGAAATGCATCATCGCCTTGTCGATCTCGGACGTGGCCAGCGCGGACACCGGCTCGCCCTGCTGGGCGGCATCGGCCTTCTCGACGATCTGGGTGGCATAGAGCCGTACCACGGCATCATGGTCTGCCATCTCGACACTCCTTGGACGCCTGCGGCGCTGTGTTGGATGGCCGGACCATGCATATTCCGGTCCCGGCGCCGCCAAAGGGGGCCAGCCCCGCAGGCAGCGCGGATTCCCGGCCCGGCAGGCCGTGCAGGTTTCACAAAGGCGGGAATTTATGGCCGTCGCGGTTGCGCAGGCGGGCCAAGGGGGGGAGTGGCGGGGGATGGCAGGGGCGATGGCCGGGCAGACAGGGGCGGCGGCCGCGGACTTGCGCCGGCGTCCGTCGCCCCTGCGCAGTGCCGCCGTCAGGCCGGCGGCGCACCCTCCTTGAAACACGCCTTGAGCTGGCTGCGCAGTTCGGGCGAGTCCTGGTGGTCGTGAACCTGCACCGCGTGCTGCACGGCTGCTTCCAGCAGCTCGTCCTCCGTGTCGGCGCTCAATGCGACCGTGCAGTTCTTCTCGCTGGGAAACTCGCGGCAATCGATGTATTTGCGTCCCATGGCTGCCTCCTGGCGCGAATGATCGGCGCGCCAGAACCAGTATAGGGCGAGGGGTGATCGGGTGGGCGCCTGCACGCATCGGCAATTCGGACTAAGCTGTCGCGTCCCCGTTCTGAAAGCCGGCGCCGCCCGGACCATGCCATGCCCCAGTCACTCAGGATCGACTTTGTCTCGGATATCGCCTGCCCATGGTGCGCCATCGGCCTGGCGTCGCTGATGCAGGCGCTGGAGCGCACCCGCGACGTGGTGGACGCCCAGGTGGTCATGCACCCGTTCGAGCTGAACCCGCAGATGGGCCCGCAGGGCGAGGCCATCGTCGACTACCTGGGCAAGAAGTACGGCCGCACGCCGGCCCAGATTGCCGAGACGCAGGCCATGATCCGCGAGCGCGGCGCCAGCGTCGGGTTCAACTTCGGCCCGCGCGACTTTGTCTACAACACGTTCGACGCACACCGGCTGCTGCAATGGGCCGCCACGCAGGGCCGGCAGCTCCCGCTGAAGCAGGCGCTGCTGCAGGCGTACCACGGCGACGGCAAGGACCCCAGCAGCCACGACGTGCTGCGGGAGGCCGCCGCGTCCGTGGGGCTGGACGCCGCCGAGGCGCGCCGCGTCCTGGAGTCCGACGCCTACGCCGACGAAGTGCGGGCCGAGCAGCGCGAGTACCAGGGCATGGGCATCCAGTCGGTGCCGTCCGTGATCTTCAACAACCGCTACCTCGTCACCGGCGGCCAGCCGGTGGAGGCGTTCGAGCAGGCCATCCGCGAGATTGCCCGCGAGGCGCAGGGTCAGAACTGATGCCGCATGCCGACCATCACGCCCACGCGCGTGCTGCGGCTGACATCGGTGACCGGCGTGCCGGCCCAATACTCGGTCTCGCGGCCCACCGTGCCGCCGCGCGCCACCACCACGTCCGACTCCAGGTACACGCTCGTGCGCTTGGAGAACGCGTAGTCGGCCACCAGCGCGACGCTGTCGGAATTGCCGGCGCCCAGGTGTACCGGTACATCCTGGAATTGCGTGGTGACGTTGCCTGACTGGCGATAGCGGTAGTAGGCGCCTGACAGGTGCAGCGCCTGCGTGAGCTGGTAGCCCAGGCCCACGTACGAGATGTTGAAGCGCGCGTCCTGGCCCGATTCGCGCCGCCCCAGGTGGCCGGCATAGGCGGTGGCCTTGCCCATCGCATACGAGCCGCCCACCGAGTAGTTGCGCACGGTGTTGGCGCCGTCGTCGCTGCGGCGCTGGTCGTACGCCACGCCCAGCGCCAGTGCGCCCTGCTGGTACTTCACCCCGCCGCCCAGCGTGGTGCCGCGCGCCAGCGTGCCGGGCTGCTCGCCCGCGCCATAGTCGAGCTGGACCGAGAACGGGCCCACCTGCTTCTGGTAGACCACGCTGTTGTTGATCCGGTAGTCCTGGAAGAAGATGTCGCCGCCGATGTAGAGCGGGTCGGACCAGAACAGCCCCCAGCCCTTGGCCAGCGGGTCGAATTCCCAGGCGATGTTGTTCAGCGCGTTGTACTGGCGGCCAAAGGTCAGGCTGCCCCAGTGTCCGCTCAGGCCCACCCAGGCCTGGCGTCCGAACAGTGCGTCGTAGTTCATCTTGCCGGTATCGCTGCCGAAGCCGGCCTCCAGCTGGAAGATGGCGTGGATGCCGCCGCCCAGGTCTTCGTCGCCCTTCAGGCCGAAGCGGCTGGCGGCCATGCCGCTGGACAGCACGCCCACCTGCGAATGGTGGCGGCCATCGATATTGGACGTATAGCGCACCGCCGAGTCGACGAGGCCATAGAGCGTCACGCCGGAGCCGGCGTACGCGGCGCAGGGCAGCAGCCCGGCCGCTAGCAGCCAAAGGCTGGCTGGGGTCTTCACGAGTTGTCCTCCGGAATACGGATCGCATCCGGCGCGGGGCGCCGGAAGGGTCGGTTCAGGCAAGTACCTGAGGGGTTCCAGTCCTGCGCGGAAGTCCTTCGGCAAGAAGGACGCAGGGCGTTATCCGGCGAATGCGCCGGCCAGTTGGCACGGCGCCCGGATCGAGGGTCGAAGCGAATCGGCGAATGCTGTGAGCGGGCACAGGCAAGCCAGGGGGCGCGGGCGCGAGGGCCCGGTGGTGATGCGCCGCCGTCACCTGCTTCGACATCGGCGCAGGTCCGGGTGCCTGAAAAGGCAGCTCCGGCACGCACGGTGCGGCGGAAGGCCGGTAGTTTACCGCATCCGCTACGCCCGCAGCCCGTGCTCGGACGCGTAGTCGAACAGCTCGGCGTCGTTCTTGACCCCCAGCTTGCGCATGGCGCTGTGCTTCTGCGTGCTGACCGTATTGATGCTGCGATTCAGGTGCCGGGCCACCTCCGACGTGGTCATGCCGCCGACGTAGAGCCGCAGCACTTCCATCTCGCGCGGGCTCAGCGTGTCCAGCGAGCCGTTCTGCGACGTGCCGGGGCCGGGCCGGGTGATGGCCCGCCGCATCGTCGCGCCCAGATGCTCGCGCCCCTGGAAGGCGGCAATCACGGCGGCGGGCAGCTCGCGCATGTCGTCGCGCTTGTTCAGCAAGGCCAGCGCGCCGGCCCGGCGCATGCTGAGCAACAGCCCGGGGTTGTCCAGCATCGTCAGCACCACGATCCGCACCGCCGGAAACTTGGCGCGGATGGCGTTCAGCAGGACCAGCCCGTCGGGCACGCCGCTGCCCGGCATCGAGAAATCGGTAATCACCACGTCGCACTCGATGCGGGACAGGTTATCCATCAATCCCGGCGGATTGGCCGCCTCGGCGACCACGCTGAAACCCAGTTGCCGGCTTAATATCTCCCGCACGCCGAACACGATGAATGGGTGATCGTCCGCGAGCATGACGCGTATGGTGGGCATAGTGCGTTTCCCAGAGTTTTCGGATGAAGGCGGCGGCCGCATGGAAAGCATCGCTGGCGAATCGCCAGTCCATTGGGGAGCGGCACGCTTGGCATGTGGTGGGTCTGCTGCGGCAAGGCAGCGGAAGGGAATCTGGCGTAGGACCGGCGATGGCGCCGCGGCGGGCGGGGCCGCCCGGCCGATACCGCAAGCACCAGGAAGGCGTAGGCAGATTCTGATTGGCGATCCGGCTGGACGCCACGCGGTCCAGACGAAGCCTAAGGACTCGTCATCTTTTGCGGGATGGAAACTTTTCTATTTTCTTTTTCAGATGTGACGCGCAAGGTCACATTTGGCGCTGCCCTGGCGGACGGCCGATGTCGGGGCGATCTGGGCCTTTCTTGAGGACCTGTCCCACGTTTTAGTCGAATTACTATTTAATTTCCCGCATTCAAATCAGGCGGTCCATTCGCCGCCGTCTGATTTTTTCTCAGATCCCCATCTTTAGAGTTTTTACGATTTTTGCTCGCTCCACGCGCTCATACGATTCGGTGCGTGGAGTAGCGGAACTCGTCCGTCCTGCCCTTCCGGCACCGACGGCCTCCGCTTCCAGAACGAGACACCAGGCCTCACCGCCGCCTCTGCAGGCGGGCAACGCCTGCGAGTTGGGTCGCTGCCAGATGCAGCAGGTTTCTGAGAAATAGAGAGCAAGCAGTCATGAACAAGAATCGGTATCGCCGCGTATTCAGCAAGCATCTCGGCATGCTTGTGGCCGTTGCGGAAAATGTGAAGAGCCGCGGCAAGGCGCCGGGTGAAGGCAGCGCCGCGGAGGCATCGCCCCAACTGGGCGTGGTATCGGCGATGACGGCCATCGCCCTCGCCCTGTTTGCCTGGGACATGGACGAAGCCCGTGCCCAAGGACTGCCGACCCAGGGCAACGTCGTGGCCGGCCAGGCCACCATCTCGCAGCCGAACGGCTCGACGATGACCATCAATCAGGGCAGCCAGCGCGCTGTCATCGACTGGAACAGCTTCAGCATCGGCCAAGGGAATACTGTCCAGTTCAACCAGCCCAACGCACAGGCCCAGGCGCTGAACCGCGTCACCGGTGGCCTCCCCTCCAATATCCACGGCTCGCTGCTCGCCAACGGGCAAGTGCTGATCCAGAACGCCAACGGCGTGCTGTTCGGACGCGGCGCAGTGGTCAACGTCGGCTCGCTGCTGGCCACCACCAAGTCCATCGACTCCAACGCCTTCATGGCCGGCAGCCCGCTGGCACTGAGCGCCACCGGCACGCAGGCCGGCATCATCAACGAAGGCTCCATCAACGCCCAAGGCTACGTGACCTTCATGGGCGACCAGGTCCGCAACGCGGGCGACATCAAGACCGGCCCGGGCGGACAAGTCCTGCTGGCCGCTGGCGATAGCGCCACGGTGGCCCTGCACAACGGCCAGGGCATCTCGCTGGTCCTCAACGACGCCACCGCCAACGCGCTGGCGGAAAACAGCGGCAACATCCACGCCCAAGACGGCACGGTGCTGATTACCGCGCGCGGCAAGGACACGCTCCTTAATACGGTTGTGAACCTGTCCGGCGTAGTCCGCGCCGGCACGGTCGTGGCCGATGCCGGCAAGACCGGCGACGTGGTCATGACCGGCAGCATCGACGCCTCCAACCGCAACGGCGGCCAGGGCGGCACGGTGGTACTGGCCGGCGACCGCGTCGGCCTGTTCGACAGCGCCTCGATCGATGCTTCGGGCGACTCCGCTGGCGGCAAGGTCATCCTTGGTGGTGACTCGCTGGGCAAGCTCGAAGGCACCGAAGCGCGCAAGCTGCTGCAGGATGGTGCTGGCTTTGCCAACTTCACGCAGGTGGGCGTCAACGCGCGGGTCGATGCGGGTGCACGGCATGGTGACGGCGGGTTCGTGGAAACCTCGGCCCACAACCTCAACGTCCAGGGCACGGTGACCGCCTCAGCGCCCAACGGCAAGTCCGGTGACTGGCTGATCGATCCGACCGACATCCTGATCGCCTCTGCCGATGCCAACTACAGCGGTAGTGTCACCGATGGGTTCAGGGCAATCGGCAACAGCGCAACGGTCAGCAACATCGCGATCAACAATGCGCTGAACAACGGCACGAGCGTTACGATCACCACGGCGAGCTCTGGCACTGCCAAGGGCAACATCACGCAGTATGCGGCAATCAACAAGACTTCGGGCGGCGAGGCTACCCTGACGATGCTTGCGCAGGGGAATATCTCCCTGGGCAACATTACGAGCACGGGCGGGGCGTTGAATCTCGACGCCCGCGCAGGCGAAGGTACAGGGGCCGGCAGAGTAGTGGTCGCCGCGGGCAGACTTGATCTTGCTGGGGGGCAGCTCAACATACTGGCGAATTCCACCGGGTTGGCGGGCAGTGTCGGACTTAGCGGCGCCGTGCAATTCAGTGGAAGCTTGCTGAACGTTAGCCGCGCGACGATCACAGGTCATGCAAACATCGGGACCGGGGTTACCTTCAACAATCTCAGCGTGATGGATGGCGGCCATCTGGAGATCGTGGGTACCTCGCAAGGATCCCACTACGGCGTATCCACTGGCACGTTGACCATCGCCGGCAACTCCACCGTCAACATTACGGGTACGTCGACAAATAGCGGTGGCGTCTACCTGGCCGGGCCGATAACCGCTTCCGGGGAGAGCACGGTGAATGTCACCGGCAAGTCCCGCAGCTGGTATGGCGTGTACATTGCCGGGACCACGCTCACCGCCAACGACGAAGCGACGATCAACATCCACGGCCGGTCGGAACAGTACGAAGGCATCTACCGCTCAGGCCGCGTCGTGGAGAACCAGAACGGCACGGTCAATTTCAACAGCGAGAGCCGCGCAGGTCCGGAACCTGTCGTGCCCCCGGACGACGGTAACGGCTCGAACGGCGGCAATGGCACCGACGGCAATGGTTCCAACGGTGGCAACGGCCCCGACGGCAACGGCGACGGCCCGGACGGCAACGGCGACGGTCCCGACGGTAACGGCAACGGCCCCGACGGCAACGGCAATGGCCCGGACGGTAACGGCAACGGTCCGGACGGGAACGGTAACGGCCCCGACGGGAACGGCAACGGCCCGGACGGTAACGGCAACGGCCCCGACGGGAACGGCAACGGCCCCGACGGGAACGGCAACGGCCCGGACGGTAACGGCAACGGCCCCGACGGCAACGGCAACGGCCCCGACGGTAACGGCAACGGCCCGGATGGGAACGGCAATGGCCCCGACGGCAATGGCAACGGTCCCGACGGGAACGGCAACGGTCCCGACGGCAACGGCAATGGCCCCGACGGTAACGGCAATGGCCCGGACGGTAACGGCAACGGTCCCGACGGGAACGGTAACGGCCCGGACGGCAATGGCAACGGCCCTGACGGAAACGGCAACGGTCCTGACGGCAACGGCAACGGTCCCGATGGGAACGGCAATGGCCCGGACGGTAACGGCAATGGCCCGGACGGAAACGGTAACGGCCCCGATGGGAACGGTAACGGCCCGGACGGCAATGGCAACGGTCCCGACGGCAACGGTAACGGCCCCGACGGAAACGGCAATGGCCCGGATGGGAACGGCAACGGCCCGGACGGCAACGGCAACGGCTCCGACGGTGGTAACGGCTCGAACGGTGGCAACGGCTCCGACGGCGGCGACAAGACGCCTGACGGTGGTTCGGACGGCTCAGGCGGTTCGGGCTCGGGTGGCTCCAACTCGGGTGCCACGGCCGGTGCAATCATGGGCGCGGTCGGCGCGGGCGGTATCCTGGCCTACGTGATCGACGACCTGACCGACCAGACGTGGTACCTCGATGCCCCGGTGCCGCTGACGGTCGAGTCCGACGAAGACAAGGCGTGGGAAGGTGCGCTGATGTCGGGTGCCACCGTCCAGGTGAAGGGCACGACGGCCACGGTCCAGGTGAAGACCAGGTCCGGGACTGTCGAGCGCACGCTGACGTTGCAAGACGGCGCCAACGGGACGAAGCACTTCGTCTTCGAGGACCCGGTCACCAAGACCAAGGCCGATCTGGCGGTGAACATGGAGACACGCGAGTTCTTCTACACCGAGGCCGGCGCGCCGAATGGCAAGCGCTACGTCGTGAAGAGCCACGGCTGGTTGAAGGACGGTTCCGCGCCCGAATCGGCTGCGGCGGCCCGCTGACCGAGGGAGGCGAACCGGAACCCTGACCAGTACTCAGAAGTAACCCAGCAGTAACCCAGCAGTAGAAGACCGATGTGCCGGCGTCGCAAGACGTCGGCACATTGCCGTTTACGCCCCCGCCCGCCGCAAACCACCACCCACCGCCGCCCCGTGCACGCCATCCGCGCTAGCCCCTCCACCCCGGCAGCCACGCCGCACCGCCTTGCTACAATCGCGTCTTTTCTTCCTCCCGCGAGCCCCCCGCCATGACGACCCTTGGAACGCCCCTCTCCCCCTCCGCCACCAAAGTCATGCTGCTCGGCTCCGGAGAGCTCGGCAAGGAAGTGCTGATCGCGCTACAGCGCCTGGGCGTGGAGACCATCGCCGTCGACCGTTACGAGAACGCGCCCGGCCAGCAGGTGGCGCACCATGCCCGGACGATCACGATGAGCGATGGCGATCAGCTCAAGGCCCTGATCGAGGCCGAGCGGCCGCACCTGGTGGTGCCCGAGATCGAAGCCATCGCCACGCCGACGCTCGAAGCGCTGGAAGCCGCCGGCGTGGTGCGCGTGATTCCCACCGCGCGGGCGGCCCGGCTGACGATGGACCGCGAAGGCATCCGCCGCCTGGCCGCCGAGACCCTGGGCCTGGCCACGAGCCCGTACAAGTTCTGTGATTCGCTGGAAGAGCTGCAGGCCGCCATCGACGGCGGCATCGGCTACCCGTGCGTGGTCAAGCCGGTGATGAGCAGCTCGGGCAAGGGTCAGAGCAAGATCGACGGCCCCGAGGGCGTCAAGGCGGCCTGGGACTATGCGATGGCCGGCGGCCGGGTCAGCCATGGCCGCGTGATCGTCGAGGGCTTCATCGATTTCGATTACGAGATCACGCTGCTGACGGTGCGCGCCGTCGGCGCCAGCGGCCAGGTGGAGACGCATTTCTGCGAGCCGATCGGACACGTCCAGGTGGCCGGCGACTATGTGGAAAGCTGGCAGCCGCACCCGATGCACCCGAAGGCACTGGAAGCCGCCCAGCACATCGCCCGCGCCGTCACGGCCGACCTGGGCGGCCAGGGCCTGTTCGGCGTGGAACTGTTCGTCAAGGGCGAGCAAGTCTGGTTCAGCGAAGTCAGCCCGCGCCCGCACGACACCGGCATGGTCACGATGATCTCGCAGTGGCAGAACGAGTTCGAACTGCACGCCCGCGCGATCCTGGGGCTGCCGGTGGACACCAGCCTGCGTGCGCCGGGCGCCAGCGCGGTGATTTATGGCGGAGTCGATGCGGAAGGCATCGTGTTCGACGGCGTCGACGAGGCGCTGCGCGTGCCGCAGACCGAACTGCGCCTGTTCGGCAAGCCGGAGTCGTTCACCAAGCGTCGGATGGGGGTGGCACTGGCCTACGACGCCGACGTGGAAACCGCCCGGCGTCGCGCCAAGGAGGCCGCGGCGAAGGTCAAGCCGCGCAAGGGCTGAGAGTTTGTGGGATTGGATGCGCTGGCCCTCACCCCCGGCCCCTCTCCCGCGATGCGGGAGAGGGGAGCAAACCGGTGGGAGATTTGCATCTAGCAGGCTTGAAATTCCCGCTGTCTGGCTCCCCTCTCCCGCGTTGCGGGAGAGGGGAGTGTAGTGGTCCAATTTCCTCAGACAGGTCGATAGGTGGAAAATCACGATCGACGAGGAAAGGACGACATGACAAAGC
>NZ_JAUANU010000015.1:0-166158 GCF_032190535.1 Cupriavidus sp. SZY C1
AGGTCATCGCCAGGCTCTTATACCCAGAACCCCCAAGCCCAAAAGCTTGGGGGTTTTGCTTTGGCAGCGGCGGAATTCATTACCGCGCGGTTGTAAAAGCGCCAGCCTCTCGCTGTTCAAACGCCCGCATTTTGTGGATGATCGTCCGCAAATATGCCCGGCACGCCTTTCGCTCCTCTGTGGCACAGGGGATGGCAGCCCGCTATCCCTCCGCATTCAGGAGGTGTCCATGCAAAAGCTTCGACCCCGACATATGCTCGCAGCCGGTGCGCTGGCGATGATTTCGGTCTCGGCACTGGCCCAGACGACGCCGGGTCCGCGCGATCCTTATACCCAGGGTAGCGCCGCGCCGATCAGTGGTACCTACGATCCGAACACCAGCGGTGCCCGTGCCGGCGACAAGTTCGACCCGTACTCGCAGGGTGCGGATCGCGCGACTCGCCAGGATCTTGCTCCGCAACCGCAGGCCCAGACCTACCAGCGACAGTCGTATCAGAACACCGTCGCGCCGCCGGCCCGACCGGACCGGATGGCAGGCGCCTATCGTGGCGACATGCGCTGGAATGGACCGCTGCTGGGTAACCGCCTGGGGCCGCGTAGCCTCTATCTCGACGGCGCCTGAGTGCCGCCGCGTCAACTGATTCGGAACCCCGCCACATCGGCGGGGTTTTTTGTTTGGCAGACCCCCACTGTCTCATCTCCGCAAAACACTTTTCCGCAAGATGGCCAACGCGGCACTAATCCTTTGGGATTCTGCGTGGCGGTTTCCGATTCCCACGTGGCAATGAAGCATTCCACTTCACAAGGAATTTTCTGTCATCCTGATTCAACTTCGACCTGTTAGCATAGCGAAATTCGCAAGCATGCTTATTGAACTGTTTGCCAGGCAGACTGCTCAAATGCTGCATTGCCGCAGACGCCGGACGCCCGGCCCGCCTTGGAGGAGGGGGCCGCGCAGGTCCCCAGCCAGGGGTGCCGGTTGTGTGAATGACGCCACAGGACAGGTGTGCGTCAGCAGATATCGGAGAAACCGATTATTGTTGTCGACCGGTAAGACGATGCCCACCCTAGATCGGCGCACGGCTTGCATGCAGCAGTAATCCCGATCATCCAAGGTCGAGCAGGAATTTTGAGAGTACGGGGAGCAGGGCAGCCCAGCCAGGGCAGTCCTGTGCCGGATGCGCGCGCGGCGTGTCTGGTGTTCAGTTTTCCTCCAGGCCGGCAGAGCCGGCGAAAGCAGGGGCCCATGGCGACAATCCGCTGAATCCGTTAGCCGACACGTGCCTGTCGTGGGCACGCCAATTGCGTCCACGCGCGCCGTGACGCCCGCCTGGCTTGAGCCAGGACCAAGAAGAATTCAATCCGTTTCATCCTCGAGGAAATCGCTATGCAAGCAACGCGCGCCAAGCGTGCTTTGATTCCAGGCATGCTGGCTCTTGCCGTGGTGGTGCTGTCCGCCTGCGGCAAGAAGAACGAAGCCCCCGCGGCCCAGACGCCTGAAGTGAAAGTGGTCACGCTGAAGAACGAGGCCGTCACGCTGGACACCTCGCTGCCGGGCCGGACGCTCGCGTACCGGATCGCCGAAGTCCGCCCGCAGGTCAATGGCATCATCCAGAAGCGGCTGTTCGTGGAAGGCAGCGACGTCAAGCAGGGCCAGCAGCTTTACCAGATCGACCCGTCGACATACGAAGCCACGGCCAAGAGCGCCGAGGCCACGCTGGCATCGTCCAAGTTGCTGGCGGAGCGCTACGGCCGGCTGGTCGGCGATGAGGCCGTCAGCAAGCAGCAGTATGCCGAGGCACAGGCGTCGTACCTGCAGTCCAAGGCCGCCGTCGACCAGGCGCACATCAACCTGCGCTACACCAAGGTGCTGGCGCCGATCTCGGGCCGCATCAGCCGCTCGCTGGTCACCGAAGGCGCGCTGGTCACCAATGGCCAGGCCAACGCGCTGGCCACCATCCAGCAGCTCGATCCGATCTATGTCGACGTGACGCAGCCGTCCGCGTCGCTGCTGCGCCTGCGCAAGGAGCTGGCCAACGGCCAGCTCCAGGGCGCCGGCGCCAACGCCGCCAAGGTCATGCTCCAGCTGGAGGATGGCAGCACCTATTCGGAACCGGGCCGCCTGGAGTTTTCGGAAGTGGCCGTCGACCAGAGCACCGGCTCGGTCACGCTGCGCGCCGTGTTCCCGAATCCCCGCAACGAGTTGCTGCCCGGCATGTTCGTGCACGCCCGCCTGGCCGAAGGCGTCCGCCAGTCGGCCATTCTTGCACCGCAACGGGGCGTCACGCGCGACCTGAAGGGGCAGCCGACGTCGCTGGTGGTCAACGCCAACAACGAGGTGGAACTGCGCGTGCTCAAGACGGACCGCACGATCGGCAACAACTGGCTCGTTACCGATGGCCTGAAGGCCGGCGACCGCGTGATCGTCGAGGGCCTGCAGTTCGTCCGCCCCGGCGCCAAGGTCAAGGCCACCGAGGCCACCGCGGCCCAGGCCGGCCTGGCCCCTGCCTCGGCACCCGCCGCCGCCTCGGCGCCGGCCGCCAAGTCCTGATCGGGACCGACGCATAAGGATTCGCCATGTCTAATTTCTTTATCGAGCGCCCGATCTTTGCGTGGGTGATCGCGCTCGTGATCATGCTGGCGGGCGTGCTGTCGATACGCGCGCTGCCGGTCACGCAGTACCCCGCCATCGCGCCGCCCACCATCGCCATTTCCGTGGCCTACCCGGGCGCCTCGGCGCAGACGGTGCAGGACACGGTGGTGCAGGTCATCGAGCAGCAGCTTAACGGCCTGGACCGCCTGCGCTACATCTCGTCGGAATCGAACTCCGACGGGAGCATGACGATCACGGCCACGTTCGAGCAGGGCACCAACCCCGACATCGCGCAGGTGCAGGTCCAGAACAAGCTGGCCCTGGCGCAGCCACTGCTGCCGCAGGAAGTGCAGCAGCAGGGCATCCGCGTGACCAAGTCGGTGCGGAACTTCCTGATCATCGTGGGCCTGATCTCCACGGACCCCAGCACGACGCGGGAAGACCTCTCGAACTACATCGTCTCGAACCTGCAGGACCCGATCTCGCGCACCTCGGGCGTCGGTGACTTCCAGGTCTTCGGTTCGCAGTACGCGATGCGGATCTGGCTGGATCCGGCCAAGCTGAACAGCTTCCAGCTGGCACCGCTCGACGTCAGCACCGCGATCAAGGCGCAGAACGTGCAGGTGGCCTCGGGCCAGCTCGGCGGCCTGCCGGCCGTGCGCGGCCAGCAGCTCAACGCCACGGTGGTCGGCAAGACGCGGCTGCAGACGGCCGAGCAGTTCGGCAACATCCTGCTGAAGGTGAACCCCGACGGCTCGCAGGTGCGCCTGCGCGACGTGGCCGACGTGGGCCTGGGCGGCCAGGACTACTCGATCAACGCCCAGTACAACGGGCGGCCGGCGTCGGGTATCGCGATCCGGCTGGCTTCGGGCGCCAACGCGCTGGAAACGGTCAAGAACATCCGCAACACGCTGAACCAGCTCGAACCGTCGTTCCCGCCGGGCATCAAGGTGGTGTTCCCGTACGACACCACGCCGGTGATCTCCGACTCCATCCACGAGGTGGTCAAGACGCTGCTCGAAGCCATCGTGCTGGTGTTCCTGGTGATGTACCTGTTCCTGCAGAACTTCCGCGCCACGCTGATCCCGACGATCGCCGTGCCGGTGGTGCTGCTGGGCACGTTCGGCGTGCTGGCCGCGTTTGGGTACTCGATCAACACGCTGACGATGTTCGGGATGGTGCTCGCCATCGGCCTGCTGGTGGACGACGCCATCGTGGTCGTCGAAAACGTCGAGCGGGTGATGGCCGAGGAGGGCCTGGGGCCCAAGGAAGCCGCGCGCAAGTCGATGGGCCAGATCCAGGGCGCGCTGGTGGGCATTGCGCTGGTGCTGTCCGCGGTGTTCCTGCCGATGGCGTTCTTCGGCGGCTCCACGGGCGTGATCTACCGCCAGTTCTCGATCACGATCGTCTCGGCGATGGTGCTCTCGGTGCTGGTGGCGCTGGTGCTGACGCCGGCGCTGTGCGCCACGATGCTCAAGCCGATCGAGAAGGGCGACCACGGCGAGCACAAGGCCGGCTTCTTCGGCTGGTTCAACCGCAGCTTCATCCGCACCACGCAGAAGTACGAGGGCGGGGTGGTCGGCATCCTCAAGCGCCGCGCGCCGTTCCTGATCATCTACGTGCTGATCGTGCTGGTGATGGGCTTCCTGTTCACGCGGATCCCCACCTCGTTCCTGCCGGAAGAAGACCAGGGCGTGCTGTATGCCCAGGTGCAGACGCCGCCGGGGTCGTCGGCCGAGCGTACGCAGGCCGTGCTGGACCAGATGCGGAACTACCTGCTCAACGACGAAGGCAAGATCGTCGAGTCGCTGTTCACGGTCAACGGCTTCAACTTTGCCGGCCGCGGCCAGAGCTCGGGCCTGGCGTTCATCCTGCTCAAGCCGTTCAAGGACCGCGAGGGTGACGCCACGAGCGTGTTCGACCTGACCAAGCGCGCGCAGGCCAAGTTCAGCACGTTCCGGGATTCGCTGGCCTTCGCGTTCGCGCCGCCGGCCGTGCAGGAACTGGGCAACGCCACCGGCTTCGACTTCTACATGCAGGACCAGGCCGGCCTGGGGCACGAGGCGCTGATGGACGCGCGCAACAAGTTCCTGGCGCTGGCCGCCAAGAACCCGGCGCTGCAGCGCGTGCGTCCGAACGGGCTGAACGACGAGCCGCAGTACGTGCTGGAGATCGACGACGAGCGCGCCCGCGCGCTGGGCATCTCGCTGTCGGATATCAACAGTACCGTGTCGATTGCCTGGGGTTCCAGCTACGTGAACGACTTCATCGACCGGGGCCGCGTGAAGCGGGTGTACCTGCAGGGCCGTCCCAATGCGCGGATGAACCCCGAGGACCTGAACAAGTGGTTCGTGCGCAACGACAAGGGCGACATGGTGCCGTTCTCGGCGTTCGCGTCCGGCAAGTGGGGCTATGGTTCGCCGAAGCTCCAGCGCTACAACGGCGTGCCGGCCGTGGAAATCCTGGGCGAGCCGGCTGCCGGCAAGAGCTCGGGCGAGGCCATGGCGGCGGTCGAGGAGATCATGAAGCAGATGCCGACCGGTATCGCGTACTCGTGGACGGGCCTGTCGTACGAGGAGCGGCTGTCGGGCTCCCAGGCGCCGGCGCTCTACGCGCTGTCGCTGCTCGTGGTGTTCCTGTGCCTGGCGGCGCTCTATGAAAGCTGGGCCATCCCGTTCTCGGTGATGCTGGTGGTGCCGCTGGGCGTGATCGGGGCGCTGATGGCGACGCTGGCGCGCGGGCTGTCGAACGACGTGTTCTTCCAGGTGGGCCTGCTCACCACGGTGGGCCTGTCGGCGAAGAACGCGATCCTGATCGTCGAGTTTGCCAAGGACCTGCACGACCAGGGCAAGGGCGTGGTCGAGGCGGCGGTCGAGGCCTGCCGCATGCGTCTGCGGCCCATCATCATGACGTCGCTGGCGTTCGTGCTGGGCGTGTTCCCGCTGGCCATCTCGCAGGGCGCGGGCTCGGGCAGCCAGCACGCCATCGGTACCGGCGTGATCGGCGGCATGATTACCGCCACCGTGCTGGCCATCTTCTGGGTGCCGCTGTTCTTTGTCGTGGTGACGTCGCTCAAGGAACGCCGCCGCAAGTCCGGACCTTCCTCCCTGGAAACGGGAGCCCAAGCATGAGACAGACGCTACTTTGCCTGGCCGCCGCCGCAGCGCTTGCGGGCTGCAGCCTGATTCCGAACTACGAGCGGCCCGCCGCGCCGGTGGACGCCGCCTATCCCCAGGGCGACGCCTACAAGGCCGGCACGGACGCGGCACAGGCGCCGTCCGCGGCGGAACTGGGCTGGCGCGACTTCTTCTCGGACCCGCGGCTGCACCGGCTGATCCAGCTTGCGCTGGAGAACAACCGCGACCTGCGCGTGGCCGCGCTCAACGTCGACGCCTACCGCGCGCAGTACCGCATCCAGCGCGCGGACCTGTTCCCCGAAGTGGGCGCCACCGGCCAGGGCACGCGGCAACGTGTGCCGGCCGACCTGTCGTCGACGGGCCAGCGGGTCATCAGCAGCCAGTACGGGGTGTCGCTGGGCACCACCGCGTGGGAGCTGGACCTGTTCGGCCGCCTGCGCAGCCTGAGCCAGGCCGCGCTGGAGCAGTACTTCGCCAGCGAGGAAGCGCGCCGCAGCACGCAGATCGCGCTGGTGGCCAGCGTGGCCAACGCGTACCTGACGCAGCGCGCCGACGAGGCCAACCTGGCCGTCACGCGCGATACGCTGAGCGCGTACGAGCGGACCTACAACCTCACCCGGCGCAGCTTCGAGGAAGGCATCGCGTCGCGGCTGGACCTGCGCCAGTCGCAGACGCAGGTGGAGAACGCGCGCGCGTCGCTGGCCCGCTATACGCGGCTGGTGGCGCAAGACGCCAACGCGCTGGCGCTGCTGGTCGGCACCAGCCTGCCGCCCGACCTGCCCGCCGGGCTGACGCTGGACCAGAACCTGCTGGCCGAGGTACCGGCCGGCATGCCGTCCGACCTGCTGCAGAACCGGCCCGACATCCTCGAAGCCGAGCATCGCCTGAAATCGGCCAACGCCGATATCGGCGCGGCCCGCGCGGCGTTTTTCCCGCGCATCCAGCTTACGGCGTCGGGCGGCACGGCCAGCCGCCAGCTGTCGGGGCTGTTCGATGCCGGCTCGGGGACGTGGCTGTTCCAGCCGCAGATCACGCTGCCGATCTTCACGGCCGGCAGCCTGCGCGCGAGCCTGGACTACGCCCGCATCCAGAAGGACATCAACGTGGCCACGTACGAGCGCACCGTGCAGTCGGCGTTCCGCGAGGTGTCCGATGGCCTGGCCGCGCGCGGCACGTTCACCGACCAGGTGGCGGCCCAGACGCGGCTGGTCGAGGCCAGCTCGGACTACTACCGGCTGGCCGAGGGCCGCTACCGCACCGGCGTGGACAGCTACCTGACCGTGCTCGATGCGCAGCGCCAGCTCTTCACGGCGCAGCAGGCGCTGATCGAGGCGCGGCTCAACCAGTTGACCAGCGAGGTGAACCTGTTCAAGGCGCTGGGCGGCGGGCTGAACGAGGCCACCGGCGCGCCCGCCCCCGACGCGGGCACCACGACCACGGGCAGCACGTCGGGCAACACCCCGGCCAACCCGACGGCCAGCGCCCGCCAGGCATCCTGAGTCCACCCGGACCCGGCAGTCACGACGGAGGCAGCTTCTGGCTGCCTCCGTTTTTTCATGCGCGCTCGCTGCGGCACCTCTGACTGCGTGCGCCCTGTCTGCGGCGTCAGAGCGGTATCGACATAAACGCGGTGGAATACCGCGGACCCCTGTTCCCCGAAAGATTTCACTTCGGTGACGCCTGCCTGTGCACGATAGTCAACGCATCCGATGGTATCGAAGGAGGCGACTGATGGCACCCACGCAATCCGCATCGATTTCCCCGGTCCGGCCCGTGCAACTGGGCGGGGCCCACGCCTGGTGGGTCTGGGCGCTCTCGGTCCTGTTCGTGATCTACCTGTTCAGCGTGCAGACCGGCTATTCGATCGTCAACCCCGACATCGCGCGCGACGTGTCGCTCAGCGTGACGCAGGTGAGCACCATCGCCGCCGTCTACACATGGGTGTTCGCCGTCTGCCAGTTCTTTGGCGGCGCGCTGCTGGACCGGCTCGGCGCGCACAAGGTGCTGCCGGCATCGGTCGTCCTGGTCATGGCCGGCGTCTTCCTGTTCGCCAATGCGGAGAGCTACGGCATGCTGGTGCTGTCGCAGTTCGTCATGGCCGTGGGTGCGTGCACGGGCTTCGTGGGCGGCGGCTACATCGGGGGGCAGTGGTTCGGCATGGCGCGCTTCAGCTTCATGTTCGGGCTGGTGCAGTTCTGCGCGTCGCTGTCGTCGGCGTTCTCGGTCAACGCGCTCCAGTTCGCGCTGGAGCGGATGGACTGGCGCACGCTGTTCAACTACGTCGGCGCCGCCGGCGTGGTGCTGGCCCTGCTGGCATTCGCGTACCTGCGCAATCCCACGCCGGTGCCGTCGTCGGGGCAGGGGCCGGTGGCGTTCGTGCGGTCGGTGCTGTCGGCGCTGGCCGATGTGGCGCGCAACGGCCACGTCTGGGTGTCGGCGCTGATCTGCGCGGCGCTGTTCGGCAGCCTGCTGGCCGCCGGGGTGGTGTGGATGCCCAAGCTGATGGCGGTGCGCGGCGCGTCGCCGGAGCTGGCGGCGTTCAGCGCGTCGCTGCTGTGGCTCGGGCTGGCGGCCGGCTGCCTGGTCGTGCCCGCGTGGTCTGACCGCATCCACCGGCGCAAGCTGCCCATCATCGCCGGCTGCGTCGTGCAGCTTGTGTGCGCCGGCGTGACGCTCTACGTGCCGGGCGTGCCCGTGTGGCTGGTGCTGGTGCTCAGTTTCTGTTTTGGCTTTGCCAACGCGGCGCATATGCTGACATTCAGCAGTGCCGCCGATGTGGTGCCGCCGCAGTTGATCGGCACGTCGGCCGCGTTCGTCAACGGCCTGGCCTTCATCGCCGGCGGCATCATGATCGCGCGGCCCGGTGCGCGCGTGGCGCTGGGCGAGGCCCACGGCCTGCCGGCCCACACGCTGGCGCTGGCCCAGTACGCCGCGGTGCCCATCGTGGCGGCGCTGGTGGTGGCGCTGGTGCTGGCGCTGCTGATGCGCGAGACGTACCCGGCGCCGGCCGCTGCCACGGACGGACAGCCTTAGAGAGGGAGCAACCGACATGGCCATCTCCGCCATCCGCGCCGCCGCGGTGACGTTCCGCGGCGACCCGTTCCTGCAGGAGCCCGCGTCCTGCCTGGTCTACGAGCCCGACGCGCTGATCGTGATCGACGCCGGCCGCATCCGCGACTTCGGCCCGGCGGAGACGGTACGCCAGCGCCTGCCGGCCGGCACGCCCGTCACGCACTATGCGGACGGCATCGTCAGCGCGGGCTTCATCGACACCCATATCCACTATCCGCAGACCCAGATGGTGGCCGCGTACGGCGAGCAGTTGCTCGAATGGCTCGACAAGTACACCTTCGTGGCCGAGCAGCAGTTTGCCGACGCGGCGCACGCGCAGGGCGTGGCCCGCGTGTTCCTGCGCGAACTGCTGCGCAGCGGCACCACCACGGCCATGGTCTATTGCACCGTGCATCCGCAGTCGGTGGACGCCTTCTTCGAGGAATCGGCCCGCTTCAACACGCGGATGATCGCCGGCAAGGTGATGATGGACCGCAACGCGCCGCCCGCGCTGCTGGACACCGCCGAGACCGGCTACCGCGACAGCGTGGCGCTGATCGAGCGCTGGCACAAGCGGGGCCGCCAGCACTACTGCATCACGCCGCGCTTTGCGCCTACCAGCACCGACGCCCAGCTCCAGGCCTGCGGCGCGCTGCGCGAAGCGTATCCCGATGCCTACGTGCAGACGCACCTGTGCGAGAACCTGGCCGAGATCGACTGGGTGATGTCGCTGTTCCCCGAGCGCCGTGGCTACCTGGACGTCTACGCCCACGCGGGCATCGTCGGCGCGCGGTCGGTCTACGGGCACGGCATCCACCTGACCGAACAGGACTTTGCGCTGTGCCACCAGACCGGTGCCGCGCTGGCCCATTGCCCGACGTCGAACCTGTTCCTGGGCAGCGGCCTGTTCCGGCTGTTCGATGCCCGGCTGGCCAAGCGGCCCGTGCGCGTGGGGCTGGGCACCGACATCGGCGCCGGCACCAGCTTCTGCCAGCTCCAGACGCTGAACGAGGCGTACAAGGTGGCGGCGATGAACGGCACGCGGCTCAACGCCATCCAGGCCTACTACCTGGCCACGCGTGGCAGCGCCGAGGCGCTGTACCTGGACGACACGATCGGCACCATCGCGCCGGGCTTCGAGGCCGACCTGGTCGTGCTGGACCGCAACGCCACGCCGCTGCTGGCGTTCCGCAGCGGCTACTGCAACGACATCGTCGAGCAACTGTTCGTGCTGATGACGCTGGGCGACGACCGCGCCGTGCGCGCCACCTACGTGGCCGGCGAGCGGGTCTACGACCGCGACACCGGGTGCGACCCGTTCCGCTATCCGGCCGGCGCTGGCGCCGCGTGACTACAGTGTCGACTTGCCGAACAGGCTCTCCAGCAGTTCCACCACCAGTTCGGCCGTCTGGTTGTGCACGTCGCGCGCGGGATTCAGTTCGAGCACGTCGAGCGAGCCGAGCGCGCCGGTGTCCTCGATCATCTCCAGTGCCAGGTGCGCCTCGCGGTAGGTGGGGCCGCCCCGCACGGGCGTGCCTACGCCGGGCGCGATCTGGCTGTCCAGGAAGTCGACATCGAAGCTGACGTGCAGGTGGGTGTCGGCGTCGATGCCGGCCAGCGCGCGCTCCATGGTCTGGCGCATGCCGTTCTCGTCGATATAGCGCATGTCGTAGACGGTCAGCCCCAGCTCGCGCAGGCGCAGCTTTTCCTCGGCGTCCACGCTGCGGATGCCCACCTGCCGGATCTGCTGCGCCGACATGGCCGGCGTGACGCCGCTCAGGGCCGTGAGCGGCGCCGGGCCGTCGCCGCACAGGCAGGCCACCGGCATGCCGTGGATGTTGCCGGTGGGACTGGTGCTGCCGGTATTGGCATCGGCATGGGCGTCCAGCCACAGCACCAGCAGCTTCTTGCCCTGCTCGCGGCAGTGGCGCGCCGCCGCGCTGACCGACCCGATGGCCAGGCAGTGGTCGCCGCCCATCAGCAGCGGCATGTGGCCGGCCGCCAGCGTCGCGTAGGCGGTCTCGAACACCTGCTCGTTCCACGCCAGCACTTCCTGCAGGTGCCGCATGCCATCGACCGGTGGCTGCCAGGGATTGCCCGGCCCGCCCAGGTTGCCAAGGTCGTGGACCTGCAGCCCGGTGCGGGTCAGCGCGCCGGCGATGTCCGCCACGCGCAGCGCGTCCGGCCCCATCGACGCCCCGCGGATGCTCGCGCCCACGTCGGTCGGCGCCCCTATCAACGTCACTGGCTTCATGCCACCTCCTGGTAAGGGATGTCCGGTGCCATGATCGCACCGATCGAGATTGACATCGGAAAAGCGCCAAAAATCTCCTGCAGG
The DNA here is from genome assembly GCF_032190535.1 of Cupriavidus sp. SZY C1. Taxonomy (NCBI): domain Bacteria; kingdom Pseudomonadati; phylum Pseudomonadota; class Betaproteobacteria; order Burkholderiales; family Burkholderiaceae; genus Cupriavidus; species Cupriavidus sp. SZY C1. Next base: position 11,120 of record NZ_JAUANU010000015.1, read on the forward strand.
ACGGCATCGCCCGCCCTATAATTCCTGAATCGTTGATTGAGCAATGATTGATCGGGCAATAGAAAATGGCATCGGAATCGCGTGGTGTGGAGCATGAGCCACTGACTGGCAATGCCGGGCAGGTGCTGCCGTTTCGGGAGTCGCTGCTGGCGATGCTCGGTATCGCGTTCGTCGTGATGCTGGTGGCGCTGGACCAGACCGTGGTGTCCACGGCGCTGCCGACCGTGGTGGCCGAGCTGCAGGGGTTCGAGTACTACGCCTGGGTGGCCACGGCCTACCTGCTGACGTCGGTCGTCACCGTGCCGGTGTTCGGCCGGCTGGGCGACTACTACGGGCGCAAGCCGTTCGTGCTGGCGTCGATCATCGTGTTCCTGGCCGCGTCCGTGCTGTGCGGGATGGCCACGAGCATGCCGTTCCTGGTGGCCGCGCGGGCGCTGCAGGGCATTGGCGGCGGGATGCTGGTGGGCACCGCGTTCGCGTGCGTGCCGGACCTCTTTCCCGATTCCCACGTCCGGCTGCGCTGGCAGGTGCTGATGAGCACCGCGTTCGGCATCGCCAACGCGGTGGGGCCGTCGCTGGGCGGCCTGCTGACCGAGTGGTACGGCTGGCGCGCCGTGTTCTATATCAATGTGCCGGTGGGGCTGCTGGGGCTGGTGTTCGCCTGGCGCTACCTGCCGCACCTGCGGCAGCAGCGGCACGAGGGGCCGGTGCGGATCGACTGGTTCGGCGCGCTGCTGATCGCGGTGGGCCTGGGCAGCCTGCAACTGTCGGTGGAATGGCTGCCCGAGCGCGGCTTCGGCCTTGTGACGTGCGGGCTGATGCTGCTGTCGTGTGCGTCGTTTGCGGCGCTCTGGCACTGGTCGCACCGTTGCCAAAACCCGATCCTGCCGCTCGACATGTTCCGCAACCCCGCGCTGGCGCCGCTGTTTGTGCTCGGCGTGCTGGGCGGTTTCACGATGTTCGCCCTGCTGCTCTATGCGCCGCTGCTGTTCCAGGGCGGGTTCGGCTACTCGCCGAAGCAGGCGGGCCTGTTGGTCACGCCGCTGGTGGTGTGCATCACCGTGGGCAGCATCGTCAACGGGCGGATCATCACGCGCATCCCGCAGCCCAACAGCATGCTCTACGCCGGCTTTGCGATGCTGGCGCTGGCGCTGCTGGGCCTGTCGCAGGCCACGCGCGGCATGCATCACAATCTGCTGCTCGCGATCATGCTCTGCGCGGGGCTGGGCCTGGGGTTCGTGCTGCCCAACTTGACCGTCTTCGCGCAGCAGACGGCCGGCCGCTCGCACCTGGGCATTGCCACCGCCATGTTGCAGTCACTGCGCATGGTGGGCGGGATGGTCGGCACGGCGCTGGTCGGCACGCTGGTCACGCGCAGCTATACCGCCGGCGTCAACGCGTCGCTGGCCTCGGCCCATGCGACGGACTGGGCCGGCCGGCTGACCGACCCCCAGATCCTGATCGACAAGGCCGCGCAGGTGGAATTGCTGACCAACCTGCAGCAGGCAGGGCACAATGGAGCCCTGCTGCTGGAGCAGGCGCGGGTGTCGCTGGTGAGCGCCATCCATCTGGGCCTGCTGCTGGCGGCCGTCGCGGCCCTGGTGGGCATCTGGCGGGTACGCCGCGTGCCGCCGATCAAGCTGGTCCGGGTACATGAGCCCGTGATGGCCGCGGACTGACATTCGCCAAACTGGAGACTGGATTTGGAACTGGAGCGACAAAGCCTGGCCGTGCTGCAACAGTTCGGACGCACCTACCGCGCCTATGCCGCCGCGTTCGAACAGCGTATCGGGCATCCGTTGCCGCGCTGGCGCATTCTGTTTGCCCTGCACGGCCACGAGGGCCCGATCGCGCAAAAGCCGCTGGCCGACCGCGTGGGCATGGACCCCGGCGCGCTGACGCGCCAGCTCAAGGCCCTGCAGGAGCTGGGCTGGATCGAGCGCTCCACGAGCGAGCGCGACAACCGCATGACCAACGTCACGCTGACCGACCTGGGCCGCGAGATCGTCGACCAGGCCCTGCCGCGCCGGTCCGCGTTCCTGCAGGACGTGCTGGCCAATGTGTCCGACACCACGATGCACAACCTGTCGAAGGGCCTTGCCCAGCTTGAGGCCGGCATCGCCGACGCCGTGGCCCGCACCGAACGCGACGCCGCCTGAGCGTTTCCCCCCTACGTCGTCCGCTACACCGCCCCGAACAGCCGCGCCACCGCCACCGGGTTCGACGGGAAATAGAAGTGGACGTACGACGCGGTCAGGCTGCCGGCCTGGTACACCGCCTCGCCCTGGCTGCCGTCGCGCGGCGACGTGGCCCGCGCCGCCGGCGTCCATGACGTGGCCGCCCGCGAATAGTGGAAGGTGTGGCCGCGCAGTACCTCGCCCGTGCCGGGCATCGTCACGGATTGATGGCCGATCGCCGACAGCCGGCGCTGCATCGTGACCGTCCCCGGCAGCACGCCGGCCATCGCATGGCTGGTCCCGTCCTTGTCCACCAACTGCTCGAACAGCGCCATCATCCCGCCGCATTCCGCCAGCATCGGCACGCCGCGCGCGCAGGCGTCGCGCAGCGCCTGCCGCATCGCCGTGTTGGCGGCCAGCGCGGCGGCATGGAGTTCCGGATAACCACCCGGCAGCCAGACCGCGTCGCACGGTGGCAGCGCCGCGTCCCGCAACGGCGAGAACCACGCCAGGTGCGCGCCCAGCGCGCCGAGGGTTTCCAGGTTGGCCGGATAGATGAAGCGGAAGGCGTCGTCGCGCGCGATGGCGATCCGCTTGCCGGCCAGCAGCCGTGGCGGCGGCGCGATGGCGGGGCCGGCAAACGTCACCGGCTCGGGCAGGTGCGACAGCGGCAGCGCCGCCAAGGCATCGGCAAGCACGTCGAGCCGCGTCATCAGGTCTGGCAGTTCGTCGGCGCTGAACAGCCCCAGGTGCCGCGCCGGCAGGCTGGCCGCCGCGTCGTGCGCCAGCGCGCCGGCCCAGGCGATGCCGGGCGGCAAACTCTCGCGCAGCATGTCTGCGTGGCGCGTGCTGCCGACGCCGTTGGCCAGCACGTGCATCGCGTGGAACGGGTCGCCGTAGTGCGCCAGGCCATAGGCCAGCGCGCCGAAGGTCTGGGCCATCGCGCCGGCCTGGATCACGGCCAGCACGGGCAGGCCGAACAGCCGCGCCACGTCCGCGCTGCTTGGCGTGCCGTCGTGCAGGCCCATCACGCCTTCCACCAGGATCAGGTCCGCTTCCGCCGCCGCCTCGGCCAGGCGGGCGCGCGCGTCGGCTTCGCCGGTCATCCACAGGTCGATTGACTGCACCGGGGCACCGCTGGCCGCGGCCAGCAGGGTCGGATCCAGAAAGTCGGGGCCGGTCTTGAACACGCGCACGTGGCGCCCCTGGCGCGCATGGAGCCGCGCCAGCGCGGCGGTCACGGTGGTCTTGCCCTGGCCCGACGCCGGCGCGGCGATCATCAGCGTGGGCACCGCGCGGGCGCGGGCGGCAAGGGGAGCGGAGGAAGGTTGCGACATGGGTGTAAGCATCGTGGCGGGCCGTCCAGCGCCCGGCGGTGGTCTGAGGCGGGCCGGCTGGCGCGGCCGATTATAACGAGCGGTCCGCATGGCCATCAGCATCGCGGCAGCACCATGCCCTGCAGCGCCGCGCACTCGAACAGCTCGCGGTCGTTGCTGACGCCCAGCTTGTGCATGGCGCAGTTCTTCTGGCGGCTGATGGTCTTTACGCTGCGGCACAGCGTGGTGGCGATCTCGGTGACCGTGCGGCCGGTCAGGTACAGGCGCAGCACCTCCATCTCGCGGGCGGACAGGCGCTGCATCGTGTCGCGCCCCAGCGGCGCCATCGTGCGCACCTCGGCCGGGGCCAGCGCCCGCAGCGCCGACTTGCCGATATAGGTGAAGCCGCGCTGCGCGCGGGCAATGGCCGTGACGATCTCCGGCAACTGGCTGTCCTTGAGCAGCAGCCCCTGCACGCGCACGTCGAGGATGGTCCGCAGCACCAGCGGATTGGTGATCATCGTCAGCACCATGATCGACATGGTCGGATATCGCCGCCGCAGGGCCGTGAGCAGGCGCATGCCGTCAAGCTGCGCCGGGCCGGGCATGTGGAAATCGGTCACCACCACATCGGGGCGCAGCAGTTCGGTCTGCTGGAGCAGCTCGGTGGCGGTGGCAATCTCTCCACAGACCTCCCACCCGGTCTGCGACTGCAATCTGGCTCCGATCGCCGCCGTAATGACGGGGTGATCGTCTGCCAGCAATATCCTCAACGTCATCCATCGACTCCTGTCCTGTACCCGAGGCTCAGCGTTAGGCTGCCCGCTGACGTCAAAAAAGCGCCGCACGCGCCCAGGGGCGGTGCGGCGCAACGACGCATGACTGCGTCCTCGCGGCGGTGCGGGCCAAATGGGGTAAGTCCCGCCACGCAACGATGCCCAGCGAGGTTAATGCGCGGCGGCGATGAAGGGAGTGAGAGGATTCGCAAAATGCATGGATCGGCCATGCATTCGCGCGGAGCTGGCCGGACGGGGACTAGGCCCCGCCGGCAGAAGGGGTCAGGCGATGGCGAGCGGGCGGGGGCGGTGCTCGGCGTGGCGGCGGCTGTCGATGGCCTTGAGCGGGTCGCGCAGTACCGATGCGCCCACGTCCATGATGTCGCGCAGCGCGGTGCGGTCTGGCGCGCGCTGCGGCATCCAGAAATGCAGCGCGGCCCAGGCCGGGAACGCCGCGGGCGGCGGCAGCAGCCGGGTCTTGCGGTCGCGCGTCACCAGCGGCACGTTGAAGTCCAGCACCGGGCAGACCCCGCCGGCCGCGTGCAGCAGCGTGATCTGCGTGTGCCACGACGGCACCACCGTCTCGCGATGGCCCGGCGTGTTGGCCCGGCGCGCCAGAAACGCATGCAGCGGGCTGTGGCGCTCGCAGTCTTCCTGCAGCAGGATCCAGTCGGTCTCGGCTTCTTCCTTGCTGGCGCCCCGCGCGGCGCTGACCAGCCGGCGCGGCGTGGCCAGGATGCTATGCGGGATGACGCTGTCCGGCACGTTGGCTCCGTCGACGACGAACGCGCAGTCCAGGTCGCCGGTGTCGAGCGAGTCGCCCAGCGCCGCATCGGCGATCACGGGGCGGGTGATGAAGCTGTCGCGCGGAAAGCGCTCGCAGAGCGCGGTCAGGATTTCGGTGATGACGGGGTCGCCGATGGACGGCGAGAAGCCGATGGAGATGCGCCGGCCGCTGCTGGCCGGCAGGGCGTCGGCATCCTGGGGCTGGACCAGCTGGTTCCAGCGCGCCAGGATCTGCCGCGCGGTGCGCTCCAGCCGCAGCGCGTGCGGCGTGGGCTCCAGCGTGCCGTTGCGCTTGACGAACAGCGCGTCGCCGGTGATCTCGCGCAGGCGGGCCAGGCTGTAGGCCACGGTTGGAATGCGGCCCTGGGTGCAGGCCGCTACCGCGCTGAGATCGCGGTACTCCATGAGCAGGACGAACACATGCAATAGCTTGGTGCTGACATGCCGCATACTGACTTCTCCCGATCCGAGACTTCTGGTTTTTTCTTGTTGTGGCGAAGCATTACAGCTTCAGGCGGCGTCACCGGCCAGGGCCGGTGGCGACACCGCGCAACGACTGCGACCAATACAGCTCGACTACGACAAGGGCGGGGACAAATCGAATACGCCCGGGCATTGCGGTCCATGTGTTGCGCATGGACTGCTCCACGAAACCGCGCTTCTTCGACGCTGCGTCGAAGGCATGTGCGGTGCGGCAGTGGCTCCTCTTCCTCAGGCCCGGACCCGGCCTGGCGCGCGCATCGGCAAACGTTGCCGTGGCGTGCCGCCGGTCGCCTGTCTGCTACGCCAGGAGGCGTGCCTTGCAGGCATTCTGAAACTTAGTTGATGCGAAGGAAGCTTAATACAACATTCAGAAAACTACTAGAACACGTTTGGATGCCGACACGTTCGCGCGGCGCAAGCACGCGTTGTTCATACATGCAGACATGGCGGAATGCCGCATGGGACGGGCGTTTTGCGGCCGTCCGCCCGCGCCGGATGCAGCGCGTCGTGGCCAGCGCGGCGTGCGCCGCAGGGTTTGAAGCGACTGACCGAACCTGGCGTGGGCACGAAATGTTCCAAGTTGGAAAAACAAAATTTGACGTGGCCGAGGCGGCTGCCCCATATGGGGGTCGGCACCACCATGGCGCGCGCCCGGCAGGCAGGCTTGCCGTAGCGGCAAGCCCTTTCTTTTTTGCTTAACTCGTCCCGCGAAGACACTGAATTCCTTTTGTCCGGGGGGTGGGCTACCTTACGGGCACCAGCGGCACACAAGCGCTGCACAAGCGCGCCATCGGCAGCGTGACCGGCAGGCTGCCGGGTGCGCCGCACCCGCAGCCGACGAGCGGAGGCATCGGTGAACAGACGCTATTCGGAGGAACAGATCCGCATGTACCTGGCCGAGGCCGCGAGCGGCGTGCCGGTGCGTGAGCTGTGCGCGCGCTACGGGTTCAGCGATGCGTCGTTCTATGGCTGGCGTGCCCGGTACGGCGCGCCGCGGCAGGGCGATGCCGTCGACACGCGACGCCTGCGCCAGCTGGAGGAAGAAAACGTGCGGCTCAAGAGTATGCTTGCGGATGCGCTGCTGCAACTGGAGCTGCTGCGCAACCGTGGCGGCAGGCGTGGCAACGGCAAGGCGGACGCGTGACGCCGGGCCGGCCCGCGCGGGCCGCAGCTTTTCGCCCGGGCAATGCGTGGCATTGCCATCGAATTCTGGAGTGTTTCTGGTGAGAAAGGTTTTCGCTGCCATCGCCGCAGCAGGATGCATGGTTTCGCTCGTCGCCCACGGGCAGACGCCGCCGGCGGATCCGTCGGCGCCGATGATCGCGCCGCTGCCGCCGCGCATGCTCGATCCCGCCACGTCCACCGTGGACGATCCGGGCGGTACGCCGGGCACCTCGCAGCGCGAACACTGCCGGCAGTTGCTCGACAAGATCAATGCGCTGCCCGCCGGGCCGCAGTGGTCGCAAGGACAATCCACGGTGACCACGGCCGACGGCCGCAAGTACTCCACGCTGGAACGCGCGCCCGAGCGCAAGCGGCTGGAGGAAACCTACCGGCAGCAGTGCGCACAGGCCCGCAAGTAGCCGGCGCGGCCCGGGCCTGACGGCCGGGCAGGCGAGCCGTGGTCGTTTTTCGTCATGGAAGGAGCGATCATGTTGCGCGTGCAACGAATCCTGGCCTGGATGCTCGGGCTGACCCTGCTGGCGGGCGCCGGCGGCGCCTGGGCGCAGGCCCGGCTCGACAAGCCCCAGCTTGACCAGCTGCTGGCGCCCGTGGCGCTCTATCCCGATGCGCTGCTGTCGCAGGTGCTGATGGCGTCGACGTATCCCGCCGACGTGGCGGCCGCCGCGCAGTGGTCGAAGTCGAACGCGAGCCTGTCTGGCGATGCCGCCACCAAGGCCGTGGCCAGCGAGCCGTGGGACCCGAGCGTGCAGTCGCTGGTGGCCTTTCCGTCGGTGATGGACATGATGGGCCGCCAGCCGCAGTGGGTGCAGTCCGTGGGCGATGCCTTCCTGGCGCAGCCCGACGACGTCATGGATTCGGTGCAGCGCCTGCGCCTGCAGGCCCAGCAGGCCGGCACGCTGAAGACCACCGAGCAGCAGAAGGTGGTGACGCAGCAGACCGGCGGCACCACGGTGGTCCAGATCGAGCCGGCCAATCCGCAGGTGGTCTACGTGCCGAGCTACAACCCGACCGTGGTCTATGGCACGTGGCCGTATCCGGCCTATCCGCCCGCGTACTATCCGCCGCCGCCGGGCTCGGTGTTCGCCACGGCGCTGGTGTCGGGCATCGGCTTCGGCCTTGGCGTGGCGGCCGTGGATGCGCTCTGGGGCGGGTTCGACTGGGGCGGCCACGACGTGAACATCAACGTCAACCGCTACAACAACATCAACGTGAACCAGCGGCTCGACGTGAACCGGGCCAACGTGAACTGGCAGCACAATGCCGCGCATCGCGGCAACGTCCCGTACAACAACCCGAATGTCGCGAGCCGCTTCGACGCGCAGCGGCAGCAGGGGCTGGCCAATCGCCAGCGCCCGGGGCAAGGCGGCGTGCAGGGCCAGCGGCGGCTGGGCCAGGACGGCGGCGGCGTGCAGAACCGCCAGAGCCGCGACGCCGCACGCGAGCGCGCCGCGCAATCGTTCGAAGGCCGCACCGGCCAGTCGATCGCGGGCCATCACGCACCGGGGGTCAACCGCCAGGGCGGCGGACAGAACCCGCGTCCCGCCGGCGCCGACCGGCAGCGCCTGGACCAGCACGAGGCGCGCAACCGGGCGCGCGACACCAATCGCAACAACGCATTCCGCGATGCCGGCAATGGCGACCGGATGCGCCAGCAGGCCAGCCGCGGCGGCAGCAGCCTGCAACGCGTGAACGCCGGCCAGACGCCGCAGCGCGCGATGCCGGCACGCACGGGCGGCGGCTTCCAGGGCGGGGGCGGCGGCGGTGGCCACTTCGGCGGTGGAGGCGGGGGCGGCGGTCATTTCGGTCACGGTCGGAGATAACGATGAAGCGCAACCAGACAACGGGCCGCATCGACGGGGCATGGCAGGCGTTGCGCGTGCTGGCCGCGGCGGCGCTGCTGGCCGCGCCGGCCGCGATGGCGCAGCAGGTGTTCCCGACGCCCGAGGCCGCCATGGACGCGCTGGGCGACGGCGTGGCCCGCAGCGACCCCGACGCGCTGCAGCGCGTGCTTGGCGCGCAGTACCGCCGCATCGTGCCGCCGCAACTCGACCAGCAGGACCTTTACGATTTTCTGGGCGCGTGGGCCAGCCACCATGCCGTGCGCAAGGACGGCGACGACGCGGCCAGTGTGGAAGTGGGCGGCAGCGGCTGGACGTTTCCGGTGCCGATCGTCCGGCGCAAGGCTGGCTGGCAGTTCGACCTGGCGGCCGGCGAGCGCGAGGTGCGCGTGCGGCGCATCGGCCGTAACGAGATCGTCGCCATGGACACGCTGCTGCAACTGGCCGACGCCCAGCAGCGCTATGCCGAGCAGGTCGGCCACGGCAGCTACGCGCGGCAACTGGTCAGTACGCCGGGCAAGACCAACGGGCTGTACTGGCCGTCCGCCTCGGCCGATAACGACAGCCCGCTGGGGCCCGACGCGCTGGCCATGGGCCCGGAGACCCCGCCCGACGACGCGTACTACGGCTACCGCTACCGGATCATCGCCCCGCCCAAGGGCAGCAATGCGAAGTTCGCGTTCGTGGCGTGGCCGGCCCGCTATGGCGAATCGGGCGTGCATGCGTTCATGCTCGACAGCGAGCGGCGGTTCTACGAGCGCGACCTGGGCAAGGGTACGGCGGCCCGCGCCGGCGCCATCCGCACGTTCGCGCCCGACGGCTGGCAGGAAGTGGCTAAGGAGTAGCCGGAGGGCCCGCTTGGGCGGCGGCGTGCGGTGCGGGCGCCGCGACAGCGTCGCCATCGGCATGCACGGCGGCCAGCCCGTCCGGATCGACGATGCGGAGCTTGCGCTGCCGCACGATGATCAGCCCGGCGGCGCCGAAGCGCGACAGCAGCCGGGAAACCGTTTCCAACGTGAGGCCGAGATAGCTGGCGATGTCGTTGCGCGTCATCGCCAGCGTCAGCACGCCGTCCGCCACGCCCCGGCGCGCCTGTTCCGCCGCCAGGTCCAGCAACAGCATCGCCAGCCGCTGGGCCGCCTTCATCGACCCGATCGCCACCAGCAACTCGGCCTGCCGGCGCGCGTGGCGCCGCTGCATCGCCACCACGGCGGCGCGGATGCCGGGGTCGTCCCGCAGCATCGGCCGCAGCGTTTCCACCGCAATCGCGCAGCATTCGCTGTCCTGCAGCGCGATGACCGTGGCGTCGTGGGCATCGGCCTCGTGCGCTTCCAGTCCGCATACGTCGCCGGGTTGCAGGAAGCCGCTGACCTGGCGCCAGCCAATCCCCGTCTCGAAAACCTGCTTCACCCCGCCAGCGCGGATCGGATAGACCGCGCGGGCCGCGCGTCCCTGTATGTAGAGCACGTCACCTGCGCGCAGCGTGACCGTGCGCGGCACCAGCGAAGCCGCATTGCCGCAGGCCAGCCTGCACGCCGGGCGGAACGGGCAAAGGGTGCAGCATGGGGCGCTTGAGGTGGAAAGTTGCGGCGGCATCGCGGCGCGGATCGATCCGGTTCGGGGCGTACTGCCGAGTATAGGCCGCCGCCAACTTCGTTCATCGGGCGTCGTTCTGCATTCTTTTATCGTCTGCGATAAGCAATTTGAGGCCGGCATCCCGCGATCGGGTGAGGGCGACCGGACGGTCGGCGTTGTTTCGCTATTTCATGTTGCATCTTGCAGACAATGCCCCCAATCCATCACGCCGGCTGTGCTATGCTGCGTTGCACAATACAGGAGGGGACTCGTTCCTAGATGAGCAGGAGTTCTCATATGGCCAAAAGCCTGTCTCCGGTTTGGGATGCGCAACTGCGGCAAATTGGCCGTGCGCAGCACCGCACCGGGAAGCAATTCCGATCCTGGCTGGCGCGTCTCGATCCGGCGCTGCCGGCCGCACGCCGGCCACTGGACCCGGCCCCGGCCGAACTGCCGGGCGTCTGGCAGTCCCACAAGCTGGCACTGGCGCCCATGCCGGGCGAACTGGTGCCGCAGTTGTCGTACCGGCTCTATATGCCTTCCGGCGCCAAGGGGGCGTTGCCCGTGGTGGTAATGCTCCATGGCTGCCAGCAGACGCCCGAAGACCTGGCCGCCGGCACGCGCATGAACGCGCTGGCCGAGCGCGAGGGCTTTATCGTCGCCTATCCGCAGCAGCCGCTGCGCCGGTCCGTGCACCGTTGCTGGCAGTGGTTCGACCTGGGCGCCGGCGAGGGCGGGCGCGAGGCGCAGGCTGTGGCGATGCTGGTCGACGAGCTGGCTGCCCGGCCGGACGTCCGCCGGGGTGAAATCTATCTGGCGGGCCTGTCGGCCGGCGCGGCCATGGCGGCCGTGGTGGCGCTGCGCTATCCAGAGAAAGTGGCTGCCGTGGGTTTGCATTCGGGCGTCGTGATCGGTGCCGCCGACAATCCGCGTGCCGGGCTGCGGGCCATGCGCCATGGCGCTGAGTCCGAGCCGGCGCTGCTGCTCGATGCCGCCGGCGTGACGCCGGGCGGGCCGGAGATGCCGGCCATCGTCGTCCATGGCATGACCGACGACGCCGTGAACCCGGTCAATGGCCGCCTGCTGGCGCGCCAGTTCCTGGCCTACAACGGGCTCTACGACAAGCTGGGCACGCGCATGGACTGCGCCAATGACGCGCCCCCGCTGGCCGACGGCGACTATCGCGAGGCCCGTTTCGGGCGCTGGAATCGCGATCTGGTGAGGCTTGTGGAAGTGGCGGGGCTGGACCACGCCTGGAGCGGCGGCGATGCCAGCGTGCAGTACCACAGCGACATCGGCCCCGACGCGAGCTGGCTGATGTGGCAGTTCTTCCGGCAGCATCGCCGGGTGGCCTGACGCCCTGCGGCGACGGGCCAATGAAAAAGGGGGAAGGCTGGTGGCCTTCCCCCTTTTTTTGCGCGCGGCGCGGCGTCAGGCTTCGCGCTTGCGGATGAACAGGGCGGTAATCATGCCCATGATGCAGACGGCCACGACGTAGTGCGCCGGGGCCAGCTTGTCCGTCTTCAGCATCAGCGACACGATGACCGGCGTCAGTCCGCCGAAGATCGCATACGAGACGTTGTACGAGAAAGACAGGCCCGAGAACCGCACCTGCGCCGGGAAGGCGTGCACCAGCACGAACGGCACGGCGCCGATGGTGCCGACGAAGAAGCCGGCCAGCGCGTACAGCGGCAGCAGCAGGTCCGGACGCGCGCCGATGGTGGTGTACAGCAGGTAGGCCGTGCCCGCCAGGAAGGCGCCGCCGATGGACAGCGTCAGCCGGGCGCCGATGCGGTCGGCCAGCACGCCGGCCACGATGCAGCCGATCGACAGGCACAGCGTGGCGGCGCTGTTGGCCACCAGTGCCGTGCGGGCGTCGAAGCCGAACAGCGTCTGCAGGTAGGTGGGCGTCAGCAGGATCACCACGACGATGCCGGCGGACAGCATCCACGTCAGCAGCACCGAGATCAGCACGGCGCCGCGATGGTCGCGCACCACGGCCTTGAGCGGCATTTCGGCGGCCAGCGCCTTCTTCTGCTGCAGTTCGGCAAAGACCGGCGTCTCGTGCAGCCAGCGCCGCAGGTACATCGAACCCACGCCAAACACGCCGCCGAGCACGAACGGCAGGCGCCAGCCGTGGTCGAGCAGGGCCTGCGGGTCGAACATCGCGTTGATGCCGGTGGCCACCAGCGAGCCCAGCAGGATGCCGGCCGTCAGGCCCGCCGTCAGCGTGCCGCAGGCGTAGCCGATATGGCGCCGGGGCACGTGCTCGGACACGAACACCCAGGCACCCGGCACTTCGCCACCCACGGCCGCGCCCTGCAGGATGCGCAGCACCAGCAGCAGCATCGGCGCCAGCAGCCCGATGGACGCATAGGTAGGCAGCAGCCCCATCAGCAGCGTCGGCACGGACATCAGCAGGATGGACAGCGTGAACATCTTCTTGCGGCCCAGCAGGTCACCGAAGTGCGCCATGATGATGCCGCCCAGCGGGCGCGCCAGGTAGCCGGCGGCAAAGATGCCGAACGTCTGCAGCAGGCGCAGCCAGTCCGGCACGGACGCCGGAAAGAACAGCTGGCCAATGACCTTGGCAAAAAAGACAAAAATAATGAAATCGTAGAACTCAAGCGCGCCGCCCAGTGCAGCAAGGGCAAGCGTCTTGTAGTCCTGACCGGTCAGCGGGCGGGCGGCGGGGCCGCCTGGCGCGCCCATTGCCCCGGCAGTACTGCTGGAGGTGGACATGGAAAGACTCGCATGGATACATTCACATGCGAAGCGCGCAACACGGATGGCGTGGAGGGGGACGGTCGTGGGGATGACGACACGAACTTGGCGAACCGGGCCGGCGGGTAAGCTGGCGGGCACGACGGGACGCTTCGCAAAGGCGTAAAGATACCAGAACGACGCTGGGCGACTCCGACGCTGATCATATTCATTACGCATTCGCACGGTGGGCTGCCATAATCCGTCTCCATCATGCATGACAAGTGAAATCCGGGGCACAAAGCGCGACGGGCGCGGGGTCATATTTTCCGAGGTGACATGGCTTTCAAGGATTCGATCCAGGCTGCGACAGGGGCGGCCATGGCAACGCCGCGCCGGCGCATGGCGTGGCGCGTGGCGGGCGGGGTGGTGGCCGCGGTGGCGCTGTTTGGCCTGGCCGGCTATTTCGGCGGGCCGCCGCTGATCAGGTATCTGGTCGAAAAACACGCCACCGAGGCCCTGGGCCGCAAGGTCACGCTGGGCGCCGCGCACGTGCGGCCGTTCGAACTGGGCGCCACGCTCAACGACCTGACCATCTTCGAGCCCGACGGCAAGACCCCGATGCTGAAGCTGGGCCAGGTGGAGGCCGATGCGGCGGCCGCGTCGATCTGGCGCCTCGCCCCGGTGGTCGACTTCCTGCACGTGGACCGGCTCAGCGTGCACGTGGTGCGCAATGCGGCGGGCAAGATGAGCTTTGCCGACATCCAGGACCGCTTTGCCGCGCAGCCGCCCAAGCCGGCCGACAGCGAGCCGGCCAGGTTCTCGGTCAGCAATATCGCCGTGACCAACGCGAGCTTCGTCTACGAGGACAAGGCGCTGGACACCCTGCGGCGCGTGGAAAATTTCACGCTGACGCTGCCGTTCCTGTCGAACCTGCCGCACGACGCGACGATCAACACGCGCCCGACGCTGTTCGCCAAGATCAACGGCACGCCGCTGGCGCTGGCCGGCACGTCGCAACCGTTTTCCGATACGCGCCAGACCGACCTGAACGTCAATCTCGACGGGCTGGAGGTGGCCCGCTACATGGCGTTCGCGCCCAGGCTGAAGGACGCGCAGGTCAAGGGCGGGCTGCTCGATACGCGGCTGAACGTGGGATTCCGGCAGGACAAGGATCGCCAGGACCTCTATGTGTCCGGCACGCTGACGCTGCGCGAGGCCGATGTGGTCACCCGCGCCGGTGCGCCGCTGATCCGCGCGGGCCGGCTGGCCGTGGACCTGGCGCGCGTGGAGCCGCTGGCCCACAAGGCGCAGGTCAGGCGCATCGACCTGGAAGGGTTCGACCTGCAGGCGCTGCGCCGCAAGGACGGATCGCTGAACCTGGCCACGGCTTTCCTGCCCGAGGCCGCGCCGGTGCCAAAGGCTGCGCCGGCTGCTGCGGCGCCGGCTTCCGCGCCCGTGGCAGCGGCATCGGCGCCGGCGGCGTCTGGCGTGCAGGCGCCGCCCAAGGCCGGCGAGGTGCCGTGGTCGTATGCGGTGGAGCGCGTGGTCCTGAAGGACGCCAAGCTGGGATTCGTCGACGAACTGGCGCCTTCCGGCCCCGGCAAGCTCGATATCGGCCCGGTCAATGTCGAAGTGGCCGGGCTGGCCAGCAGCGGCGACAAACCTGCCAGGCTTGACGCGAATATCACAATCGCCAATGGCCAGACGATCCGCCACAGCGGCGAACTGGCGCTGAACAAGGGCACGCTGTCTGGCACGCTGCAGACGGCCGGCCTGCAGCCGCAGGGCTTTTCGGCCTGGTGGCCGCGCGAACTGCAGAGCCAGTTCGGCAAGACGGCGGTCAACGCCGAGCTGCACTATGCGATGGCGTGGTCCCAGCCGGTCTTCCAGTTCACGCTGCAGAAGTCGCGCGTGGAGCTGTCGCCGGTGTACGTGTCGACGCGCGAGCCGGTGAAGATGCCTGCCACGCCGGTCGCCGCCGCGAACGAGCGCGACGACCGCGCGGGGCTGACCGTCGCGGCGCCGCGCCAAGGCGCACGGGGCGGCCGTGCGGTACGGGTGGCGCGCGCGCCGGATACCGAAGGCGCCAGCCTGCCGCTGCTCAAGGCCGACAAGCTGGTGCTCGACGACATCCAGCTCGACCTGGCCAGGCAGACTTTCGAGGCCGGACAGGTGGCGCTGGTCAAGCCGGCCATCTCGGCCACGCGCGACCATCGCGGCCAGTTGCTGGAATCGGCGCAAATCTGGGCCACGCAGTCCGCGCAGCAGAAGGCCGCCGATCAGAAGGCGGCGGCCCGCCCCGGCGCCGCGCCGGCCAATGGCGCTGCGGCGCCGGGCTGGAAAGTGCGCGTCGGCAAGGTCGCCGTCGATGGCGGCGAGGCGCGGCTGGCCGACTATGCGCCGGCCGCGGCCAACCGTGGCCGTCCGGTCATCCACCAGTTCCGTAACATCGGCCTGACCACGGGCACCGTGACGTGGCCGCTGTCGCCGGGCGCGCTGCCGATGAAGTTCCACGCAGAAAGCGGCCGCAAGGGCGTGATGAACATCGACGGGCAGGTGACGCCGACGGGGCCTGCCGCGCAGTTGCAGCTAGATTTGCGCGAGCTGGACATGGCGCCGCTGCAGCCGTACCTGGCGGACCGCCTCAACGCGGCGCTGCGCAGCGGCACGATGACGCTCAAGGGCAAGCTTGCCTACGATGCGCCGCCCGGCAAGCCGATGGCCGTGCGTTTCACCGGCAACGCGCTGGCCGGCAATGTGCGCACCGTCGACCGCATCTCCGGCGACGACTTCCTGCGCTGGCGCGCGCTGTCGGTCAACGGCATCGACTTCAACATGAACGAGGCGCGCGGCCCGATGCAGGTGGGAATCCAGAACGTGGCGCTGAACGATTTCTATGCGCGCGTGATTCTTAATGCCAACGGCCGGCTGAACCTGCAGGACGTGATGGCCGGCGGCGCCGAGAAGGGCGAGGCCGCGCCGTCCACCAGCCTGACGCAGGCCAGCCCGGCGTCAGCGCCCGAGGCCAGGCCCGCTGCACCGCCGGCGCAGGCCAAGGCCGCCGAGCCGGCCGGGCCCAAGCCGCAGATCCGCCTGGGCGGCGTCACCATCAACAAGGGCAACATCAATTTTTCCGACTTTTTCGTCAAGCCCAACTATTCCGCCAATCTCACCGACATGAAGGGGTCGGTGTCCAAGGTGTCGTCGGCGGACCTGACGCCGGCAGACCTGGTGCTCAACGGCCGGCTCGACGACGACGCGCCGGTCAGCATCAGCGGCAAGCTCAATCCGCTGGGCGAGCAGCTCTACCTGGACATCGCGGCCAAGGCGGCCGGCGTGGAGTTGACGCGGCTGACGCCGTACGCGGCCAAGTACGCGGGGTATCCGATCACCAAGGGCAAGCTGACGGTGGACGTGGCGTACAAGATCGAAAACGGCAAGCTCGATGCCCGCAACCACCTGTACCTGGACCAGCTCACGTTCGGCGAGCGCGTGGACAGCCCCGACGCGGTCAAGCTGCCGGTGCTGCTGGCCGTGTCGCTGCTCAAGGACCGCAACGGGGTCATCGACATCAACCTGCCGGTGTCGGGATCGCTGTCGGACCCCGAGTTCAGCATCGGCGGCGTGATCCTGCGCGTGATCGTGAACCTGCTGACCAAGGCCATCACGTCGCCGTTCTCGCTCATCGCGTCGGCGTTTGGCGGCGGGGGCGAGGAATTGGGCTACATCGAGTTCGCGACGGGTTCGTCCACGCTGTCCGACGAGGCGCGCAAGAAGATCGAGACCGTGGGCAAGGCGCTGAACGACCGGCCATCGCTGCGGCTGGAGATCAGCGGTCGCATCGACCCGGCCACCGACGCCGACGGCGCGCGCCGCGTATGGCTGGACCAGCGCGTGGCGAACGCCAAGCAGCGCGAGCTGCGCCGGTCCGCGCAGGCGGGCGAGCAGGCCGGGGAAGGCGAGGGCGGCGACCAGGGCGCGCGCGTGACCGTGTCGAAGCAGGAGTATCCGAAGTACCTGGAAGCCGTGTACAAGCGCGAATCGTTCAAGAAGCCGACCAACTTCATCGGCCTGAACAAGTCGCTGCCGCCGGCCGAGATGGAAAGGCTGCTGCTGCAGAACGCCCCGGTCACCGATACCGAACTGCGGGCGCTGGCGGACCAGCGCGCGCTGGCGGTCAAGCAGTCGCTGGAACGCGACGGCAAGGTACCCGACGCCAAGCTGTTCCTGACCGCGCCCAAGCTGACGGCCGAGGGCATCAAGGACAAGGGCGCGCCGAACCGCGTCGATTTCTCGATCCGGCAGTAGCCGGACGGTCCACAGGCGTCCGGGCGAAACCACGTATCATTCGGCCCGGACGACCAAATGGATTTCACAGGAGCGAGTGTTGGAGCAGGAAGCGATCGCCTACAAGACGTGGGTTTGCCTGATTTGCGGCTGGGTGTACGACGAGGAACAGGGCTGGCCCGACGACGGCATCGCCCCGGGTACGCGCTGGGAAGACATCCCGGACGACTGGCGTTGCCCCGAGTGCGACGTCTACAAGGCCGATTTCTCGATGATCGAGATCTGAAGCAGGCTTTCAGTGTGATGGGGCGTGCCTGCGCGCCCTGCCAAGCCCGGCCCGGCGGCGGGCACAGCGCCGGTACCGCAGGCGATGCGGATGGCCGCAGCGCCACAGCGCCGCGCCGATCGTCAGCACGAGCAGTGCCGCCAAGGCGGCCGCCAGCAGCGTCAGCGACATACGCGCCGCCTTCTCCCGAAGGCGCCTCTCTCTCTCTCTCTCTCTCTCTCTCTCTCTCGAAACAGCGGCCGCTAGATCAGCAGCGGCAGCGCCTCCAGCACCAGCACCCCGAGCAGCACACCGATGATCGCGCCCGCGCAGCGGCAGCTGATGCGCAGCGCCTTGGCAGCCACCGGAATCGCACCCATCGCCAGCAGGCCAACGAGTGCCATGGGGATCAAAAACACAAGATCATGCGCCTGGACGTGGATCATGGCGGTCTCCTGTCTTGCTTCCTTGTGCATCCAGTATAGGCCGTGTGTGGCGAATACAAGGCCGGGGCGCTCAGGGTTGTCCCGCGGTGTTTGAAACGCGTCACGTGCGCAGCGGGCGATCAGGTATCGCATCGGAGACATGGGCTTCGGCAGGCTTCTGGTGTGGGGCCGGGCGTCCCTCGCTTCTGGCGGCAGGTGTCCTATGCTGGACGCATGATGGCCATCATGCGCCACCGGCCTCCAGGAGGAAGCTATGGAACTGCACATGCATTCGCACCACTACGTGCGTCGTCTGCCGGACTGGTCCGCTGCGGCGGTGTCGGGGCTGGCCGCCGGGGCGCTGCTGCTTGTCATCGAGCTGTTCTGGTCGTCGATGGTGGCCGGCGTGCATCCGTGGGGCACCACGCGCATGATCGCGGCCATCGTGATGGGGCGCGAGGTGCTGCAGACCTCGATGTTCAGCGTCAGCACCGTCGCCGTGGCGCTGGTCATCCACTTCGTGATCGGCGCGATACTCGGCTGCGTGCTGTGCGCCATCATCGCGCCGTTCCAGCTCGACTCCAGCATCGGCATGTCGATGCTGGTGGGTGCCGTGTTCGGGCTGGTGGTCTACCTGTTCAACTTCTACGTGATGACGGCGGCCTTTCCATGGTTCGTGCAGGCGCGCGGCTGGCACACGCTGGTGGGGCACCTGCTGTTCGGCATGTGCATCGCGCTGTGCTACTGGAAGCTTGAATCGCGCGATGTCGTGCACTAGGCGCGTGCGCCCGCGCGTACCCACGGGCGACCATGTCGCCTTGCAGTGACCTGAGTCGATGCACTAGGCTTATTCCACGTGCGTGAACGGGCGCACTTGCCGGCCCGTTTCCTTGCGTACGCGAGGGAGGGGACATGGCGATCGCAATCGTGCTCGTCATCATGGTTGCCGCTTCGGTGCTCTTTCATTTCCTGAGCCCCTGGTGGCTGACACCGCTGGCGTCCAACTGGAAGCAGATGGACGACACGCTGATCATTACCCTCGTCATCACCGGCCTGTTCTTCGTCGTCATCAACCTGCTGCTGGGCTACATCGTCTGGCGCTTCCGGCATCGTGACGGCCACCGCGCCGCCTACCAGCCCGAGAACCACCGGCTGGAGCGCTGGCTGATCGGCCTGAGCGCCGTGGGCATCATGGCGCTGCTGGCGCCGGGCCTGATCGTCTATGCCGACTACGTGCGCCCGCCGCGCGAGGCGATGGTGCTGGAAGTGGTGGGCCAGCAGTGGCAGTGGGGGTTCCGCTTCCCCGGCAGGAGCGGCGAACTGGGCACCACCGACGCGCGCTTCGTCAGCGCCAGCAATCCGCTGGGGCTCAATCCCGAGGACCCGAACAGCCAGGACGATATCGTGATCGCCGGCCCCGAGGTGCACCTGCCGCTGAACCGGCCGGTCAAGGTGCTGCTGCGGTCCAAAGACGTGCTGCACGACTTCTACGTCCCGCCGTTCCGCGCCCGCATGAACATGGTGCCCGGCATGGTGACGTCGTTCTGGTTCACGCCCACGCAGGCGGGCCGGTTCGACATCCTCTGCGCCCAGCTATGCGGCGTGGGCCACTACAACATGCGCGGCCACGTGGTGGTGGAAGACGGGGCCGCCTTCGACGCCTGGCTGGCGAAACAGCAGACCTTCGCGATGGCCCAGGCACGCGCGGCACAGCCGGCTGCCGCACCGGGCACGGGCACCGGCACCGGCCCCACGGGCGGCGGCGACCTGGCCGAGCAGGGCCGGGCGCTGGCGCAGGGCAAGGGCTGCGTGGCCTGCCACAGCGTGGACGGCGGCGCCAGCGTCGGCCCCACCTGGAAGGGCCTGTACGGCACCACGCAGCAGTTTGCCGACGGCAGCAACGCCACCGTCGACGACGCCTTCCTGAAGAAGGAAATCGAGGACCCGCACGCGCGCCTGATCAAGGGGTTCGGCCCGCTCATGCCGAAGACGCCGGTGACCGATGCCGAGGTGGCGGCGCTGTCCGCCTACATCCGGTCGCTCGGCACGGGCGCCACGGCCAAGCCGCAGGCCGGCAAATAGGAGCCCGAGGAGGATACGATGGCCTACGCCGACGATGCCGCGCACCACGGCCCGCAAAGCTTCTGGACCCGCTACGTCTGGAGCCAGGACCACAAGGTGATTGCCGTGCAGTACACGCTGGTGGCCATCTTCGTGGGTCTGGTGGGCGTGGCGCTGTCGAACCTCATGCGCATGCAGCTGGGCTTTCCGGGCAAGTTCGATTTCATCGACCCCAACCGCTACTACCAGTTCGTCACGATGCACGGCATGATCATGGTGATCTACCTGCTGACGGCGCTGTTCCTGGGCGGCTTCGGCAACTACCTGATCCCGCTGATGGTGGGCGCGCGCGACATGGTGTTCCCGTTCCTGAACATGCTCAGCTTCTGGGTCTACTTCCTGTCCGTGATCGTGCTGCTGGCCAGCTTCTTCGTGCCGGGCGGGCCCACCGGCGCGGGCTGGACGCTCTATCCGCCGCAGGCCATCCTGCCGGGCACGCCGGGCCACGACTGGGGCATCATCCTGATGCTCGTGTCGCTGCTGATCTTCATCGTCGCGGCCACCATGGGCGGCCTGAACTACGTGACCACGGTGCTGCAGGCGCGCACGCAGGGCATGACGCTGCTGCGCATGCCGCTGGCCGTCTGGGGCATCTTCATGGCGACGATCCTGGCGCTGCTGGCCTTTCCGGCGCTGTTCGTGTCCGGCCTGATGATGCTGCTGGACAAGACGCTGGGCACCAGCTTCTTCATGCCGGCGATGGTCTCCATGGGCCAGCAGCTCAACTACAAGGGCGGCAGCCCGCTGCTGTTCCAGCACCTGTTCTGGTTCTTTGGCCACCCCGAGGTGTACATCGTGGCGCTGCCCGCGTTCGGCATCGTGTCGGATCTGGTCAGCGTGCATTCGCGCAAGAGCATCTTCGGCTACCGCACGATGGTCTGGGCCATCCTGGCAATCGGGCTGCTGTCGGTGGTGGTGTGGGCGCACCATATGTTCGTGAGCGGCATGAACCCGTATTTCGGCTTCTTCTTCGCCACCACCACGCTGATCATCGCGGTGCCCACGGCGATCAAGGTCTACAACTGGGTCATCACGCTGTGGCGCGGCGACATCCACTTCTCGGTGCCGATGCTGTTCGCCATCGCGTTCATCAGCACCTTCGTGATCGGCGGCCTGACCGGGCTGTTCCTGGGCAATGTCAGCGTCGACATTCCGCTGTCGAACACGTACTTCGTGGTGGCCCACTTCCACATGGTGATGGGCGTGTCGCCGATCCTGGTGGTATTCGGCGGCCTCTATCACTGGTATCCCAAGGTCACCGGCCGCATGCTTGACGACACGATGGGCCGCATCCACTTCTGGGTCACCTTCGTGGGCACCTACGCCATCTTCTTCCCGATGCACTACCTGGGCATCCTCGGCATGCCGCGCCGCTACTACGCCTGGGACAACTACAGCTTCATCCCCGAATCGGCGCACGCGATGAACATGTACATCTCGATTGCCGCGTTCGTGGTGGCCACGGCGCAGCTGCTGTTCGTCTTCAACCTGTTCTGGAGCCTGCGGCGCGGGGCGGTGGCGGGGCCCAATCCGTGGCGCGCGGCGTCGCTGGAATGGCAGACGCCGCAGACGCCGCCCGTGCATGGCAACTGGGGCCCGCAACTGCCGGTGGTCTACCGCTGGGCCTACGCGTACAGCGTGCCGGGCGCCCGGGAAGACTTCATCGCCCAGAACGCGCCGCCCGATGCCGGCGGCGCCGAGCCTGAACCGTATTCGAGCCGGGGAGCGATCGCATGACAGCCGAAACCCTCGCACAGACGGGCGCCGCCGTCTTCCGCGCATCGCCGGAGTCATCGGGCAGCGGGCCCGGCGGCGATGCCGCGCACGGCCACGGCCAGCGCGCGCCAGGCAGCACGGGCCTCTGGGTGTTCATGGGCGTGGTCACGTCGCTGTTCGCGCTGTTCCTGACCGCCTACGTGATGCGCATGGACAGCCCGGACTGGCAGCGGATCGCGTTGCCGTGGCAGGTTTGGCTCTCCACCGCGTTGCTGGCCGCCGCCAGCGTGGCGATGGCCATGGCGGCGCGCGCGGCGCGGCGGGGACGGATGCCGCGTGCCCGCACGGCGCTGCGGCTGGGCGGCCTGGGTGCCGTGGCCTTCGTCGCCTCCCAGCTCTGGGCCTGGCAGGCGCTGTACGCGGCGCACGTGGTGCCGGCCAACAATCCCGCCGGCAGCTTCTTCTACATGCTGACGGCGATGCACGGCCTGCACATGATCGGTGGACTGATCGGCTTTGCGTTCGTCGCGCTGGATCGCGGCAGCGGCAGCCGCACGCTGATGCGTATCGGCCTGTGCGCGCGGTACTGGCACTTCCTGCTCGCGGTGTGGGTGGTGCTGCTGGGCGTGCTGGGGTGGCTGACGCCCGAGGTCGTCGACTATCTCTGCGGCAGACGATAGGGAGGGGCGCCATGAGTTCGCAAGTTGCTGTCGAACCAGCCCACGGCCATCCGCCCGGGGGGCTGCGCGGCCTCGTCGCGGACTGGGCCTCGGACGAGCGTGCCTTCCACGTGTCGTGGGGCAAGGCGATGATGTGGATCTTCCTGCTGTCCGACACCTTCGTCTTCAGCTGCTTCCTGGTGGGCTACATGACGGTGCGGATGTCCACCACCGTGCCATGGCCGAACCTGAGCGAGGTATTTGCCATCGACGTGGGCGGGCATCCGGTGCCGATGCTGCTGATCGCCATCATGACGTTCACGCTGATCACCAGCAGCGGCACGATGGCCATGGCGGTCAACTGTGCCTACCGGCGCGACCGCCTGGCCTGCGCCAAGCTGATGTTCGTGACCGCGTGGCTGGGCGAGGTCTTTGTCTGCATGCAGGCGTACGAGTGGACCAAGCTGATCGTCGTCGAAGGTATCCGGCCATGGGGCAATCCGCTGGGCGCGGCGCAGTTCGGCTCCACGTTCTTCATGATCACGGGCTTTCACGGCTTTCACGTCACGTGCGGCGTGATCTACCTGCTGTTCATCGCCAGCAAGGTGCTGCGCGGCCACTACGACCTGAGCGGCAACTACCAGCCCGTGGAGATCGCCGGCCTGTACTGGCACTTCGTGGACCTGGTCTGGGTCTTCATCTTCGCGCTGTTCTATCTCTGGTGAGGCGAAACATGGCGTCGACTCCCACCCAGGCATCCCCGCATGCCGAACCGGCCGCCGAGCATGGCGGACAGGCCCACCCGATCGGGGTCTACCTGAAGGTCTGGCTGCTGCTGTTCGTGCTGTCCACGCTGTCGTACATGGTGGACTACTACCACCTGACCGGCTACCTGCGCTGGTCGCTGATCCTGCTGTTCATGGCGCTCAAGGCCGGGCTGATCATCGCCGTGTTCATGCACATGGCCTGGGAGCGCATGGCACTGATCTGTGCGATCCTGCTGCCGCCGCTGTGCCTGCTGGTGCTGGTGTGGCTGATGGCGGCGGAAGCGGATTACACTTTCCTCACGCGCGGCGCTTTCTTCCGCTGACGTCGCCATGCGGGCGGCGTGCGCCGCGACGTGCCATCCTGGACCTCGCCCATGCACGCTGCCACCGAAAGCATCCTGATCTACAACCACGGCCGTGACCCGGACCGGCTCACGATGAAGCTGGCCGCGCTGGCGGCCGAGCCGTTCGCGTTCTTCCGCGGCACCAACCATCTCTACGCCGCCGCCCTGCGCGGCGAGATCGGGCTCGACGCGCCGTTGAGCTATGTCTGCGGCGATCTGCACGTGGAGAACTTCGGCTCGTTCAAGGGCGACAACGGGCTGGTCTACTTCGACCTGAACGATTTCGACGATGCGCTGGTGGCGCCCGTTACCGTCGACGTGGTGCGCATGCTGTCCAGCGTGCTCGTGGCCGGGCAGCAGTACCGGCTGTCGGAGGCGGACGCCCGCGTGGCCTGCGCCAACATGCTGTCGGAGTACACGCGGACGCTGCGGGCCGGCAAGCCGCGCTGGATCGAGCGGTCGACCGCGACCGGGCTGGTGGCCACGATGCTGCGCCAGGTGAAGCGCCGCAAGCGCGGCACGCTGCTGGCATCGCATACCGAAACGCGCAATGGCCGGCTGCGGCTGGACCTGGACAAGCACGCGCAGCGCGCCAGCCGTGCGCAACGCGAGCGGGCCGCGCATATCATCGCGGTCTACTCGCGCCAGACGCATCACGGCCACCGCTTCGTTGCGGAGGATGTGGCTTCCCGCGTGGCGGGCGTGGGCAGCCTGGGGCTGGAGCGCTACGTGGTGCTGGCCCACGAGATGCACCTGCCGACGTCGCGCCGGCTGCTCGACGTGAAGCGCGCGATGCCGAGCGCCTGGGAAAGCCCGCGGCATCAGCAGCCGCATTGGGGCAGCGACGGGCAGCGGGTGGCAACGGTGCAGCAGGTCATGCAGGCGGCGTCGCCGGCGCTGCTGTCGTACGTGGCGCTCGACCGGCGCGAGTCGTTCCTGGTCAAGAGCCTGCAGCCGAGCACCGATCGCGTGGACCTGGCGCATTGCCGCGACAAGGCTGCGCTGATCGACGTGCTCACCACCATGGCGCGCGCCGCCGCATGGGCGCACCTGCGCGGCTGCGGCCATCAGGCGGCCGACCGGATCGAGAAATTGCAGGATTTTGCCGCCGGCGGGCGCTGGCAGTCGATGGCGCTGCGCCTGGCGCGGCACGGCCGCGACGTATCGCTGGCGCAGTGGAAGGCGTTTGCGGAGGACTACAGGAAAGCGAGGGGGCTGAAGGCTTGACGGTGGCCCTCTCCCGCGCGGCGGGAGAGGGCGCGTCCGATCAGATCTGCGTGATGAACTTGGTCACCAGGTAGCCATCGAAGGTCTCCTGGCCGCCTTCGCTGCCGATGCCGGAGTCCTTGATGCCGCCAAACGGCGTCTCGGACAGCGCCATGCCGAAGTAGTTGATGTTGACCATGCCGGCCTCAAGCCCGCTCGACACGTGGTGCGCCGTCTTCAGCGAATTCGTGAACACGTACGACGCCAGGCCGTACGGCAGGCTGTTGGCGCGGCGCAGCACTTCGTCGGTGTCCTTAAAGCGCGTCACGGGCGCCACCGGGCCGAACGGCTCGTCGACCATCAGCTTGGCGTCGTCGGGCAGGTCGGTGACGACGGTCGGGGCAAAGAAGAAGCCCTTGTCGCCAATGCGCGCGCCGCCGGCCACGATCTTGCCGCCACGGTGGCTGGCGTCGTCGAGGAACTGCTCCATCGACGCAATGCGGCGCTCATGCGCCAGCGGGCCCATCTGCGTGCCATCGTCCAGGCCGTTGCCCACCTTGATCGAGCCGATCACCTCGGTAAAGCGCGCCAGAAAGCGGTCGTACGCCTTTTCCTGCACGTAGAAGCGGGTCGGCGACACGCACACCTGGCCGGCATTGCGCAGCTTGAAGCGCGCCAGCATCTCGGCTGCCGGCTCGATGTCGGCATCGTCGAACACCAGCACCGGCGAATGGCCGCCCAGCTCCATCGTCACGCGCTTCATGTGGGCGCCGGCCAGGGCGGCGAGCTGCTTGCCCACCGGCACCGATCCCGTGAACGAGATCTTGCGCACGATCGGCGATTCGATCAGGTAGGTCGAGATGTCGCCCGGCACGCCCCAGACGATGTTCAGCACGCCCGGGGGCAGGCCGGCATCGTGGAACAGGCGCGCCAGCGCCACCACGGCGCTGGGCGAATCCTCGGGGCCCTTCAGGATCAGCGTGCAACCGGCGCCGATGGCGGCCACGATCTTGCGGATGGCCTGGTTGAACGGGAAATTCCACGGCGTGAACGCGGCGCAGACGCCAATCGGCTCGCGCACCACGATCTGGCGCACGGCCGGGTTGCGCGGCGGAATCACGCGGCCGTAGATGCGGCGGCATTCCTCGGCATGCCATTCGGCGTGCTCGGCGCAGATCGTGACCTCGGCCACGGCCTCGGCCAGCGGCTTGCCCTGGTCCAGCGTGATGTCGCGGCCGATTTCCCGGGCGCGCGTGCGGGTCAGTTCCGCCACGCGGCGCAGGATGGCCGAGCGCTCCATCGGCGACGTCTTCTTCCAGCTCTCGAACGCGCGCTGCGCGGCCGCCAGCGCGCGATCCAGGTCTGCCGTGGTGGCGTGGGGCAGCTTGCCCAGCAGTTCCTGCGTGGCCGGATTGATGACGTCCTGCTCGCGCCGGTCGCCTCCCTTGACGAATTCTCCATCGATGTAGAGGGCGAGATCCTGATACACCATGCCTGTCTCCTGTGCGGGGGTGGGACGGCGCGCCGGGGGCGGCGGCCGCGAACGATCGGTCGGAAAAACGCAAGCTTAACGCGTCGGCCCGGAACGCGCACAGAGATCATGTCGGCCGATTATCGGCCGCCGCTGTCGGCGCAACGCCGCTGGCCGCCGTCACGGGCGGGGACTAGACTGACACGTCCGAAACCCACGCCGTTGCTGCAGTGCGGAAGAATTCCACCCGATGAAGCCAGACGCCAGACTCACCACCGGCCCGATTGGCCGGACGCTGCTGTTGTTCTCGCTGCCCGTGCTGGGCAGCAACATCCTCCAGTCGCTCAATGCCTCGATCAATTCGATCTGGGTCGGCCGCTTCCTGGGCGAGGCGGCGCTGACGGCCACGTCCAACGCCAACATCATCCTGTTCTTCCTGCTGGGGGTGGTGTTCGGCATCAGCATGGCCAACACGATCATGATCGGCCAGGCGATTGGCGCGCGCGACATCGACGAGGCCCGCCGCGTGGTGGGCACGAGCACCACGTTCTTTGTCGCGCTGTCGGTGCTGGCGTCGGCGCTGGGGTTCGCGTTCACGCCGCAGATCCTGGCGGCCATGCACACGCCGGCCGACGCCGCGCCGCTGGCCGTGATCTACCTGCGCATCATCTTCGTGGCGCTGCCGTTCATGTACTTCTACAACTTCGTGATGATGACGCTGCGCGGCGCGGGGGATTCGCGCACGCCGTTCTACTTCATGCTGTTGTCGGCCGTGCTCGACGTCGTGCTCAACCCGGTGCTGATCTTCGGCATCGGGCCGATTCCGGCGCTGGGTATCGCCGGCTCGGCGCTGGCCACGCTGATCGCGCAGCTTACGAGCCTGGCGGCGATGATCGCGCTGCTCTACCGGCGCAAGCACTTCCTGCTGCTGCATCGCTCGCAGCTCGCGCTGCTCAGGCCGGACACGGCCATCCTGCGCGCGCTGGTGGCCAAGGGGCTGCCGATGGGGCTGCAGATGGTGGTGATCTCGTCGTCGGCCATCGTGATGATGTCGCTGGTCAACACCTACGGCTCGCAGACCACCGCCGCCTACGGCGTGGCGTCGCAGCTCTGGACCTACGTGCAGATGCCGGCGCTGGCCGTGGGCGCGAGCGTGTCGTCGATGGTGGCGCAGAACGTGGGCGCCGGGCTGTGGGCACGCGTGTCGCGCATCACGCAGGTGGGGCTGCTGTTCAACGTGCTGATGACCGGCGCGCTGGTGGCGCTGATCTACCTGTTCAACCGGCATTCGCTGGGGCTCTTCCTGGGCGACGACGGTGTGGCCATCGAGATCTCCCAGCACATCAACCGCGTGGTGCTGTGGTCGTTCATCCTGTTCGGCTTCACGATCGTCGTGTTCGGCACGGTGCGCGCCACGGGCGCCGTCATGGCCCCGCTGGTGATCCTGTTCGTCTCGATGTGGGTGATCCGGCTGCCATTCGCGTGGATCCTCGGGCCCCGCATCGGCGCGGAATCGATCTGGTGGAGCTTTCCGCTGGGCTCGGTCGTCTCGGTGGTGATGGCCTTCCTGTACTACCGGTACGGCAACTGGAAGCGCAACCATATCCTGCCGGCGGCACCGCATCCCGCAGCCGTCGGCCAGGCGCCGGACACCAGCATGGGCACCCCGTGCGAGGACGCGGAGCCGGTGCGATAGCTGTCTGGAGGCACGCCGGCGCAAGCAACCCGGCGTCGCCTGCATGCTGCACACATTCAACGGCATTTCGTATGACCGGACATACGACCTCTGCGCGTTCCAACGTCCCCCGCCCGTAAGCCTTCAGAAAGCTCCGCCCGCCCCATTCGCCGCGCGCCCGCGCGGCGCCGGGCCGCTGCCTTTCACGTTCCTTTCGGCCTCATCTTTCAACTCACTTTCAATGCGCCAGCATTTACATCACGCCGTGATGTAACTGCGTCGACCCGCATACGTATGGGGAATCGGGAAATACCCTGAACCCAGACAAATGAAAGGCGCCTGAAAGATCGCGTTCTTATCGTTCGCCCCATCGCGTCGAACGTGTCTGCATTCGCGCGTTCGCAGCGTGGTGCGTCAGAGCCGGCGAGCCGCGCGATACCGCTTTCACTACTTTGAGGAGAATCGTTTTGCGCATACGCAGCCAAAAGGACTTTGCCTCCGGCCTGATGTTCATCCTGGTCGGCCTGGGCTTTTCCTTCGTCGCGCGCGGCTATTCCATGGGGACAGCCGCCAAGATGGGTCCCGGATACTTCCCGTTCCTGCTCGGGCTCGTGCTGGCGCTGCTGGGCGCGGTCGTCACGATCGGTGCCCTGTCGTCCAAGGGCGAGACAGACCAGCTTGCCCGCTGGGACCTGAAGATCCTGCTGTGGATCCTGGGTTCGGTGGTGCTGTTCGGCCTGCTGCTCAAGCCGCTGGGCATGGTGCTGTCCGTGTTCGTGCTCGTGATCGTCTCCTCGATGGCCAGCCACGAATTCAGCTGGAAGGGTGCGCTGCTGAACAGCGTGGTGCTGGTGCTGATCAGCATGGGCGCGTTCGTGTACGGCATCAACCTGCAGATGCCGGTGTGGCCTGCGTTCATCACCGGTTAAGGAGCCGCCTTCAATGGAATTGTTCGATCACCTTGCCCTGGGCTTCTCCACGGCATTGAACCTGCAGAACCTGGCGTATGCGTTCCTGGGCTGCGTGCTCGGCACGCTGATCGGCGTGCTGCCGGGCCTGGGCCCGCTCGCCACCATCGCCATGCTCCTGCCGGTCACGTACTCGCTGCCCCCGGTGGCGGCGCTGATCATGCTGGCCGGTATCTACTACGGCGCGCAGTACGGTGGCTCCACCACCGCCATCCTGGTCAACCTGCCGGGCGAATCGTCGTCGGTGGTGACCACGATCGACGGCTACCAGATGGCGCGGCGCGGCCGGGCGGGGGTGGCACTGGCCACGGCGGGCCTGGGCTCGTTCTTCGCCGGCTGCGTGGCCACGCTGATCCTGGCCGCGTTTGCCACGCCGTTGTCGGAACTGGCGTTCAAGTTCGGCCCCGCCGAATACTTCTCGCTGATGGTGCTGGGCCTGATCGGCGCCGTGGTGCTGGCGTCGGGCTCGCTGCCGAAGGCCGTGGCAATGATCGTGCTGGGCCTGCTGATGGGCCTGATCGGTACCGACGTGAACTCCGGTGCCGCACGGTTCTCGTTCGACGTGCCCGAGCTGACCGACGGCATCGACTTCGTCGCGCTGGCCATGGGTATGTTCGGCTTCGCGGAGATCATCGCCAACCTGGAACAGAAGGAAGCGCGCGAGACGTTCACGAACAAGGTGACCAACCTGTTCCCGACCAAGGAGGATTTCAAGCGGATGATTCCCGCCGTGCTGCGTGGCACGGCGCTGGGTTCGGCGCTAGGCATCCTGCCGGGCGGCGGTGCAGCGCTGGCGTCGTTCGCGGCGTACTCGCTGGAAAAGAAGACCTCGAAGTTCGCGCATGAGTTTGGCAAGGGCGCCATCGAAGGCGTGGCGGGTCCGGAATCGGCCAACAACGCCGCGGCGCAGACGTCGTTCATCCCGCTGCTGACGCTGGGCATTCCCCCCAACGCCGTGATGGCGCTGATGGTGGGCGCGATGACGATCCACAACATCCAGCCGGGCCCGCAGGTGATGACCAGCAACCCGTCGCTGTTCTGGGGCCTGATCGCCTCGATGTGGATTGGCAACCTGATGCTGATCATCCTGAACCTGCCGATGATCGGCATCTGGGTGAAGCTGCTGACCGTGCCGTATCGCTTCCTGTACCCGGCCATCCTGACGTTCTGCTGCATCGGCGTGTACTCGGTCAACAACCAGACCTTCGACGTCTTCATGGCGGCGGGCTTCGGCGTGATCGGCTACCTGTTCCTGAAGCTCAAGTGCGAGCCGGCGCCGCTGCTGCTGGGCTTTGTGCTGGGACCGATGATGGAAGAGAACTTCCGCCGCACGCTGCTGCTGTCGCGTGGCGAGTTCACCGTGTTCTTCACCCGTCCGCTGTCGCTGGGGCTGCTGATCGCGGCCGCGGCACTGGTGGCCGTGGTGGCGCTGCCGTCGATCAAGGCGAAGCGCGAAGAAGCGTTCCAGGAAGAATAACGCTCCGTGGCGTTCCTGAACCACCGCGCCGCCCCGGCGGCGCGTCACTAGCAAGCTTTCGGGGTGCCCTGCGTGCACCCCGTTTTTTTGGTAATCCAGCATGAAGAGAGGCCCGGCTGCCGCAATGGCCCAGGGCTGCGCACGATGATCAGAATTCCCGCACCTCTGGCTGCGTCTCCTGCGCCCATGAAGACTCCCTCGCTCGACCGGATCGTCTCCCGGCTCTATATCCTCAAGCTCGTCCAGGCGAGCCCGTCCACGGTATTCAACCTCGTGGAGCGCCTGCGCGAACGCGGCATCGACAAGAACATCCGTGCGCTGCGGCCCGTGCTGCGCAGTCTGATGATGGCGCGCGCCATCACCGCCGAGCTGGTGGAAGGCAACGGCCGCGTGTACACGATCACCGACGAGGGGCGCGCAGAGCTGGACGCCTACCTGTCGCACCTCGACGTGCTGCAGCGCGACGTCGAATCGCCGCAACCATGAGAAACGCCCCGGCACCTTGCGGTACCGGGGCGTTGCCTGGTCAGGCGGGCGGCGCGCTTACTGGGCGGCCGTCTGCGACACCAGTTCCTGGGCCGTCGCGTTGCTGGTGTTGCTCTGGGCCACCAGCACCTTGATGCGGTTGGGCACCACGGCGCCGATGCCGTCGGCCGGGATCGTCGTGATGAGCCAGTCGGCGTTCCGGTTCAGCGTCAGCGAGCCCGAATCGAAGATCACGGTCTTCGTGCCGGCCGTGGTGATGCGCAGGCGGTACGTGCCGCTATCCAGATATTGCGAGTCCGCGCCCGACGCCGGCACGGCGTTCTTGTACTGCACCGAGGCCATGTTCGGCGACACCGAGTTCAGGTCGGCGGCCGGCGTGGTCAGGTACACGTCCACGTTCTGGGCGTTGATCGAGGCGTTGAAGGTCCGCACGCGTGCCTGCGTGTCGACCAGGCCCTTGCCGTACGGGTCGTCGATCTGGGCGACGTCGGCCGACGTGGTGCCCGGCAGCGCGATGACCGTGTACTTGTGGCCCGTGCGGGCGTCAACGGTGGTCGAGCCGATCTGGGTCGACGTACCGGTCAGGTTGAACGCGAACAGGTTGTTGCCGGTCGACACGTCGAAGTAGCCCGACACGGTCTTGTACGGCACGTTCTGCAGCGACGTCAGCGCGCCATTCTGCAGCACGTCGACGTTCGGGCCTGCCGTCACGGCGTGGATCACGCGCACGGCCGGCTTGCTCAGGCCGATACGGTCGTCGATGCCGTCGTCGCCGCCGCCGCAGGCTGCCAGCACGGCCGTCGTGGCCAGCGCCATGCCCAGAATGATCTTGCGTTTGAATTGCGTCATGTTTTCACCTTTACCGTTGGATCAGGAACGCGCGCGGCATGCACGTTCTTCTTGCTTCGTGGAGTGCAAGGGAGACCGCGCGCGGCATTCGTGCATGCTGAACTGCTGGCAGGCCGCTGTTTGTGCGTGCCGTGATGGAACGATAGGCATCGCGGGCAGGCCAAGGCAGCCGCGCCGCGCCGAAATGACTGTCGGAGAAGTCCCACAATTCGGTTGCAAGGCTGACACACGGGTGTACCCGGCGGACATGTACGGTTTGCACGGCCGCGTCGTGCGGCGCTGCATCGCACGGTGCAGTCCGCCGAGTCCTGACAAGGGCTCGGCCGCCATTCCGGCGCCGCATGCGCCGCCTGTTTGAATCGCCTGGCATGGTTTGTAAAAACGACGATGGGCCATGCACCGGCGCAGGAGTATCTCCGTGCGCATCTGACCGGGCAGGCAGTCCTAGAGTCAGTCCTCTACTGCCACCCGCCCCTTGCGCCAGACAAGAACGCCCGGGTCATGCCCGGGCGCTTTGCAGTGCGGTCTTGTCAGGCGCTGCCGTTCAGATGGTGCCGCCGACGTTGGTCCAGTACGGCTCGCGGCCGTAGTATTCGTGGACCGTGGTGCCCCACTGCGGGTCGGCCATGCGCGGCCAGCTATCCTTGTTGAAGCCCGGAGCGTCCTTGATGCGGTCCGCAGTCAGGCCCAGCCGGAAACACTTGGCGTCGGTGTCCATGACCAGCGCGCTCCACGGAATTGCGTGCAGCGTGTCGCCGATGCCGAGGAAGCCGCCGGTGGTCAGCACCGCATAGGCCACGCGGCCGCTCTGCACGTCGATCATGATCTCCTTGATCTCGCCGACGTGCTCGCCGTCTGATGCGTAGACCTTCGTGTCGTCGAGGCTCGATGCGGCCATCACTTCCGGGCCCGGGCCGTCGCCGACGCCGGAGCCCACGATGCCCGCGCCCTGGCCGGATTGAAGATTGGGTTCCATTGCCTGTCTCCTGTGTGTGCAATCGGAACCCTCAGCGGCGCAACAAGCGTGCCCGTGCCGGTGTCAGGCCGGGCCGCCAATTTCCAGCGCATTGCGGATCTCGCGGCCGGGCAGGGTCGATTCGGCGATGTGGCCAATGCGTGCTTTGGTTTCGGCGTCGCGCACGCGGCCGCGCAGCACGCAGACGTGATCGTCGAGTTCCACCTTCACCGTGCCCGGATCGACGTATGCCGCCAGCCGTTCGTCCAGCACTTCGCGCTGCTGGGCGTCGCCCAGCGGCGCCACGGGGCGCATGTCGTCGTTGTCGTACTGGCCCAGCGATGCCGGGCCCGGCAGCGGACGCGTGCTGTCGGCCAACGGCGCGGACGGCCCACCGGCGGGCGCGGTGCCGTACATGCCGTGGCGTTCCACGCCAGCCGGTTCGTTGCCGCCGCGTGCGTCGTAGGGCGGAGTGGGGGAGTTGTCGAGGTGGGCCGGCATGGCCTGTTCGTACTCGACCTTGCTGTGGTCGTCGCTGACGGCGCTGTGGCCGCCGTAGCGGTGGTTCGAAAGCGATGGCTTGCTGGGTTCGGACATGGCGGTCTCCAGAAAATCGATGGCGACAAGCGCGACAAGACGCTTCAGGGATGGAAGCGATGCATCGGCCATGCCAGCTTTCAGGGCGCCATCGTGCGCCGCAGCACGTCCGCGGCCTGTACGGCTGGCGAGTACATTCGGCGCACCGCATGCGCTTTTTACTGCCTTGGCGTTGCATCGTGTACATGGCGCTCGCACGCGCAGCCCGTCCGGCGCGGTCGCCCGATCCGGCACGCGGGTTGCAAGCGTCTTGTCGTCATCCATAGCTTTCGACAGGAGTACCCGCCATGAAGCGATTCGAGGACAAGGTCGTCATCGTCACCGGTGCCGGCTCCGGCATTGGCGCAGCGGCGGCGCGCCGCTTTGCGCAGGAAGGTG
Organism: Cupriavidus sp. SZY C1; assembly: GCF_032190535.1. Taxonomy (NCBI): domain Bacteria; kingdom Pseudomonadati; phylum Pseudomonadota; class Betaproteobacteria; order Burkholderiales; family Burkholderiaceae; genus Cupriavidus; species Cupriavidus sp. SZY C1. The sequence goes on from NZ_JAUANU010000015.1 coordinate 44,608, forward strand.
CCGCCGTGGTGCTGGCCGGCCGCACCCGCGAGAAGCTGGAGACCGTGGCGCGTGACCTGCCCGACGACCGCTGCCTGGTGCAGGTCACCGATGTCAGCCAGCTCGACCAGGTAGAGGCGCTGGTGCGCGCGGCCGTGGACCGGTTCGGCAAGCTCGACGTGATGGTCAACAACGCCGGCGTGGCACCGGACGGCCGCGCGACCGAAGCTTCGGTGGAGGACTGGCGCGAAGTGATGTCGATCGACCTCGACGGGGTGTTCTTCGGCGCCCGCGCGGCGCTGCCTCACCTGATGCGCTCCAAGGGCTGCATCGTCAATACCGCGTCGGTGTCGGGGCTGGGCGCGGACTGGAAGCTCGGCTTCTATAACGCGGCAAAGGGCGGCGTGGTCAACCTGACGCGCGCGCTCGCGCTCGATTATGGGCGCGATGGCGTGCGCATCAACGCCGTCTGCCCGACGCTGACCCGCACCGACCTGACCGAGGACATGTTCCAGGACGAAGCGCTGCTGGCCAGGTTTCGGGAGCGCATCGCGCTGGGCCGCACGGCGGAGCCCGACGATATCGCCGGGGCCATCGTGTTTCTGGCCAGCGACGATGCGCGCTATATCACCGGCGTGAACCTGCCCGTCGACGGCGGGCTTACCGCGTCGAACGGGCAGCCGCCGCAGTAAGGCACGGCCAGGACCGCGCATGGCAAGCAGCAAGCCCACCCCTACCGATGCCGGCAATGCCGACGCCGCCCACGACGTCCGAACGGGGCAGGTGACGCAGAAACTGTCGCGAGAAGCGTTCCGCGAGCGCTTTCGCGCGCGGTTCTATGACCCCGCCTTCCGTGCCGAGGACGCCGCCATCGACCGGCTCGAAGCCATCGCCTGGGACGCCTACAGCGAAGGCCGCAAGGCGCCGCTGACCGAAAAAGCCGGGCCGGGTGCCGCCGACCCCGACTATGACGTGTCCGTCGAATGGAAGCAGGCGCGCGACGCCATCGCGGCAGCCCAGCGCGCGCACGACGACGCCAACGCCGCGTCGCGGGTGCTGCTGGTGGTCGGTGCCGCGCGCAACGACTACACGTGCCCCGGCGAGATGTCGAAGTCGTGGCGCATGGCCGGCATTGCCCGCGCGCGGATGGAGGCGCTGGGCATGGAGGTCGACACGCTCGATCTCAGCGTGCTGACGTCGGACCCCGACAAGCACATCCATCCGTGCAAGGGCTGCGTGTCGACGGCCATGCCGCTGTGCCACTGGCCGTGCAGTTGCTATCCGAACCACTCGCTGGGCCAGGTCAATGACTGGATGAACGCGCTCTATCCACGCTGGGTGCGCGCGCATGGCGTGCTGATCATCACGCCGGTCTACTGGTACCAGGCCACCAGCCCGCTCAAGCTGATGATGGACCGGCTGGTCTGCGCCGACGGCGGTAACCCCGACCCGAGCAGTACCCACGGCAAGAAGGTGTCTGAAGCCAAGGCGCTGGAACTGCGCGGCTGGCACTACCCCAAGCACCTTGCGGGCCGTGTGTTCGGCGTGGTCGCGCATGGCGACGTGGCCGGCATCGAAGGCGTGCGGCGCTCGCTCAGTGACTGGCTAGGCTGGATGGGCCTGATCGAGGCTGGCCATCCGGCGCGGCTCGACCGGTTCATCGGCTACTACGCGCCGTATGCGACCTCGCACCGCGCGCTGGATGCCGACACGGCCGTGCAGAAGGAAGTGGAAAACGCCGGCGCGGCAGTGGCGCAGGCGGTACACCTGCGCCGGCGCGGCGAACTGCCAGCCGTCGGCGACGATCTGGCGCCGCCCCGTCCCAAGTGATCGGCACGGTTTTTGCGCCTCCCAGGCTAACCCCGCAGCCTTGAGGAGTGCATCATGTTCGATTTTTTCCGCCGGCACCGGCAAGACGACGCACGCGGTGAGCGTGAGCGCGATGCGGCCGACGATGACATGCGGCGGCGGCAGCAACCGTCAGGCGCCGAGAGCTGGCGCGCGCTGTCGCAGCGCGACCAGGCGCAGCGGCGCGATGAGCCGGGCTACGGCGGCGCCGGCTATTTCGGCAGCAGCGACAGCGGCGGCCAGTCCTTCAATGGGGCCCAGCGGCTGTATCCGGGCGACCCGGGCTACCGCGCCCATCCGACCCGCCCCGACATGCCCGCCCGCGCCGGCGCCATCCGGCCGCACGGCCCGCGCAACTACCAGCGCGCCGATGCGCGCATCCGTGACGATGTCTGCGAGCGGCTGGCCATGCACGACGCAATCGACGTCTCCGAGGTATCGGTCGACGTGGAAGGCGGCGTGGTCAAGCTGTCCGGCACAGTCGCGGACCGCTACGCGCGCCGCGCCATCGAGGACATCGCCGAAGCGGTGTTCGGCGTGCAGGACGTGGAGAACCACATCCGCGTGCAACGTGGCGATGCGCTGGACCCGTCGGAACGAACGCTCAACCTGAGCTGACCCGCAATCGCTGCCGAGCGAAACCCCTTCCCGGTGCGGGAAGGGGTTGCAGCATCGACAGCGTACCGGCCCGTCAGACCGGGATCTTCAGCGCGTCGGGGCGCTGCCACCAGCGATGCTCGCCCACGGCGTCGAGGAACGCCTGGTGCGTCTTGGCGTCCTCGGCCTTGCCGATCACCACGCCCGGGCCGGCAAAGCCGCCCTGGATGCCCACGCGCCGCGCGGCCTCGGCCACCAGCAGCGCACCGCTGCCACCGGCGCCCACGGCCTTGTAGTGCTTGTAGGATTCGGCGATGAACAGCAGCGCGTTCGGGTCAGGATCGGCGGGCGGGTTCTTGCCGTCCGGCACGTACACGGCATCGAACAGCACCGAGCCGACCGACGACAGCGCAAAGTCCACCGGCAGCGCGGCGCCGCCGGCCGTGGTCACGCTGCTTGCGCGCGGGCCGACGATCTTGGCGCTGGCCCGCATGCCTTCGGCCAGCGCTTGCAGCGACTGGATTGCGGCGTCGTCCACACCGTCGTTGACCAGCACCGCGATCTTGCGCCCGGTGATATCGCCCTTGGGCTGCGCGTCCAGGCTCAGCGCCGGCGACGTCTGCACGCCGTAGTCGTTGATCTGCACGGCCGGGCCCACGGGCTCCACCGGAATGCCAAGCTGCGCGGCCACGCCATCGGCCAGTTCCTGCGCGATGTGCACGATCTGGCCCACCACGCGCGCGCGGATGGCCGGGTCCGACACCTTGGCCAGCTCGAAGCTGTAGGCATCGATAATCTGCTTCTTCTCCACGTCCGACTGGCTGCGCCAGAACAGGTTGGCCTGCGAGAAGTGATCGGCAAACGTCTGGCTGCGGATGCGCACCTTGACCGCGCCGTCCTCGGCCGGCGCCGGGAAGTGGCGGTAGGCGTCCTTGTCGCCGGCCAGGAACGGGCAGCCGCCGCTTACCGAATTCGGCTGGTAGCTTTCCTTGCCCTGCACGATGGTCTGGCGCATGAAGCCGTCGCGCTGGTTGTTGTGCACCGGGCAGAGCGGGCGGTTGATCGGCAGCTCATGGAAGTTGGGGCCGCCCAGCCGCGTGATCTGCGTGTCGATGTACGAGAACAGCCGCGCGTGCAGCAGCGGATCGTTCGTGAAGTCCATGCCGGGCAGGATGTGGCCCGGGTGGAACGCCACCTGTTCGGTCTCGGCGAAGAAGTTGTCCGGGTTGCGGTTCAGCACCATCCGGCCGATGCGCTTCACGGGCACCAGTTCCTCGGGGATGATCTTGGTCGGGTCCTGCAGGTCGAAGCCGAGCTTGAGCATGTCGGCCTCGGGCACGAGCTGCACGCCGAACTCGTACTCGGGATACTGGCCCGCCTCGATCGAGTCCCACAGGTCGCGGCGGTGGAAGTCGGGGTCCTTGCCGTTGATCTTGAGCGCCTCGTCCCAGATCAGCGAATGCGCGCCGCCCACCGGCTTCCAGTGGTACTTGACCAGCGTCGGTTCGCCGCGCGCGTTGATCAGCCGGAACGTGTGGACGCCAAAGCCCTCCATGGTGCGGAAGCTGCGCGGGATGGCGCGGCCGGACATCGTCCAGAGCACCATGTGCATCGATTCGGGCTGCAGCGAGACGAAGTCCCAGAACGTGTCGTGGGCAGAGGCGGCCTGCGGGATCTCGTTGTGCGGCTCCGGCTTCACCGAGTGGACGAAGTCCGGAAACTTGATGCCGTCCTGGATGAAGAAGACCGGCATGTTGTTGCCGACCAGGTCGAAGTTGCCCTGGCGCGTATAGAACTTGGTGGCAAAGCCGCGCACGTCGCGCGCCAGGTCGGCCGATCCGCGTGACCCGGCCACCGTCGAAAAGCGCACGAAGACCGGCGTTTTCTCGCCCACGCGGGTGAACAGCTCGGCGGTCGTGTAGTCCTCCAGCGACTCGGTCAGCTCGAAGTAGCCGTGGGCGGCCGCGCCGCGCGCATGGACCACGCGCTCGGGAATGCGCTCGTGATCGAAGTGCGTAATCTTTTCACGCAGGTGGAAATCTTCCAGCAGCGTGGGGCCGCGCAGGCCCAGCTTCAGCGAGTCGTCGTCCTCCGGAATCTGCAGGCCCGAGTTGGTGGTCAGCGTCTTGCCGGCGTTGGAGACGAGGTTGCCGACGCTCGGCGAGCCCAGCGTGCCGGGGCGGGGCGACAGCCGGTCCGCTACCGCCTTCTCGTAGGTGCCGTCGTTGTTGCTGCCCGATGCGCGGTCCTGGCTCGGGTTGTCGCCCGAGTGCTGCGGCGTGGACTGGCCGCCCTGTGGCGTGGCGGAAGACGATGACGGCTTTGGCGGGGTTTGCTTCGGCATGGCGGATTTCCTCTCTCGAACGATGACGATGTGGAATCGTCCGTTCTGCAGGTTATGTGCCAAGCCGGAAAGCCGCGCCCACGCTGGGCGCGAAGCAGGATGCGCGCACCGCCGCGCGCGCATCCGTGCAGAAACTACACCATCACCACCTGGTTGCGGCCGTTGCGCTTGGCCTGATAGAGCCCCGCATCCGCCGCTTCCACGAGCTGGCTGAACGGCCCCTTGCCGTCGGGCACCATCACGGCCCCGCCCACGCTGACCGTGACAAAGCCGCTGGTGGGCGACCCGCTGTGCGCAATGCGCAGCGTCTCGATGGCGCGCCGCACCTTCTCGGCCAGCAGCCGCGCGCCGCCCGGCGACGTGGCGGGCAGGATCATCGAGAACTCCTCGCCGCCAAAGCGCGCGGGCAGGTCGGCCGGCCGCGCACAGTTGTCGCGGATCACGGTGGCCACGCGGCGCAGCACCTCGTCGCCGGCCACGTGGCCGTAGGTGTCGTTGTAGGCCTTGAACGCATCCACGTCCATCATCAGCAGCGCAAGCTGGGTCTGCTCGCGCTGCGCGCGCTTCCACTCGGCGCCCAGGTACTCGTCGAAGTAGCGCCGGTTCGACAGCCCGGTCAGTCCGTCGGAGTTGGTCAGCCGCTGAAGCTCCAGGTTGGTCTCCAGCAGTTGCTGCTGGCTCTGCCGCAGCGCGCGGTACGCCTCGTCGCGCTGCAACAGGTTCAGGTAGGAGCGCGAGTGGTAGCGGATGCGGGCCACCAGCTCGATCGTGTCCGGCAGCTTGACCAGGTAGTCGTTGGCGCCGGCGGCAAAGGCCGCGCTCTTCATCGTCGGCTCTTCCTTGGTGGACAGCACGATGATCGGGATGTCGCGCGTGCCGGGGTTCTCGCGGTAGCGGCGCACCAGCGTCAGCCCGTCCGTGCCGGGCATCACCAGGTCCTGCAGGATCACGGTCGGCTGCGTGCGTTCGGCCACGGCTACCGCCTGCTCGGGATCGGCGCAGTAGTGGAAGTCGATGTCGGTCTCGCCGGCCAGCGCGCGGCGGATGGCTTCGCCGATGATAGCCTGGTCGTCCACCAGCAGCACCATCGCCAGGTATTCGTTCGCGGCGGCCGACGGATCGGCCGGATTCCCCTGTCTTGCCATGTTGCTTACCCCTTTTGTCTTGTTGTCTCGCCGCCGCAGGCCCGCACCAGACGTGGGGCGATCCGCGGCAGCGGCAGGATTTCCTGGGCCGCGCCCAGCGTGGCGGCGGCCTTGGGCATGCCGTAGACGGCGCTGGTGGCCTGGTCCTGCGCGATGGTCAGGAAACCGCGGTCGCGCATCGCCTTCAGCCCCTGCGCGCCGTCGCGGCCCATGCCGGTCAGCAGCACGCCCACCGCGTCGCCGCGCCAGTGTTCCACCACGCTCTCGAAGAACACGTCGATGGACGGCCGGTACAGGTAGTCGCCCGGCTCGGGCGTGTAGGCCATGCGGCCGCCGGCCACCAGCCGCAGATGATCGTTGGTGCCGGCCAGCAGCACGGTGCCGGCCTGCGGCGGCTCGCCGGCGCGCGCGATGCGTACCGGCAGCGCGCATTGCGCGTCGAGCCATTCGGCCATGCCCTGCGCAAACGCCTCGTCCACGTGCTGCACGGCGACGATGGCGGCGCCGAACGTGCCGGGCAGCGCGCCCAGCAGCGTCGCCAGCGCGGCCGGCCCGCCCGCCGACGCGCCGATGGCCACCAGCCGCGGTGCGGCCGGCGCGCACGACGCGGCCGCCAGCGCGGGCGGTGCCTGCGTGCGGCCCGCCAGCAGCCGGCCGATATTGCGGATCTTGCGCAGCAGCGGCCCGGCTGCGAGCGTCGCGTCGGACTGCGTCAGCGTGGGGGTGTCCACCGCGTCGATGGCGCCATGGCCCATCGCGTCGAACACCTTGTTCGCGTTGCGGCCCAGGTCCATCGTCACCACCACGATGGCGCACGGCGTGGCCGCCATGATGCGGCGCGTGGCTTCCACGCCGTCCACCACCGGCATCAGCAGGTCCATCAGGATCAGGTCCGGCGTCTGCGCGGCGGCCATCTGCACGCCGCGTTCGCCGTCGCCGGCCACCCAGACGATTTCCAGCGTGCTGTCCAGCGCCAGCGCGCGCCGTAGCGCCGCTACGGCCAGCGGGGAGTCGTTGACGATGCCGATCTTCATGTGCGTGCCTCGCCGATCAGGTCCCGCACGGCGTCCAGCAGTGCGGTATCGTGGAAACTGCCCTTGGCCAGGTAGTAGTCCGCGCCGGCCTGCATGCCGCGTTCGCGGTCCTGCTCGCGGTCCTTGTACGACACGATCATCACCGGAAGCTGCGCCAGCCGCGCGTCGCCGCGGATGCGTGTGACCAGCTCGATGCCGTCCAGGCGCGGCATGTCGACGTCGGTGATGACGAGGTCGAACGGTTCGGCGCGCAGCACGTTCCAGCCGTCCATGCCGTCCACGGCCACGCTGACGTCGTAGCCGCGCCCGGCCAGCAGCTTGCGCTCCAGCTCGCGCACGGTCAAGGAATCATCCACCACCAGCACGCGGCGGCGGCGCGCGGCCGTGGCGTCGGTGCCGGCCTGCCGCACGCGCTCGATCCGGCCCTCGGAGACCAGCTTTTCCACGGACCGCTGCATGTCCTCGACGTCGAAGATCAGCACGGGCGTGCCGTCGTCGGTCAGGCTGCCCGCCGCGATGTCCTTGATCTTGCCCAGCGCCTGCGCCAGCGGCTGCACCACCAGCATGCGCTCGCCCACGAGCCGGTCCACGGCGATGCCGTAGACGCGGTCCTGCTCGCCGACCACCACCACGGGCACGCTATCGCCCTCGATCGGCGGCTCCGGACGCTGCAGGATCTGCGCCGCGCTGACCAGCCCCACCGGGCGGCCTTCGTGGCGGAAGTGCTGGTGCCGCTCGGTCTGCTCGATCTCGTCGCGCCGCACCTGCACGGCACGCTGCACCAGCCCCAGCGGAAACGCATACGCCTCGCCAGATACCTCCACCAGCAGCGCGCGCACCACCGACAGCGTCAGCGGCAGTTCCAGATGGAAGTGCAGGCCGCTGCCGGGCTGCTGCGACAGCTTCAGGCTGCCACGCACGGCGCGCACCATGTCCTGCACCGCATCGAGCCCCACGCCACGGCCCGAGACCTCGGACACCGTCTCGCGCAGGCTGAAGCCCGGCAGCAGCAGGAATTCCAGCAGTTCGGCCTGCGACAGCCGCGCGGCCGTGTCCGGCTGCGACAGGCCGCGCCGCACGATGGCCGCGCGCAGCGCGTCGAGGTCCACGCCCGCGCCATCGTCTGCAATCTCGATCACGAGCCGGCCCGCGTTGTGGCGCGCGGCCAGCGTGATGCGCCCGGTCTCGGGCTTGCCGGCGGCGCGGCGCACGTCGGGGGCCTCGATGCCGTGGTCCACCGCGTTGCGCAGCAGGTGGGCCAGCGGGGCGTCGAGCTGTTCGAGGATGTCGCGGTCCACCTGCGTCTGCTCGCCGGACAGCACCAGCTGCACCTGCTTGCCCAGCGAGCGGCCCAGGTCGCGCACCATGCGCGAGAAACCGGTCATGCCGTCCGACAGCGGGCGCATGCGGCACGACAGCGCCGTGTCGTAGAGCCGCCGCGACAGCCGCGTGGCACGATGGTCGTACTGGTCGAACTCCTCCACGCGCTGGGATAGCTGGCCCTGGCCGTCCTCCATCAGTTGCCGCAGTTCGGCCAGCGCGGCGCGCAGGCGCGGCACTGCCACGTCGGGCGTGTCGAGCAGGCCCTGCACGCCGTCCAGCGCCTGCAGCGCGCGCATCTGCTGGCGCCGCGCCTGCTGCATGGCGCTGCCGAACGGGCGCAGCCAGTGCGATTCGACCATCGCCTCGCCGGCCATCGCCAGCAGGCGGTCCAGCCGGTCGGCGTTCACGCGCAGCATGCGCTCGTGCGATTCAGCCGTCGCCGGCAGCTCGGCCGAGGCAACGGGCTGTGGCGCCGGCGCGGCCGGCTCCGACGGTACGGCGGGCGCGGCCGGGGGCGCCGGCGGTGCCACGTCCTCGCCATCGAGCAGCCGGTTCATCTGCACGATCCACGCATCGATCTCGGCGCGGCCGTCCAGCTCGGGCCAGTGCAGGTTGCCGTCCGGCGGATGGCCGATGCGCTGGAGCAGGTCGGTGCCCTGCAGCAGCGCGTCGATATGGGCTGGCGTCAGCACGATGCCGCCACGCTGCGCGGCAACCAGGCAGTCTTCCATCACATGGGCCACGCGCACGCCGCCATCGAGCCCGACGATGCGCGCCGCGCCCTTGAGCGAATGCGCGGCGCGCATGCAGGCTTCGAGGTGCGTGGCGGCCGTGGGGTCGCGTTCCAGCGCCAGCAGCCCGGCGTTCAGCACCTCGGCCTGCGCATCGGCTTCGAGCGCGAACAGGTCCAGCATCGAGGCATCGCGCAACTGTTCGGGGTTCATGCCAGGCTCCGCGACAGGGCCTGGCGCAGCAGGTCCGCATCGAGCAGGCCCACGCTGTGGCCCGCATGTTCGAACAGCGCCTGCGTGTAGCGCGCCGACGCCCGCGTCAGCGTGGCCGGCAGCGGCAGCAGCGCGCGGCGCGGCACGTGCTCGACGCCGGCTACCTCCGCCACGGGCAGCGCGATGGCGCTGCGCCCCTGACCGAGGATCAGGAAGCGCGCCGGGCGGGCGTCGTCGCCCTCGGGGGCATCGCCGAACAACTGCGCCAGCGAGACGCAGGTCAGCAGGGTGCCGCGCACGGCGGCCACGCCCAGCAGCGCCGCGTGGCGGCGGTGCGGCAGCGTGTGCACGGGCGCGGGCGCGGTGATCTCGCCGAGCGCGATGGTCGGCAGTGCCAGCCATTCCTCTCCCACGCGGAAGACCAGCACCGACTGGCCGGCTTCGCGGCTCTCCGCGTGCTCGGCGGGCAGCGTGTCCGTCATGGCCCCGCCAAGGCTGCCAGCGGCCAGCGCGTCGAGCACGGTCACGGCCGCCTGCGCGTAGACCGGGCAATTGCGGCAGCGCAGGTACGTGACGAGTTCCGGGCAGGACCGGTCGCCGCCGGTGCCGATGCGGCGCCAGCAGTCGTACACGGTGCCGGCGGCCAGGCCGGGCAGGGTGGCGGGCGCGGCGTGGACGATGGAATCAGCCATGGCTCAGTCGGGCATGACGCTGCGCGCGCTCGCGCAGGCGATGGGCGCCGGTGGCATCGCCCTCGCTGTCGAGCAAGGCAGCCAGGTGGTAAAGGGCCTCTTCATGGCCGGGGTCCAGGTAGACGGCCTTGCGATAGGCGGCGTGCGCATCGGCGATATGGCCGGCCGCATCGTTCAGCACGCCCAGCAGGCACCAGCCGTCGGCCGACGACGCGTGGGCCGCCAGGAACGCGCGGCAGGCATCGGTGGCGGCCTGCAGCTCGCCCCGGTCGGCCAGCGCCGAGATCGACGCCAGCGGGTCCTCCGGCTTGGCAGTCGCCACGGCCGGAGGCGGCGGCATCCGCACGGGACGCACGGCGGGCGGCGTGGCGCGTGCCATGCTCTGCAATACCGGCGGCGCAACGGGCGGCCGGACGGATTGCACGACCGGCACGACTGGCCTGGCGACCGGCTCGGGATGGAACGCGAAGGCCAGCGGCACGCCGGCGCTGGCCAGCCCCTCGCGGGTCAGCAGGCTGGCCTCGGCCGGACCGACGAAGATCAGCCCGCCGGGCTGTGCCAGCCGGCGCAGCGTCTGCACAGTCCGCTGCTGCGTGGCGATATCGAAATAGATCAGCAGGTTGCGGCAGAACACGAAGTGGTAGGGCGGTTCGCTGGCCAGCAGGCCCGGCGCGACAAGATTGCCCTGCAACAGGCGGACTTGCGCGCGCACCTTCTCGGAGAGCTGGTAGCCGCCCGGGGCCGGCGCGAAATAGCGGTCGCGGAAATCGAGCGGCACGCCGCGGAACGCGTTGCTGCCATACAGGCCGGCGCCGGCGCGTGCCAGCGCGCGGGCGCTGACGTCCACGGCATCCACGCGGAAACGGTCGGCCGGCAGCCCGGCGTCGAACAGCGCCATCGCAATGGAATACGGTTCCTCGCCGGTGGAGCACGGCAGGCTCAGCACGCGCAGCAGGCGCTCGCCGTCGCCGAACACGCGCTGGGCCGCGAACGTGCCCAGCGCCAGCAGCGCTTCACGGTGGCGGAAGAACCACGTCTCGGGCACCACCACGGCCTCGATCAGCGCCTGGAGTTCGTCGGGCGCGGCGTGCAGCACGTTCCAGTAGGCGGCCGGATCGGCGGCACCCACGGCCAGCCGGCGCGCCTCCACGGCGCGGGCAATGACGGCCGGGCCGATGGCCGTCGCGTCCAGGCCGATCCGCTCCTTGAGCAGCGTTTCGATCTGCGTGGGGGGATGGGGCAGGTCCGTCATGCGGGCAGGGCGTCGGGGAACAGCATCGTATGCACGTCTTCGGGCAGCAGGTCGGCCACCCGGACCCACTGCACCAGCCCGCGCGCGTCGTGGCGCACCGGGCCCAGGTAGCGCGCCTGGCCGGGGTCGATGCCGCTGTCGACGAACGATGCCGGGTCGCACCGCAGCGTGTCGGTCGCATATTCGAGCCGCAGCCCCAGCAGCCGCGCGGCCGGCGCGGTTTCGGCAGCGGTGGCGGGATCGGCTTGATCGATGAAATCGGCAGTTTCGGCGGTTCTGGACATCGGCGCGGGTCGACGGTAGTTAACCAGCACGGTCCGGGTACTGGTGCGCGCGCCGGCCGGGGTGCCCGTGGCCAGCGCGGTCACGTCGATCACGGGCACCGGCTGCCCGGCGCGCACCATCAGGCCGCAGACCCAGGCCGGGGCGCCGGGAATCTGCTTGGTGGCGGTCAGCGGCAGCACCTCGGCCACCTCGCCGCTATCGATCGCGTAGTAGTCGGGCCCGATGCGGAACAGCAGGAAGAGCGCCATGGCGAAGGGCGGCCGGCCCGCTCAGACCTTGAAGCGCGAGACGCCGCTGCGCAGTTCGTTGGAGACCAGCGTCAGCTCGTCGATGGCCTGGCTAGACTGGCGCAGCGATTCCACGGTCTGCTGCGCGGCCTCGGAGAGCTGCATCAGCGCCTGGTTGATCTGCTCGGCGCCGCCGGCCTGGGCCTGCATGCCCTCGTTGACCATCTGCACGCGCGGCGCCAGCGACTGCACCTGGCCGATGATCTGCGAAAGCTGGTCGCCTACCTGGGTCACCTCCGACATCCCGCGCCGCACTTCCTCCGAGAACTTGTCCATGCCCATCACGCCGGCGGACACGGCCGACTGGATCTCGCGCACGATCTGCTCGATGTCGTAGGTGGCCACGGCGGTCTGGTCCGCCAGCCGGCGGATCTCGGTGGCCACCACGGAGAAGCCCCGGCCGTACTCACCAGCCTTCTCGGCCTCGATCGCGGCGTTCAGCGACAGCAGGTTGGTCTGGTCCGCCACGCGGGCGATGGTCGTGACCACCTGGTTGATGTTGCCGGCCTTCTCGTTCAACGTGGCCAGCCGCGCGTTGACGGACCCGGCGGCCTCCATCACATGGTGCATCGTGCCTTCCATGCGCGACAGGCCCACCTGGCCCGTGCCGGCCAGCCCGGCGGTCTGCTCGGCCGCGTGCGATACCTCGTTCATGGTGCGGACGAGGTCGCGCGCCGTGGCCGAGATCTCGCGCGACGTGGCGCCGATCTGCGTGGTCGTGGCGGCCGTCTCGGTGGCGGTGGCCTGCTGCTGGCGGGCCGTGGCGGCAATCTCGTTGACCGACGTCGTGACCTGGATGGCCGACCGCTGCGCCTGGCCGACCAGCGACGTCAGTTCGCCGGCCAGCTGGTTGAAGCCTTCCTCGACGGCCCGGAATTCGTCGCGCCGGTTCAGCGTCATGCGCTCGCGCAGGTCGCCGCCGCGCATGGTGTCCAGCAGCGCCACGATGGATCGCATGGGGCTGTTGATGGCGCGCAGCAGCAGGAAGCCGCAGACCAGCGCGGCCAGCACGGCGATGGCCAGCGCTACCTCGATGCTGACCTTGGCCGTGTCCACGGCATCGACGATGCCGGCGGCGGCGCTGTCATTGACCTTGCCGTTGTCGTCCACCAGACCCTGCAGCGCCTTGCGGCCTTCTATCCAGATCTCGTGCGCGCCGCCGCGCAGGGCGGCCTCGGCGGCGACGGTGTCCTTGCCGCGAACGGGGTCAAGGTAGGGCTGGGCGGCCTGCTCGTATCGGCTGCGCAGTTCCAGGAACGCCTGGAACCGGGTGCGATCGACGTCACGCTGGATCGAATCCGCGTACAGCTTCTGCAGCCGGTCCAGCCGGCGCGTGGCGTCCTCGGTCTGGGCGTGCAGCCGGGCGCGCTGCGCCGGGTCGGCCGCGGTCACCGTCTGCCAGGCCAGCACGTAGAGCTCGCCCCAGACGCCGCGCATGCCGGCGCTGTAGTTCAGGCCGGGCAGCGCGTCGGTGCGCATGATCGTGGTTTCGCGCTCGATGGCCGTCAGCCGGTTATAGGCCGCCAGGCTCATCATCGTCATGACCAGCAGGATGAAGGTGAAGCTTGCCAGGATGCGCGTGCGGATGGTCCAGTGGTTCACGGTCTATGGAGTCTGGTTGGGCCGGGACGGGGGCGGCGGGGGCGGCGGGGCCGGCCCGGGCCGCCGGCCGGGGCACGCCCACCGGACCCTGGGGAATCCCACGAACGGGTGGTAGGCGTTTGCGGCGTAGGGTACTGTAACGCCCGGGCCATTTCAACGGCGGCCCGCTACCCGCCAGGCCGCGCCGTTGCGCGGGAGCGGCGGGAATTTGAAGCGCTTGCTTTTTTCAAGGTTTTCGTCACACTTGCCAAATAGCTTGAGCGGGAAACATGTTCATCACAACTGATAGGGCAGGGATGGTGGCCAAGTCGGAGGCGCAGGCGACTGGCGCCTTGCCGCCGGCGGACCTGGATCCGCTGACCGGCGTGGTCGTCCGCCAGGCGTTCTTGAAGCGGGTGGAAGCGCGTCTGCAAAGCGAGACGACGCCCCGTTTCGCCCTGTTGCTGGTGGGTATCGACGATTTCCGCGCTTTTAACGACATGCACGGCCATGCCGAAGGCGACGCCGTGCTGCAGCAGGTGGCCCGCCGCCTGCGCGATGCGTCGCCGCGCGACGCCGTGGTGGGCCGCGTGGGCGGCGACGAATTCGGCGTGCTGCTGACGTCGATCTCGGACCCCACGCTCGTGCGCCATGTCAGTGCGGCCATCCTGTCGATGCTGTCCGCCCCCTTCGAACTCAATGGCAACCGCCACCACGTGCTGGCCAGCCTGGGCGCGTGCGTGATGCCCGCCGGCGGCGACAGCACGGCCGACGTGCTGGCCGCCGCCAGCCTGGCGCTGGCCCGGGCCAAGCACGACGGCGGCCGCACCATCCGCTTCTTCAAGCCGCAGATGCGGGCCGACGTGACCACGCGCCTGTCTTTGGTGCAGGCCCTGCGCGAAGCCTACGCCCAACGCCAGTTCGAACTGCTGTACCAGCCGCAGGTGGACCTGCGGGACGGCCGCGTCAAGGGCGCCGAGGCGCTGATGCGCTGGCGCCATCCCACGCTGGGCCTGCTCACGCCGGCCGCGTTCATCGACGCGCTGGCCGCCAGCAGCGTGGCCGCCGACGTGGGCATGTGGCTGCTGCACACGGCCTGCGCCCAGGCGCGGGCATGGTCGCTGACGTTCGAGGACGCGCCGCGCGTGGCCATCAACCTGTTTGCCGCCCAGCTGGCCGAAAGCCGGCTGCTGACCGAGGTGCGCCACGTGCTGCGCGCGCTGGAGCTGCCGCCCGACCGGCTGGAAATCGAGATTACCGAGACCATCGCCCTGCAGCAGGGCGACGAGGTGTCCGACCAGCTTCAGGCGCTGCGCCGCGACGGCGTGACGCTGACCTGCGACGACTTTGGCACCGGTTACGCGTCGCTGAGCTTCCTGAAGACGTTTCCGGTGGACCGGCTCAAGATCGACCAGTCGTTCATCCGCAACGTCACGCAGGACAATGTGGACGCCGCCATCGTCCGCTCGGTCATCAACGTCGGCCAGAGCCTGCAGATCGGCGTGGTGGCCGAGGGCGTGGAAACGCCCGAGCAGCGCGATTTCCTGCTGGCCCACGGCTGTGTGGAGGCGCAGGGCTACCTCTACGGCCGCCCGATGCCGGCCGACCGGCTGACCGAATTCCTGCGCAACCAGCCGCGCTGAGCGGCGGCGCCTGCCGCACCGCAGCATCGTCCCGCCCGGCGGCGGGGCGGCCCCCCAACTGCAAGACTTGTATCCGGCTTTGTCCCGCAAGCCCCGCCGGGCATGCCGGGAAATAAGTCCTTACAAAGACCGGTGCACAGACCGGTCCGCCTGCCGTTATCCGGGATACGGTGGCAGCGGGTGCGTGCCGCCATGCTCGCCGGCACACCCGCCGGACTCAGGTACTGGATCATGCAACCCCGTTATCGCCTCGTCATCGTGCCCGCCGTCGGGCTGGCCGCGCTGCTTGCCCAAGGGCAGGCTGGCGCACAGGACTACAACGCCGCCGTGCCGCCCGGCTATGTCGAACGGGCGCCCGACGACGCCAATGTGCTGGGCGATCCGTCCGCGCTGGCTGCCGACCCGCCGTCGCGCATCGCCACCGTGACCGACATGGCCGGCGGGCTCAGCTTTGCGCCGGCCAGCTCTGACGAATGGGCGCCGGTGGGGCTGAACCGGCCGATGACCACCGGCGACCGGCTCTGGGTGGACCCCGGCGGCCGCGCCGAACTGCACGCCGGCACCACGGCGGTGCGCCTGGGGGGCGGCACGGCCGCCACGATCCTGAACCTGGACGATCGCGCCACGCAGGTCAAGCTGACGCAGGGCACGCTGCAGCTCCGCGTGCGCGCGCTGCCGCCCGACCAGCAGGTGGAGGTCGACACGCCCAACCTGGCGTTCGTGCCGCGCGAGCCCGGCGACTACCGGATCGACGTCTCGCCCGATGGCACCACCACGCTCGTGACGATGCGCCATGGCAGCGCCGTGCTGTATGGCGACACCCGCGCCATCGAGTTGACGCGCGGCCAGCGCATGCGCTTTGCCGGCACCGACCTGGCCGACGCCGGGCCGGGCAACTATCCGGGCCCCGACAGCTTTGACCAGTGGACCGCCGCCCGCGACGCGCGCGAGGACGCGTCGCCGTCCGCCCGCTACGTGCCGGCCGACATGACCGGCTACACCGCGCTGGACGACTACGGCGACTGGCAGCAGGACCCCGGCTACGGCGCGGTGTGGTTTCCGCGCACGGTGGCGGCCGGCTGGGCGCCGTACAGCGCGGGCCACTGGGCCTGGGTGGCGCCGTGGGGATGGACGTGGATCGACGACGCGCCGTGGGGGTTTGCGCCATCGCACTACGGGCGCTGGGCGTACTTCGGCAACCGTTGGGGCTGGGTGCCGGGGCCGGTGGCGGTGCGGCCGTGCTACGCGCCGGCCGTGGTCGGCTTCATCGGTGGCGCCAGCATCCGCATTGGTGGCGGGCCGGGCGTGGCGTGGTACCCGCTGGGGCCGCGCGACGTCTACCGGCCCGTGTACCGGGCCAGCCCGCGCTACATCACGCGGATCAACAACATCACCGTCAACAACACATGGATGCGCGGCGGCGACCGTGACCGCTGGGTCAACCGCAACGTGCCCGGCGCCATCACTGGCATGCCGTCGCGCAACTTCGTGGAAGGCCGGCCCGTGCCGCGCGGCAGCCATCGCGACGAATGGCGCACGCTGCCCGTGGGCGAGGGGCGTGGCGGGCCGATCATCGCGCCGGTCAAGGCCAGTCTTTGGGGCGGCGGCGCGCGGCCGCAGGGCTTGCCGCCGATGGCGCGGCAAGGCTTTGAACGGCAGGCCATTGCGGCACGGCAGCCGGGGCGGCTGGGCAGCGACGACCTGGCGCGCCGCTTTGCGCGCGAGGGCGGCACCGCCGGGGCCGGTCCGGCGTGGCGGGGGCCGCAGCCGGGCCAGGAAGGCCGCGGCCAGCAGGCCGGCCGCGACGACCGCCGACGCGGCCCGCAGCCGGCGCAGGCGCTGCCATGGCAGCCCGACGTCCGCATGAGCCAGGCGGCGCAGGCCGGGCGCGGACCGGGCGGCTGGTCGGGCGGCCAGCCACGCGCGGGCATGCCGGACGCGCAGCGCCAGCAGTTCGTGCAGCAGCGCCAGCTCGACGACCAGCAGCGGCAGAGCGCCGACAACCAGCGTCAGCAGCAACAGGCGTTGCAGCGCCAGCTCGACAGCCAGCAGCGGCAGATGCAGGGCCAGCGGTGGCAGGGCGAAGACCAGCAACGGCGCCAGCAGTTCGAGCAGCAGCGGATGATGCAGGACCAGCAACGGCAACTGGACGACCAGCGGCGCGAGGCGATGAACCGGCAGCAGTTCGACCAGCAACGCCAGCAGCAGGAGCGTCAGCAGCAGGATATCCAGCGTCAGGCACAGGAGCGCCAGCGGCAGTTCGACCAGCAACGCCAGCAGCAGGATCGGCAGCAGCAGGATATCCAGCGTCAGGCACAGGAGCGCCAGCGGCAGTTCGACCAGCAGCGCCAGCAGCAGGATCGGCTGCAGCAGGATATTCAGCGTCAGGCGCAGGAGCGCCAGCGGCAGTTCGCCGACCAGCAGCGGCAGGCGCAGGAACGGCAGGCCGACATGCAGCGGCAGGCGCAGATGCGCGACCAGCAGCGGCAGTTCCAGGAGCAGCAGCGGCAGCAGATCGACCAGCAGCGGCAGCAGGCGGCGCAGCGCGAGCAACTGGAGCAGGCCCGCCAATTCCAGGAACAGCAGCGCCAGCAGTTTGAGCAGCAGCGCCAACAGGCCATGCAGCGCCAGCAGATGATGGAGCAGCAGCGCCAGGCGCAGGAGCAGCAGCGGCGCGTGCACGAGCAGCAGCAACAGCAGGCGCAGCAGCAACAGCAGCACATGCAGCGGCAGGCGCAGGAACAGCAGCGCCAGTTCCAGGAGCAGCAGCGCCAGCAGCAGGACCGCCAGCGCCAGTTCCAGCAGCAACAGCAGCAACAGCAGCAACAGCAGCAGCGCGGCCAGCAGGCGCGCAACGACGACCGGCGCTAGCGCCGGGCCTGACCGGCGGCAGCAAAGACAAAGGGCGTCCGGTGGTGCCGGACGCCCTTCGCTTCTCTCCACGTCGACTGTTTTGACTGCCTTGTCGATGCTGGCTGCCCGCCAGCCGGGTACTGCCCCCTCCGCCTCTCTCTCTTTGCGGCGCCTTACTTCGCCAGTTCCGACAGGCGCACCGGCTCGATCTTGCCCTTCTGCACCCAGCCGACCACGGTGTCGGCCTCGGAGCCGCCCTTGGCGTCGATGCCGTCCACCTCGTTCGGATTCACTTCCTTCGGCAGCGCCTTGACCGCATCGGGCATCTTTGCCCGGATGGCCGCCGCGTCGGTGGTGGTGCCGGCCAGCTTCATCGCGTTGGCCAGCGCCCACGTCATCGTGTAGTTCAGCGACATCTCCGTGGTGGCGTCGCGGCCGTCATGCAGCTTCTTGTAGCGGGCGTTGTACGCCTGCGCGGCCGGGCGGGCGTCGTTGACCAGCGGCATCACGCCGATGGAGCCTTCCAGCATGCCCAGCCCGTTGGTGACCTTGGCCATCTCGTCCATCTTGGCCTGGTCCATGATGATGAAGCCGCCCTTGAAGCCCAGCTCGCGGGCCTGCTTGACCACCAGCGCCGTCGGCTCTGACGGGCCGCCCACGAACATCACGTCCGGCTTGTCGGCGATGGCGCGCGACACGCCGGTGTAGAAGTCGGTGGCCTTGGTGTACGACATCGGGTTGTTGCCGACGACCTTGCCGCCCGCGCCTTCCCAGGCCGGCACGAACGCCTGCACCCACGCCTTGGCGTAGTCGTGGTCGGCCGGCACCAGCGCCACGTTCTTGCCGTAGCGCTTCATCTGCGCCTTGACGAACGGCTCGATGTAGCCGGTGTAGGCCGGCGGGATGCGGATCGTCAGCTTGTTGCCGGCGTCGGTAATGCGCGGCACGCTGGAATAAGCCATGACCAGGAACTTCTCCTGCTCGTTGAACGCCTGCAGCGCGAAGATGCCACCCGAGTGCGGCACGAACACGGCCGGCGTCTTGTGCTGCTGCACCAGCCGGCGCGCATTGATCGCGGCCTCGGCCGGCGCGTACTTGTCGTCCAGCGCCACGACTTCGAGCTTCACCTTCTTGCCGCCCACCTGCAGGCCGCCCGCGTTGATCTCGTCGACGGCCATCTGGATGCCCGACAGCACGTTCTTGCCATAGAGCGCGGCACCGCCCGACAGCGGGCCGGTATAGCCGATCTTGACCACTTCCTGCGCCAGCGCGGGCGAGGAAGCCAGGACTGCCGCCGCGGCGCACGCGGCAAGCGCGAAGAAACGACCCAGTGTTTGGTGGTGCATGTGCTGTCTCCTAGTCTGTTCTGGCTTCGATAGCCAATTGTTTTCTCCCCTCTCCCGCCTGCGGGAGAGGGGCGGGGGAGAGGGCAGGACGTTCCAGATGCGACGGTCGCGATTTGGACCGCAACGCCCTCTCCCCCAACCCCTCTCCCGCGAGCGGGAGAGGGGAGCAAACCTTTCCACTACCCCCCGATATAAGCCTTCCGGATTCCCTCGTCCTTCAGCAGCGCGTCGCGGTCGCCTTCCATGACGATGCGGCCGCTTTCGATCACGTAGGCGCGGTGGGCGATGCCCAGCGCCGCGTAGGCGTTCTGCTCGGCCAGCAGCACCGTGGTGCCGGCGCGGTTGATGCGCTGGATCACCTCGAACATCTGCTTGACCACCAGCGGCGCCAGGCCCAGCGACGGCTCGTCGAGCAGCAGCGCGCGCGGGCGGCCCATCAGCGCGCGGCCCAGCGCCACCATCTGTTGCTGGCCGCCCGACAGCGAGCCGGCCGGGTCGTCCTTCTTCTGGCGCAGGATCGGGAACATCTCGTAGACCTCTTCCAGCGTGGCGCGGATGCCGGCGCGGTCGCGGCGGTGCACGTAGGCGCCGAGCGTCAGGTTCTTCTCGACGCTCATGGCCGGAAACAGCTTGCGGCCTTCGGGGCAGTGCACGAGCCCGGCCTGCACGATCTGCGACGGCTTCATGCCGCCCAGCTCGCGGCCGTCAAAGCGCATGCTGCCGCCGCTGGTGCGATGGATGCCGCTCATCGCCAGGAAGATCGAGCTCTTGCCGGCCCCGTTGGCGCCCAGCAGCACCACCAGTTCGCCGGCGCCGGCGTGGAGCGTGATGTTGTCCAGGGCGCGGAAGCTGCCGTACGACAGCGAGACGCGTTCAAGCTGCAACATGGTCGGCTCCCAGGTAGGCTTCGATGACGCGCGGGTCCTGCTGGATCTGCGCGGGCGTGCCCTCGGCGATCTTCTCGCCGTAGTTGAGCACCATGATCTTGTCGGCCAGCCGCATGATCATGTCCATCTTGTGTTCGATCAGGCAGACCGTCTTGCCGTGCCGCACCATCTTGCGGATCAGCTCGGCCAGGCCCACGGTTTCCTCCGGGTTCACGCCGCCGGCCGGCTCGTCGAGCAGCAGCAGGTCGGGGTCGGTGGCCAGCGCGAGCGCAAAGGCCACGCGCTTGCGTGCTTCCTGCGTGATATCGGCGGCCACCTCGTGCGCCAGATGGGTCAGGCCGACGAAGTCCAGCGCGGCTTCGGCCTTGTCGCGGCACAGGCGTTCTTCCTCGCGCAGGCGGCGCGTGTTCAGCAGCACGTCGGCCAGGCCGGACTTCGTGCGCAGGCGGTGGCCGACGATCAGGTTGTCCAGCACCGTGGCGCGGTCGAACAGCGCGGTGGCCTGGAACGTGCGCGCCACGCCCAGCCGCGCGATCTGGTCGGCCCGCAGGCCCGCCACGTCCTGGCCCTTGAACAGCACCTGCCCGGACGAGGGCGCGTGCGTGCCGGCGATCAGGTTGAAGAACGTGGTCTTGCCGGCGCCGTTGGGGCCGATGATCGCGTTGATGTGGCCGGCCTCGAACGTCACGGACACGTCGTGCACGGCCGTCAGGCCGCCAAACTTCTTGGTCAGGTTGCGGATCTCAAGCATTCTCGGCTCCCGGGCGGCGCGTGGCGATGGGCTGGGCGTTGCGCGCGGCGGCCAGTTCGCCCCGGCGTTGCGCGGCGGCGCGGCGCGCCTGGCGCTTCAGGTAGGACCCCACGATGCCGTCGGGCACGAAGATGATCAGCAGGATCAGCACCGGGCCGAACACCAGCATCCGGTAGTCCTGCAGGAACTGCAGCGTCTGGGTGACCCACGGCACCAGCACGGCGCCCAGCAGCGGCCCCAGCAGCGTGCCCGTGCCGCCCACCAGCATCGACATGACCATGTCGAACGTGATGTCGGTGCGCGCGATGTCCGGGCCCAGGAACCGCACCTGCCCCGCGTAGAGTGCCCCGGCAAAGCCCGCGTAGGCCACCGACAGCACGAACGACAGCACCTTGGTGCGCATCAGGTTGATACCCAGCGCCTCGGCCAGCGCGTCGCTGTTGCGCACGGCCATGAAGCCGCGCCCCAGCAGCGAGCCGACGATGCGGTGCATCACGAACGTGCCGATCGTCAGGAACGCCAGCACCAGGTAGTACTGGGCCTGCACGCTGTCGAAGGCGAGCGGGCCGATGGCCGCCGGCACCGGGATGCCGATCAGGCCGACGGCGCCGTGTGTGAGCCCCTCCCACTTCTCGATCACCAGGTAGATGATGTAGCCCACGCAGAGCGTGAAGATCGAGAAATAGTGGCCCTTCAGGCGCAGCGACACCACGCCCACGCCGTAGCCCAGCACCATGCAGACCACGCCGGACAGCGCGAACGCCAGCCAGAACGGCACCTGGTGGTCGACGGTCAGGATGCCGAGCGTGTAGGCGCCGACGGCCATGAAGCCGCCGTGCGCCAGGTTCAGCTGGCCCGTGTACCCGGTCAGCAGGTTCAGGCCCAGGGTGGCGATGGCGGTGATGAACGCGAGCGTCATCACGGTCAGGAAGTAGCTGTTGGGAACGGCCAGCGGAAACGCGATGGCGGCGGCCAGCAGCAGCGCCCAGCCTGTCTTGCCTTGCAGTGCTTTCATGTCGGTGTCTCCTCAGGCGGCCTTGCCGGCGAACAGGCCCTGCGGACGCACCGACAGGATGATCACGAGCAGCAGGAAGGCGATGATGTCCTTGTAGTCGGTGGAGATGTAGAACCCGCCGAAGCTTTCGGCCATGCCGATGATCAGCCCGCCGACGATGGCGCCGGGAATGCTGCCCATGCCGCCCAGGATGATGATGACGAACGCCTTGGTGATCACCAGGTTGCCCATGCTCGGGTACACGAGGTTGATCGGCGCGTAGAGCGTGGCGGCGATGGCGGCCAGCGCACCGGAGATGGCGAACACCAGCAGCGTGACGCGCGTGGCGTCGATGCCCACCAGCGCCGCGCCCTCGCGGTTCTGGGCCATCGCCATGATCGTGGAGCCGGTGACCGTGCGCGTGAGGAACAGGTGCAGCAGCACCATCAGGCCAAACGCGGCCACGATGATCAGCACGCGCTGCAGCGGCGCGGTGAGCCCGAAGATGTCCACCATCTGGCCGTACGGCGTGGGCATGCGGTGGAAGTCGGCGCCCCACAGCGCCTGCGCGCCGGCTTCCAGGAACAGCAGGATGCCGATGGCCGCGATCATGTCGTGGATCTCGGGCGCGTTGCGCAGCGGATGGAACACCAGCCGGTCGGCCAGCATCGACAGCACGGCCACCACGGCGGCCGCGGCCAGCATCGCCAGCCAGTAGTTCAGGCCCAGCGTGGTCATGGCGTAGTACGACACGTAGGCGCCGGCCATGTACAACGCGCCGTGCGCGAAGTTGGGCACGTGCAGGATGCCGTAGACAAGGGTCAACCCCAAGGCCACCAGGCTGTAGACGCCGCCCAGTGTCAAGCCATTGAGGAACTGCTGGAAAAACAGTGCCATGCGTTTGTCTCCTTGCGATGGTGTGCCACCGGGGCACCCGCGCTGTGTCCGACGCCGTGTCGCGTTCTCGCACGGTCGTTCTTTTTCGGCGACTTTGCATAGCGTTTCAGCGAGCGTCAAGCGATCAGACGTAGTATTCCGATACGCGAAATAGCATGCCCGCAACGGGCCGAAAACCGTCCGTGTATTCCCTGATTTCAGCGTGCAAGCTGCTGCGGGGCGGGCCAGCAGGCGCATATTTACGGGGCCTATGGCCCCTATGTTTTCCCTACATACCGGCGCTCGCCGGCATGGAAACTGATATCAATCGCTCATGAAACGCACCACCTCGATTCCGCAGCCGCTCGATGCCGCACTGGTGTCGGCGGATGTCGCGTGTCCGAACGATGCCGAGGACCGCAATTTCGTGACGGCGCTGGCGCGGGGGGTGGAATTGCTGCGTGCGTTCGGGCCCGACGACGACTTCCTGGGCAACGCCGAGTTGTCGCGTCGTACGGGTATTCCCCGACCGACCGTGTCGCGGCTGACCTACACGCTGGCCAGCCTGGGCTATCTGGTCTACGTGCCGGCGCAGGAGAAGTACCGCATCGGCCAGGGCGCGATGCTGCCGGGCCAGCGGTATCTGTCGGGTGCCGGCATCCGCCATATCGCGCAGCCGCTGATGCAGTCGCTGGCGTTCGCCACCGGTTGCACCGTGGCGCTGGCGGCGCCGGACCGGCACGACATGCTTTACCTGGAAGTCTGCCAGCCGCGTGGCGCGCTTGTGATGCGGCTGACGCCGGGGTCGCGGCTGCCGATGTCGACCTCGGCGATGGGCCGTGCGTGGCTGGCCGGGCTGCCGGCGCCGCGCCGCGTGGCGGTCATGGCCGAGCTGGAGCGCCACCACGGCGCGCGCTGGTCGGCCGTGCGGACCAAGCTGGAACGGGCGATGCGCGAACACGCGCGGCGCGGCTTCTGCGTGGCCCATGCCGAATGGGACCGCTCGGTCAGCGGCGCCGCCGCGCCCGTGCGGCTGGCCGATGGCTCCGAGGTGCTGGCGCTCAACATTGGCGGCGCATCCACGCGCCTGTCGCCCGAAGTGCTCGAAGGCAACCTGGGCCCGCGCATCCGCGAGCTGGCCGATACGCTGGCCGCGCGGCTCTGGCAGCCCGCCTGACCGATTCCGAAAACCTGCAAGGAGAGAGAGATGGAGATTCGCAACAAGACCGTGATCGTCACCGGCGGTGGCACCGGCATCGGCCGCGCACTGGTGCTGGCGTTTGCGCAGGCCGGCGCCCGTGGCGTGGCGGTGGCCGACATCGACGCGGCGGGCGCTGCACAGGTGGCCGCCGAGGCCGCCGCAGCCGCGCCGGACTGCCAGGTCTTCTCGCAGCGCGTGGATGTGGCCGATGCGGCCGCCGTGCAGGGGCTGGTCGACGTGGCCACGCAGCGCTTTGGCCAGGTGGACGTGTTCTGCTCGAACGCCGGCATCATCCTGCGCAAGGGGCTGGAAGCCTCCGCCGACGACTGGCAGCGCATCTGGGAAATCAACGTCATGGCCCACATCCACGCGGCACGGGCCGTGCTGCCGCAGATGCTGGCGCGCGGCGAGGGGTACTTCGTCAACACGGTGTCGGCGGCGGGCCTGCTGTCGCAGATCGGCTCGGCGCCGTACGCGGTGACCAAGCACGCCGCGATCGGCTTTGCCGAGTGGCTGTCGATCACCTACGGCGAGCGTGGCATCAAGGTGAGCTGCATCTGCCCGCAGGGCGTGCAGACGAAGATGCTGTTCGGCGACGATGGCGAGCGCAAGGGCTTTCTGCAGGCGGGTTCGGTCACGCCGGAGCACGTGGCCGAGAAGACGCTTGAAGGCGTGGCCAACGAAAGTTTCCTGATCCTGCCGCACCCCGAGGTGCTGGAATACTATCGCCGCAAGGGCCAGGACTACGATCGCTGGCTGCGCGGCATGCGCCGGCTGCACGAGCAGGTCACCCAGGAATTCGGCAATATCGCCGTGTAGCAGCAAATCCCACAAGAACGATTCAGGAGACAGACATGCGTGCTCGACTGTTCCGGCGCCGGCAGGTGCTGGCGATACTGGCCGCCACGGCCGCAGTGATGACGGCGCCCGTGGTGCAGGCCGCCGATGCCTACCCGTCCAAGCCGATCCGGATCGTGGTGGGCTTTCCCAGCGGCGGCGCGCCGGACATCCTGTCGCGCATCTTCTCCGAGAAGGTGTCCCTGGGCCAGCCCGTGGTGGTGGACAACAAGCCTGGCGCGGGCGGCAACATCGGCGGCGAGATCGTCGCCAAGGCCCCGCCCGACGGCTACACGCTGGCGCTGGGCACGGTCGGCACGCATTCGATCAACGGGGCGCTCTACAGCAAGATGCCCTACGACATGGTCAAGGACTTCGTGCCCGTGATCCTGCTGGCGTCCACGCCCAACGTGCTGGTCGTGCATCCGTCGGTGCAGGCCAGGAACGTGCAGGAACTGATCGCGCTGGCCAAGTCCAAGCCGGGGCAGTTGACGTTCGGCACGCCGGGCGTCGGCACGTCGCTGCACGTGGCGGGCGAGCTGTTCAACACGATGGCCGGCACGAAGATCGTGCACGTGCCGTACAAGGGCCGGGCGATGGCCATTCCGGACCTGCTCGGCGGCCATATCACGATGATGTTCGACAACCTGCCCTCGGCGCTGCCCGTGGTGAAGGAGGGCAAGCTGCGCGCGCTGGGCGTGACCAGCGCCCAGCGGTCGGCATCGGCGCCCGACATCCCCACCATCGCCGAACAGGGCCTGCCGGGCTACGACGCCACGTCGTGGTTCGCGGTCTTCGCGCCGGCCCACACGCCCAAGGACGTGGTGGCCCGGCTCAACGCCGAGCTGAACCGGATCTTCACGTTGCCGGACGTGCAGGCCAAGCTCAAGACGCTGGGGCTGGACCCGGTGCTCGGCCCGCCCGAGAAGCTGGCCGAGTACCAGCGCAGCGAGATCGCCAAGTGGGCCAAGGTGGTCAAGGACTCTGGCGCCAAGGCGGAATAGCCGGCTGGGCGGGCGGCGGCTAGCGTTCAGAAGGCGCGCGCCGCCGCGCCAGTCTGGGAACGAAAGCGGTAGCCCACCTTGGGCACCGCCGAGACGCAGCTGTCCAGGCCCAGTGGATGCAGCGCGCGCCGCAGCCGCGACACCAGCTGCGTCAGGCAGTTCTCGTCGACCATGGCCTGCGGGCCCCAGACCGCCGCGATGATCTGCTGGCGCGACATCACGGTCTCGCCATGGTCCTTCAGCACGATCAGCAGCCGTAACTCGAAGCGCGTGAGCTTGGCGATGACCCCGTTGCACGACACGATGCCCTGCGACTCGTCGATGTGCAGCGCGTCGTCGATATCGGCGAACGACACGGGCGCCGACGACGTGGAGATCGGCACCCCCAGCCGTGCCAGCACATGGGCCAGCCCGCGCGCCTGCTCGATGCCCGATTCCATCGGCTGGGCCGGCTGGACGGGCTGGGCCGCCTCGGCGGGCGGCACGGTGGTCGTGTAGGGCACGGGGATGAACCGGTACCCCTGGCGCGGCACGGTGACGATGTGGGCGTCCAGGCTGACCGGGCTCAGGGCCTTGCGCAGACGGTAGACCAATTGCACCAGGTATAGCTCGTCGACCAGCGCCGCGCGTTTTCCCCAAACGCCCTTGAGCAGGGAATCGCGGGATTTGACCGGTGCTTTTCCTTCCACCAGCAGGCGCAGCAGTTTCTTTTGCTGGCCGGTTATTTTCGCCACCACGCCGCCGCGCAAAACTCGGTCGGTGTCCCAATCGAAAAATACAGAATCGCCATTCCGGATCATTTGGATTACCCCTGTCGTCTGCGATGGACGACAAGCGTATCGACCCGCAGAAATAGCTCCCATGGAAGATATTTCTCTCGGTATCTGACCCGCACGGGTGACAGCTCAACGCCGCTCTATGCCGTATATCGCCAAATATGGAAACAATGGCGAGCATCGAATGCCCGTCTTCTTCGCGCGAATAAGGAATGGCTGTCAACGCTGACCGGTTGTCACTACATCAGGACGTGACAGGATTAAAGACGGCTGGCGCGGCATTCCGCCTGCATCATAACCCATACGGGTATGCGTTTCGGATATCGACGAGACTGTTCAATCCGATGGATTTCCCGGAATCCACGTCATCCATTTGGCGTGGTGGATCAGTGCCGATCCATATCGATTAATCGCCGGGCATTGGCGGCGGGGTGAAATGCCAAATGCCGCGCCAAATGCGGCCGGCTATTCGGATGGAATGGTTATGACCGCCGATATTCCACGTTGAATCCATGTCATTGCAGGCGGCACGGGAGAAAGATGCGTCTGGCCGCCGGTGCCGCAGTCCGGATGAGAGGGGCTCCCAGGGCGCCGGCGGCATTCAAACCATTCTGCAAGGACAGATGTCATGACAAAGAAAACGTGTGACAGCAAGGACCAACCCGCAGGCCAGGCGACGCAGGGACGCGCCGGGCTGCTTGGCCGGACGTACCGCAGCGGCGATCCGTCGGATCCGGAACCGCCGCGCACACCGCGCCGCCGCTTCAGCAACGTGCGCGCCAACCTGGGCGCCGGCCGTACGAACAGCAAGCTCGTCTACGCGGAGGATCCGGGCGATCCCGCCATCTCCGGCACGGCGGGCGCCACGGAACGCACCTACCGTCAGAACAACTTCGACCCGTCGACCGAGGTGCAGAACTACTCGTACACGTCGACGCGCGTGGCCAAGCGCGTGTACAACAAGTACGGCGCCCCGCAGCAGG
The DNA here is from genome assembly GCF_032190535.1 of Cupriavidus sp. SZY C1. NCBI lineage: Bacteria > Pseudomonadati > Pseudomonadota > Betaproteobacteria > Burkholderiales > Burkholderiaceae > Cupriavidus > Cupriavidus sp. SZY C1. The sequence goes on from NZ_JAUANU010000015.1 coordinate 72,070, forward strand.
GCACGGAAGTGTTCGGCTACTACACGGACTGGTCGCAGTACGACGGCCGCCTGGATGGCAATTTCACCAACAGCGCCGCCGGCCGTGGCACGGACCTGATGCTGCTGGACGCCGCCGCCTACGACCGCCTGATCATCGGCTTTGCCGGCATCGTCGGCGATCCCGGCGAGAAGCAGTACGCGATCGACGAGGCCGCGCGCCAGTTCGGCCGCAAGCTGAACGAGGCCACCTTCACCGACCCGTGGGGCGACGTGGCGTCGTACCGCAACGTCGGCTTCTCCGGCTGGGTCAGCGACGACTACAAGTGGCTGTTCGACCAGAGCCGGGCGCAGGGCATCCTGGGCGGGCTGGCCAAGCTCAAGCAGAAGAACCCGAACCTGAAGCTGTCGTTCAGCCTGGGCGGCTGGACCATGAGCGGCGGGTTCCACGCCGTGGCGGCCGACCCCACCCGGCGCCAGACGCTGATCGAAAGCATCGCCTACATCTTCGATCGCTTCCCGATGTTCACCGAGGTGGACGTTGACTGGGAATACCCGGGCATGCCGGGCGCCGGCAACCCGCACGGCCCCGAGGACGCCGCGAACTTCCAGGCGCTGGTGCGCGGCATCAAGCAGCGGCTGCCGAACGTGCGCGTCAGCATTGCCGCGGGCGCGTCGATGGACACGATGATCGCCGCCGACATCCCCGGCATGCTCGAAGCCGGCGTCGAGGGCATCAACCTGATGACCTACGACTTCTTCGGCACGCCGTGGGCGCCCGCGCTGGCGCACCACACCAACCTGTACGACTACGCCGACAGCGCCTTCAGCATCGACCGCTCGGTGAAGTACCTGCTGAGCGTGGGCGTGCCGTCGAAGAACATCTTCGTGGGCTACGCCGCGTACAGCCGCAGCGCGCGCAATGCCGTGATCGAAAGTTGGTCGCCGCTGGTCGGCACGTACAGCCCGGGTACCGGCACCACCACCGGCTCGTACGAATCGGGCGCGAGCGAGTTCTACGACATCCTGTACAACTACCTGGACCTGGAGAACCGCACCGGCATCAACGGCTTCAACCTGTACACGGACAAGGAGGCTGACGCCGACTACCTGTACAACCCCGAGTCCGGGCTGTTCCTGTCGATCGACACGCCGCGCTCGGTGCTGGAAAAAGGCCGGTACGTGCTGCAGAACAACCTCGGCGGCCTGTTCACGTGGACCATCGACATGGACAACGGCGTGCTGCTGAACGCCGCGCGTGAAGGGCTGGGCGCCCCGATCCAGAACGAAGTGATCGACATGGACCCGCTGTACTTCGAGGGCATCAACACCGAGAACATGGACACCACGGTGGCCGTGATCGAGGGCCCGACCGAAGCGTTCGAAGGCGCCACGGTGTCGTTCTCCGGCCTGCGGTCGTGGGGCGCCGAGCCGCTCACCTACAAGTGGAGCGCGTCGGGCCTGACGTTCCTGGACGGCAAGACCACGGCGGTGGTGGAAGGCACGCTGCCGCTGACCACGCGCACCTACACGGTGACGCTGACCGTGACCGACGCCGACGGCGACACGGCCACGGCCACCCAGTCGCTGGTGGTCAAGAAGAAGACGCAGGAACCGCCCACGTCGCGGATCACGGTGATGCTGGAATCGGGCACGCCGTACGCGCTGTCCGCGGAAGCATCGTTCGACCCGGACGACAACGCGCTGACCTACAGCTGGGACGCCCCGGACCTGTCGTTCGACGGCAGCACGGCCGAACTGGTGGAAGGCACCGCACCGGCGGTGACCGAGCCCACCGACTTCTGGGTCAAGCTGACCGTGAACGACGGCACGGAAACCGACCAGAGCGCGATCTTCCTGACCGTGGTGCCCGCTGAAGTGGAAGAAGGCGACGTGAAGGCCGTCATCACCGGCCGTACGCAGATCGAAAGCGGCGCGCCGATCCAGCTCTCCGCCAGCGAGTCGAGCGGCCCGCCCCCGCTGCTGTTCTCGTGGTCGGCGCCGGGCCTGTCGTTCGACGGTGCCGATTCGGTCTCGGTCAGCGCCAATGCACCGGTCGTGGACCGCGACACGATCATCGAGGTGACCCTCACCGCCACGGGCCTCGCAGGCACCGGCGACGAGGGTACCGCCACGGTGGAACTGCGCATCCTGGCCGGTGGCAGCGCGGAGACGGAAGGTACGTGGCGTGCGCAGGGTTATGCCCAAGGCTCCGAGGTGACCAACAGCTACCTGGGCCAGGGCCTGCGCAAGTATCGCGCCAAGTGGTGGGCAGAAGCCACGCAGGAGCCTGGCAACCCGCTCTACACGACCACGCTGGCCGATGGCGACAACCGCGTGTGGCTCGACCTGGGTCCGGCCTGAGTTGACCGGGAGGTCCCCAGCCGGCGGGTAAGCCGGTAGCGGTTCCGGGCAACGCGCCGTCAGGCAGGACGGCGTGTTGCCCGGTCTTTTTCATTGGGCCGGGTGCCCGGAGAGGCGCGAATCATGCTGAAGCGAACGGTGCGCGGGCTGGCCGCGCTGGCCTTGATGCTGACGGGCTGCACGGTGATTTCGGTCGAAGGCGACCACAACCGGATACGCGATGCCGGCGGACACGGCGGCGTGGCGCTGCCGGAGCGGGACGACGGCGCGGCGACGTGGCTGGAACGCCTGGAACGGATCGAGAAGGCGATGGGCATCGCCCACCGTGACGCCCAGCGCTGACGCGTGGCCGACTTACCGCCGGCGCAGCCGGCTCAGGCTGACCAGCGCGCCGACCGACGCCACGGCAGCCGCCACGTACAGCGCAGTGCGGGCCGCGCCGGCGCGGTCCAGGCTGAACAGCAGCGCCACCACGGCCGTACCCGTGGTCTGCCCCAGCAGCCGGGTCGTGGCCTGCGCGCCGCTGGCGCCGCCGCTGCGCTCGTGGGGCGTGGCGCTGATCATCGCCCGGTTGTTGGGCGACTGGAAGAACCCGAAGCCGGTGCCGCACAGCGCGGTGCGCCAGGCAATGTCCAGGCTCGACGCGTCCGGCCCGAGCATCGCCAGGCTCACGAGTCCGGCGCCCAGCATCAGCAGCCCGCCGCCGGCCAGCACACTGGCCGGATAGCGGTCGGAAAGCCGGCCCGACAGCGCGGCCATCACCGCCACCATCAGCGGCCACGGCGTGATCAGCAGGCCGGTCTCCTGCAGGCTGCGCCCCAACTGGTATTCGAGATAGAACGGCAACGCCACGAACGCCAGCATCTGGGTCATGAACGAGCAGAACGACGTGGCAACGGCCAGCGTGAATGCGCGGCTGGCGAACAGGTCCACCGGCACCAGCGGGGCGGCCTGGCCCTGCTGGCGGCGCACCAGGACCCAGCCCAGCCCCAGGGCCAGCACCAGCCCGCAACCGCCGGCAATGCGCAGCGGTGCGTGGCCCAGCGCGTCGACGCCCAGGATGAACATGCCGATGACCACGGCGGACAGCACCGCGCTCGGATAGTCGAATGCGCGCGGCTGCGGCGGCGTCTCGGGCAGCGCCCGGCGCGCCAGCGTCAGCGCGAACAGCGCCACGGGCACGTTCACCGCAAACAGCCACGGCCAGCTGGCAATGCCCAGGATCAGCGCGCCCAGCGACGGCCCCACGGCAATCGTCACCCCCACCACCAGTGCGTTCAGCCCGATGCCGCGCCCGAGGCGCGTTGGCGGGTAGATGACCCGTACCAGCGCGGTGTTGACGCTCATGATGCCGGCCCCGCCGATGCCCTGGATCACCCGCGCCGCCACCAGCATCGGCAGGTTGACCGAGATTGCGCAGAGCAGCGACCCAACCAGGAACGTGGCCAGCCCCACGCGATACACGCGCTTGTAGCCGAGGATGTCGCCAAGCGAGGACAGCGGCAGCAGGCAGACCGTGACGGTCAGTTGATAGGCGTTGACGACCCAGATCGTCCGCGCCGGGTCGCTTTGGAGTTCCCGGGAGATGGACGGCAGGGCGATGTTGGCGATCGATCCGTCCAGCACGGCCATGATCAGGCCGCAAAACACAGTCAGGATGGCCCAGGTACGCTGGGGGCGCGGAAGACCTTGATGGGACTGCATGGAGGCGGGTCGGGCGGCTTGCGCTGTTCTTGGAAAGCCCGGACCCCGCGGAAGATGACAATTCTGTCAGGATCGGACGCGCCATTATCGTCCGGCGCGCCGCCCTGTGCAAATGCGTGGCGCATCCGCGCTACGGTGCCGCAGCCGCCGGCACCCCGCCACCGGCCGGATCGCCGGCGCCGTCCTGCTGGAACGCCAGCACGGCCGCGTGCAGCGCGCCGCCGGCCTCCGCGATGGCTTCCGACCAGCCCTGCTCCTGCTCGCACAGCGCCTCCACGGCCCGGCACAGCGCCACGGTGTCGTGCTCCGCGACGATCAGGAACGCGCCCGCCGAGCGGTGCGCCCAATGCTGCAGCGCCACCGGATCGTGCCGCAGCAGGATGTCGGCCAGCTCCGGCTCGTCGGCCAGCAGATGCTGGCGCAGGATGCCCCGGTAGCGGGCCAGTTCGGCGGGCGGGATCGGCGGGTCATCGTCGACGGGGTCGGCGTAGTCGGCAAGGTCGGGGGATTCCACCGGGGCCGGGATGGCCTGCAGCGCCTGTTCCAGCGCCTTGAGCGACGCGGGTTTGGCGACATGCCCGGCGAACCCGCGAGCGCGCCAGTCCTCGGCCTGATCGCTGGTCGTCACGGCGCTGAACGCCAGCACCGGCAGCGACGGATGCGCGGCCCGTATCGCGCCCAGCAGCGCATAGCCATCCATCACCGGCATGTGGATGTCGGTCAGCACGGCGTCGAACCGGGCGTGCTCCAGCGTCGACAGCGCCTGCCGGCCATCGCCGACGACCACCGGGTCCCAGCCCAGCGTGTCGAGCTGTTCCGCCACCAGCATCTGGTTCAGCACGTTGTCCTCGGCCACCAGGATGCTGCGGCGGGGCAGGGCGGGATCGCGGGCGGGCGCCACCGGCGCGGCGTCCGCCGCCGTCAGGGCCGGTGCCGCCTCGTCGTTCAGCGCCGCGAGGGTGCCGGCCAGGATCGCGTCATGGCTGAACGTCGACACCTCGTAGACGCCGTCGCCGCGCGCCGCGGGTTGTTCCGGGCCGTCGCGCGTCACCCAGACCACGTTGGCCGGATGCTGCCGACGCAGCGTGTCGAGCGTGTCGCGTCCGTACTCGCCCGTGACCACGAGGATGTGGGGCCGGTTGGCGCGCAGCCATGCCTGCGCGGCGTCGAGCCGGTGGAACGTATCGACCCGCCAGCCCGCGCGCTCCAGCCACGCCTGCAGCACGGTGCCAGATTCGGTTTCCTGGCACAGCACCATCGCGCGCGTGCCCCGCGCCACCGGCTCGGGCGCCGGCAGCGCCGCGGCGGCGGCCCCCAGCGGCACGGCCATCGTGAACGCGGTACCCACGCCTTCCACGCTCTCCACGGTGATATGCCCGTTCATCAGCTCCGTCAGCCGCGCGCAGATCGACAGGCCCAGGCCCGTGCCGCCATAGCGCGCCGACGTACTGGCCTCGCCCTGCACGAACGGGTGGAAGATGCGCGCCACCAGCGCCGGCGGCATGCCGATGCCGGAATCGCGCACGCGGCAGACCAGCACGCTGCGCTCCTGCGTGTCCGTGGTCATCTCGGCGCTCAGCGTGATCTTGCCGCACGACGTGAACTTGAACGCGTTGCTGAGCAGGTTGTTGACGATCTGCGCGATGCGCGTGCGGTCTCCCACCACCATCGTGTCCAGCGACGGCGACAGATGCACGTAGAAGCGCACCGGCTTGTCCTGCACCATCGGCGCGTACGACATCGCCAGGCTTTCCAGGTCGGCGATGGGCCGGAACGGCTCGTTGACCAGCTTCATCTCGCCGGCATCGATCTTCGAGAAATCGAGGATGTCATTGACGATGCGCTGCAGTCCTTCTGACGCCACCTGCAGCGCCCGCAGCCGCGCCGCATGGGGTGCCAGGCCGTCGGCGCGCGTCAGCAGTTCGATATTGCCCAGCAGCGCGTTCAGCGGCGTGCGGATCTCGTGGCTCATCGACGCAAAGAAGTTCGACCGTGCCCGCATCATCGACTCGGCCGTCTCACGCGCCGTGCGTAGCTGCGATTCGAGCTGGTGCTGCGCCGTGATGTCCTGGACGGCGCAGAACAGCACCGCCTCGTCCCGGTACGTGGCCGGGGCGCAGGTCACCTGCAGGAACTGGGTGGCCGATTCGGCCGGCGCGAACGCAGCGGGCACGGTCACCTGCGTGATCGACGCCGCCGGCTGCCTGTCCGCCGGCGCGCGGCGCCGCAGCGCATCCATGATGTGGGCCGGCATGCGCGCGCCCTGGCCGTGGCCCAGCAACTGGTCGGCCACCGCGTTCGACGTCAGGATCGATTCGTCCTGCTGCCGCACGATGCACAGGCCCACCGGCGTGGCACTGACCAGGATATGGCTGATCGTCTCGCTTTCCAGCGCCCGCGCGGCTTCGGCGTGGCTGCGCCGCAGCAGGTGGATGTCCCAGTAGCGCGCCGTCAGCACGATGCCGGCGATCAGCAGCAGCCCCGCGCCCAGGATCACGGCCAGTTCCGTGGCAATCGATCCGAACAGCGTGCCATAGGGCAGGAAATAGACGAGGGAGCCGAAGTCCGGCTTGAGCGGCTGCACGAGCAGCAGGCCGTCGCGGGTCAGCGCGGGCGCGTCCGATGTCGAGTCGCCCGCATGTTGCAGCACACGCGCCGCCACGGCGGGCTTCACGGTCGGCGAGACGTCGATGATGGCGTTGTCGCGGTTCCGCAGCCACAGGACGGCAGGCATGTCCGGCCGTTCCAGACTTGCCAGGAACGACGCGGCGGGCAGGCTGACGGCGGCCAGCGGCAGCGCACCGGTCGCGCCGGCCCGCGCGCCCAGCACGGCGATCACGGCGGGCCCGTGTACGGTGGGGTCGTCGACCGGACCGACCCAGCGCGGACCGGCATCGGCGCTGCCCGACTGGCCGGCGTGCCGCACCAGGCTGTCGCGCAAGGCGGCTACCTCGCCGGCCTGCGGCTGTTGCGCTGCCGGAAAGCCGGACGGCGACAGCAGGATCGCGTACGCCCCGCCGGGATCGACGACATAGGCGCGCTGGTCGAGCTGGAACGCCATCTGCGTCGTCAGCGTGGCCGTGGCGATCTGCTGGAGCTGCCAGACCTTGCGCGGCAGCGCGTCGCCCCATTCGCGGCGCGTGGCCTCGGGCACCAGCAGCACGTACCGGCCATCGGCCGACCGCGCCGAGCCCGACTGCCGCACCTGCGCCAGCAGGGCCGCGTCCGGCGGCGCGTCGACGCTGGCGCCCAGGTAGTAGTCGATCGTCAGCGCCGTGCGGCGCAGGAACGACGCCTGGCTCTGTAACTGCAACGAAATCGTGCTGACGTACTGCGCGATCTGCCCGCGCCGGACGTCGAGGTGCCGCGCCGCCGCCAGCCCGGCCAGCAGCAGGCCGGACACGATGACGATGGCGATCAGCAGGCCGACCGTGGCGTAGTAGAGGTGCTGCTGGCGGCGGGCGTTGCGGGCGAGGGAGGCAAAGGCTTGCGCAAGGGATTCCTGCGTGCGGTCGAGAATCTGCTGCATGGCGCGTCAGATCAGTCCGTTCTCGTAGGCGTAGCGGATCAGGTCCGTATTGGTCTGCACGTTGAGCTTGCGCATTGCCACGGTCTTCTGGCTGGAGATCGTGCTGACCGACCGGCCCAGCTTGTTGGCAATCTCGCTGAGCTGGAAGCCTTGCGCGTACAGGCGCACCACCTCCAGTTCGCGCAGCGTCAGTTCGGTATTGGGGGCGGCGGAGGCCACGCCGTCCAGCACGGCGCGGATGGAGGGAGAGTAGAAGTTGCCGTGGCTGACCGTTACATGGATGCAGGCGCGGACGATCTCGTCGAGGTCGTCTTCCTTGCTGACGAAGGCGCGGGCGCCGAGCTTCATGGCGCGCACGATGACGCCGGGATTGTTCTGCGCGCTGACGATCACGATGCGCGTATCGGGGTAGAGCCGCGTCAGCCGGCGCAGCAGGTTGAAGCCGTCAAGCGAGGCATCGCCGTGCCCCATGCTGAAATCGGTGACCGCGACATCCACCGGATTCTGGGCCAGCGCGCCAATCAGTTCGCTGCCGTTCGTGCATTCGCATTTGACCTGGAAGCCCGGTGTGCGCTGAAGGCAGTCGCGCAGGGCTGTGACGACGAGCGGATGGTCGTCCGCCAGTGCGACCCGGATGGTTTTTGCAGGCATGCCTCGGTGTCCTTTTCGCAGACAAGGTGGCGCACCCGCCGGCGCGCAACCTGAGTTCGTGCTTTCGCAAGCATAGGAATAACTCCATCTCGAAGACGCGCACGATCACGCGATGCGAACGATTGAGCGCGCAGTATTCGATGGAGCCGGAGAAGCTATCGTGGATATCGTTGAAACAGCGTAAATCTACGAGTAAAACCCCGTGACGGAACGATAGCGTATTGGCAGCAAATCGAGCCGTGCATCGGATCTGTCGCATTCTGATGTTTCAGCGACGCGAGAGAAATCGCAATTCAACTAGTTTTCGCCGATGCGTGCGTCACAGGATCGGTTCCTGCAAATGCCGCGACTGCTTGGCCAGCGAATCGGTCAGCCCGCGGTACTGCGGCAGGACGCGGCTGACGCGTTCGATAAAGCCGGCGCAGCGCTGCGAGCGCACCGGCGCGCTGGGCCGCACCAGCATCGCGGCCGGATGCGACATGGCCGGATGCTTGGCCAGCGCGTCGGGCAGGCGGTCCAGCCCGCGCAGGCGCATCAGCATCAGCAGCTCGATTGGCATGGTCTGTTCGACGGGATGATCGAAATCAAAAAGCGACTCGTCGCTATCGCGGCTGGTCTGCATCAGATGACGGTCGGCCAGCTCGAAAGCCAGCGGCATGAACACGTCGTCCGGGGCCTGCCATTGTTCGACGATGCGCGCCAGCAGCGCATCGCACTTGTGGAACACGGTCTGGGGCACTGTCACGTCGAGCGCCTGGCCGGCCACGCCGACGATCATCCCGGTCATGCCGCCGAGCGGGTGGGGCGCGGCGCCCTCGGCATCGACGCCGAACCAGGACTTCAGCGCGAACGCCGCAAGGTCCTGCCAGTCCAGCGCGAGCAGCATCGCCAGTTGCAGCGACATGTCGCGCTCGTAGGTCTGCCGGCGGGTCGGGCCGCTCCATTGTTCCTTGTGCAGCGCCAGGGCATGGGTGCCGGCCAGCGACTCCACGACGCCAAGCTGCAGCGACAGCCAGTTCGGCGCGGGACAGGTCTCCGTCCGGTTCAGTTCGATCGCGCGCCACTGCCGCAGCCGGCCCAGCCAGAACATCGCGCGCGCCGCGCGCGGCACCGGCACGGCGGCCGGCGTGGTCATGAAGACTGTGAGCGTGTCCCGGTACATCCCATGCAGGGCATCCGCCTGCGCCTGCGCCGTATGGAAGAGGCTCTGACGCCGTTGCTCGCCTTCAATTTCGTGAGTGGTCTTCTTCCGCATTTGTCGTGCCCGTGAGGATGGAGATAGGGAATGTCGACACTACGAGTGGAGGCAAATCGGGTCTATCGGCATTTGTTTAAATTCACCGCAAACCGTGCGGCCGCCGTCCACCATGGGTCACGAACTCGACAGATTTCCGGCCGGCCCGGAGCCGCCCGACGGCGGAATTTAAGGAAACGGTTAGGTGGAAAAGCCCCGGCCGAAGTGGCGCCGACGGAGCAATACATCCGGTGGCCGCAGGGTCTTTCGCAGTGCGTCACGGCCACGCGCGAAAAGTGGCATGCTGGGGCCGGCGGAACCCGGAGCGGAGGTGTGCCATGACGATGCGTCGATTCGAGGAGTTTCCCCCCGAGGAACAGCAGGACGTCGAGGCCGTGTTCAGGCAGGTGGGGATGGCGATGCAGGAGTTCGAGATTTCCGATGCCAATGGCAGTGCCGCCCGCCAGGTGACGGTGCGCCGACAGCGCACCGGCGCGGAGAGCGTCTACGACGCCGGCCCGGGCACGTCGTGGATCGAGGAATTCGAAAGCGACCTGGAATGCGGCCTGTTCGGCCAGCTCTCGCAGTAGGACGCGCTGGGCGCCGCGCGGCAAGCGGCGGGGTCAGCCCCGCCCGCGCTCGTGGCTGCGGCCCACGATCGACGCACCCGCGATCAATTCCTGCAACAGCGCCAGCGACGCCGCGCCGGGCATCCGGTACGGGTCGAGTTCGCCCTGCGCCGAATACTTGAGCAGCGTGGCCGCGTTGATCTTGCCGGCGTTGACGCGGCCCATCGACCACCCGGAGAACGCACGCTCGGCGATCTCCTCGTAGTGCAGCAGCACCACGTCATGGTGGCGGGCGTCCTGGCCGATGTTCAGGTAGAGCCGCGACACCGCCTCGCGGCTGCCCTCCAGCGCCTGCAGGAAGATGCTGTTGCTGTGGCACAGCACGCCGGTCACGCCGTGGCGCGGGTTGTTGGCCAGGCTGGTTTCGAGGATGGCATCCAGCACGTCGGCGCTCAGGGGCTCCCTGGCGCGGCTGGCGTAGAGCAGGCGAACTAGCATCGGTCGGCCTCTTGCGGTTCCGGGCGGGTCAGCGCCGGTTCAGGTTCAGCAGCGTCAGGAATTCCCGGCGCAGCTTGTCGTCCTTCAGGAACGAGCCGCGCATCACGCTGTTGGTCATCTTGGCGTCGGTGTCGCGCACGCCACGCCAGTGCATGCAGAAGTGCTCGGCCTCCATCACGATGGCCAGCCCGTCCGGGTTCATCTTTTCCTGGAGCAGATCCGCCACCTGGGCCACGGCTTCTTCCTGGATCTGCGGGCGGCACATCACCCACTCGGCCAGCCGCGCGTACTTGGACAGGCCGATAAGGTTCGAATGCCGGTTCGGCATCACGCCCACCCAGAGGCTGCCGATGATCGGGCACAGGTGGTGCGAGCACGCGCTGCGCACGCGGATCGGGCCGACGATCATCAGCTCGTTGAGCTGCTCGACGTTTGGAAATTCGGTGACCTGCGGCGCCTTGGCATAGCGGCCCGCAAAAATTTCCTTGAGGTACATCTTGGCCACGCGGCGCGCGGTCTCGCGCGTGTTGTGGTCCTGGTCGACGTCGATCACCAGCGTGCGCAGCACTTCCTCCATGCGGGCTTCCACCTCGGCCTGCAGGGCGTCCAGTTCGCCGTGCTCGATATGGCGGGCGATATTGTCGTTGGCGTGGAAGCGTTCGCCGGAGGCGGCGATGCGGGCGCGGATGCGGTCCGATACGGGCGTCGGGGTGGCGGGCCTGGCCCCGTCGGGGTGTTCCTTGTGTGACATGTGCGGCGCCGATGGTCAGGCGGATAGGGCGCTCGGTGCGCGGTGCTTCACTATAAGCGAAAACGGTGCGCCGGGGCTCAGCGCAGCACGGCCAGCGCGGGCAGCAGCGCCAGCGGCATCACGATGGCGCCGGTCTTCAGGAACGTGCCGGCGCCAATGGCATGGCCCTCGCGGCGCAGCGCGGTCAGCCACAGCAGCGTGGCCAGCGACCCCGTGACCGACAGGTTCGGGCCAAGGTCCACGCCGATCAGCACCGCCGCCGTCACCGTGTCCGACGCATGGCCGGCGGCCAGCGCCGACGCCGCGAACAGCCCGGCCGGCAGGTTGTTGACGATGTTGCTGACCACGCCCACCAGCGCGCCCGCCACGCCGGCGCCCAGCACGGCGTCGGTGCCGTGCCGGGCCGACAGTTCGCGCACCCAGTGCGCGAGTTGATCGGTCAAGCCGGTCTGCGCCAGGCCGGCCACCAGCACGAACAGGCCGGCGACCATCGGCAGCACGCCCCACGACACCTCGGCCAGCGCCGGGCGCAGCAGGCGGGGCTGCGTGGCGCAGACGGCCAGCAGCGTCGCCGCGCCGCCCAGGAACGTGGGCCAGCCCAGATCGCGGCCCAGCAGCGACGCGGTCAGCAGCGCCACGCCGGTCAGCACGATGCCGGCGGCCGTCAGCCACGCCTGAGCGGACAGCGGCGGGGTCTCGACGTCCTGGGCAATCGGCTCGTCCAGCGCCTTGCGCTGCGTCCAGTACAGCGCCAGGAACGTCATGACGATGGCGACGACCGACGGCAGCGTGAAGCGCGCCAGCCAGCTCATCAGCGGCGGCATGCGCTCGCCGAACAGCACGAGGTTGGCCGGGTTCGAGATCGGCAGCACGAAGCTGGCGGCATTGGCGATGAACGCGCAGGCGTAGAGGTAGGGCAGCGGATGCCGCACGCGCGCCGCGCGCGTGGCGGCCAGCACGGCCGGCGTGAGCACCACGGCGGTGGCGTCGTTCGACATGAACGCGGTCACCGCGATGCCAAAGCCGTAGACCAGCACGAACAGCCGCCGGGCCGACCCCCGCGCGCTGCGCACGGCCAGCGCGGCCACGTGGTCGAACAGGCCGGTCTTCCGCGCCAACTCGGAGATCAGCATCATGCCGGCCAGGAACAGGTAGACGTCGTTGCCGCGCGCCACGGCTTGCAGCGCGTCGCGCCACGGCAGCAGGCCGGCCACGCACAGCAGGACGGCGCCCGCCATGGCCCAGAACGGCTCGGGCAGGCGGAACGGGCGGAACAGCACGCCGGCGGTGGTCAGCGCGGCAACCGCCCAGATCATCGGTGTGGCGTACGCGGCCGATGCGGTCATGACAGCCTTCAGAGAGCAGGTGCGAGCGGAGCGCTGGCGGCCGCCGGTGCGCCGAGCGCGGCCGGCGTGGGCGTGGCGAGGGACGGAGCGCCGGGCATCGCGCCCGTGGCAGGCATGTCCGGCACCGCAGGCGGCGGCGGGAAGCCGAGCGAGGCCAGGCCGTGCGACCCGTCGGCATTCTCGGCATAGGCCCAGTCGTTGTTCATCCGCGCCAGTTGCGGCGGCGCCGGAAAGTCGGCCGTCGGCACGCCGGCGAGGCGGCCTTCCATGTAGGCGGCCCAGATCGGCAGCGCGGTGGTGGCGCCGAATTCGCGGCGGCCCAGGCTGAGGTTGTCGTCGTAGCCCATCCAGGCCACCGTGACCACCTGTCCGGCGTAGCCCGCGAACCAGCCGTCGACCGAATCGTTGGTGGTGCCGGTCTTGCCCGCCACGTCGTCGCGCCGCAGGTAGCGGCGCACGCCGGCGCCGGTGCCTTCGTCCACCACGCTCTGGAGCAGGCTGTTCATGACGAACGCATTGCGCGCCGAAATCACGCGCGGCGGTTCGGCGGTATCGGCGGCGAACAGCACGTTGCCGTCGCCGTCGGTGATTTTTTCGATCAGGTAGGGCTCGATGCGGTGGCCCTGGTTGGCGAACACGCCATAGGCGGCGGCCAGACGCAGCGGCGACGTGGTGCCGGTGCCCAGCGCCATCGGCAGGTACGGCGGCAGCTTGCGGGCCGAGAAGCCGAACTTGCCCGCGAAATCGATCGCGTACGAGATGCCGATGGCCTGCAGCGTCCGGATGGCCGGCAGGTTGCGCGACTCGGCCAGCGCCTCGCGCATGGTGATCGGCCCGACAAAGCGCCCGTCGTCGTTCGACGGCTGCCAGCGTGGCGAGTTTTCGAGCGGCGCGTCGTTGATCAGCGTGCCCGGCGAGATGCCGCGCTCCAGCGCCGCCGAGTAGATGAACGGCTTGAACGTCGAGCCCGGCTGGCGCTGCGCCTGCGTGGCGTGGTTGAAGCGGCTGGTGGCAAAGTCGGTGCCGCCGACCATCGCCTCGATGGCCCCGGTGCGGGCGTCCAGCGAGACCAGCGCGGCCTGCGGCATCGGCACCGTGGCGGCCTTGCCGGCGCCATGGCGCTTGCCGTAGCGCTCGATGCCGGCGCGCACGGCGTCGTAGGCCATGGTCTGGTGCATCGCCGAGACCGTGGTGTAGACGTTCAGGCCGCGCGTGTAGGCGTCGTCGCCAAAGCGGTCATGCGCGAGCTGGCGCGCCAGTTCCGCCACGTACCCGGCGTGGCCGTCGAAGCGGCCGTTGGCGTCGCGGTTGACCACGATCTGCGCGTTGCGCGCGTCGCGGTACTCGTCCTGCGTGATCATGCCCAGCGCCAGCATGCGGCCCAGCACGTACTCCTGCCGGCGCTTGGCGCGCGGCAGGTTGACCATCGGGTTCATCGTGGAGGGCGCCTTGGGCAGGCCGGCCAGCATGGCCGTCTCGGCCAGCGACAGCCGCGCCAGCGGCTTGCCGAAGTAGGTCTGCGCGGCGCTGCCGAAGCCGTACGCGTGCTCGCCCAGGTACACCTGGTTCATGTACAGCTCCAGGATGCGGTCCTTGGACAGCGAGCGGTCGATCTGGAACGCCAGCAGAATCTCGTACCACTTGCGCGCCAGCGTCTTCTCGCGCGACAGGTAGAAGTTGCGCGCCACCTGCATCGTGATCGTGGACGCGCCCTGTGCGTAGCCTTCGCCGATATTGGCCAGCGCGGCCCGGACCAGCCCCGCCACGTCGACGCCGACGTGGTGGTAGAACTGGTCGTCCTCGGCCGCCAGCAGCGCGTCGGACATCCGTTTGGGCATCTGCTCGATCGGGATGAACTCGCGGTGCTCGGTGCCGAATTCGCCGATCTGCACGTCGTCGCGCGTGAAGATGCGCAGCGGCACCTGGGGGCGATAGTCGCGCAGCGCGTCGACCGGGGGCAGTTGCCGCAGGCTGACCAGCGCGGCGAAACCGGCCACCAGCACGCCGGCGGCAGCCAGCGCCGCCGTGACGCCCGCCGCCTTGACTACGATTCTTTTCATGGCGCGCATTCTACCGCGCGGCGGAAAGCGGCAACGGCATGCCGGTATCGGTCAGGTCGGCCGGCGGCGGCTGGGGCACCCGCTGCGGTGGCTGATGCGGCACACCCTGGGCAAACTCGCAGAGCGCCACCCAGGTTTCGGGCCGCTCGACGATCGTGTAGTGGTCGGTGCCGGCGATGGTCTGCACGGCCACCGGGCCCGGCCAGGCGGCCATCAGGCGCTCCGAGCACTCGTGCGGCACCACGTCGTCGATCTCGGCCAGCAGCACCTTCGTGCTCTGCACCACCTTCTTGCAGTGGGAAATCGAATCGAAATGGTGGCGCATGAGCTGGCGCAGCGGCACCAGCGGAAAGCGCTTGCGCACGATTTCCAGCAGCGAGTCGTAGGGGGTGATGAGCTGCAGGCTCTCGAAATCCTGCAGGTCGGCAAGCTGGATCGCCACGCCGGTGCCCAGCGAGCGGCCCACCACGTGCACCCGCACGCCCGGAAACGCGCGGCGGATATGCAGCAGGAACTGGCTGGCGTCGGCCACGGCGGCGGCCTCCGACGGCATGCCGTCGGAATGGCCCAGCCCGCGGTAGTCGAACGTGGCGAAGCCCATGCCGGCCGGCAGCCATTTCATGAACTGCAGCGTGTCCAGCACGTCCTCGCCGCGTCCGGGCAGGTAGAACAGCAGGTCGCGCACGCCCTCGTGGTCGGCGTGGTAGGTGTAGCCGCGGAACAGCCCGCCCGGCACGGGGTGCGAGTAGGCGTCGATGCCTTCGGGCAGGTCGCGGGGTGGGCGGCGGCGCGCGTCGAACAGCAGCCGCTCCTGGTTGACGGCGAGATAGGTCCAGTAGCAGGCGAAGCCGCCGGCGGTCAGCAGCGACGCGGCCAGCGTTCTGCGCAGAAACGACGATGACATGGGGGCGTGAAGGAGGTCATGGGCGCGGACGGTCATGCGCGTCCAGCGTACCCGAAATTCCGGCAATGCGGCGTTGGACCCGGCCGGCCGCAAGTTCTTGTACGATATGCCGCATATCGAACCAAGGCCGCCGGGGGGCTGTTGCATGAACGACGAACAGAAACGCGCTGAAGAGGCGCAGGCGATGGAGCGCGTGGTCAACGCCACGCGCCAGGTGCAGGTGGCATTCACCGCGCTGCAAGGCCAGTATCCGCCGCAGGGTAGCGACAAGCCGTCGAAGATCGCGCTGCAGACCTTCGACGCCGCGCTCCAGGCGCTGGAAGACGCCCAGGCGGCGTTCGACGAGGTGCTGAACGACCTGCTGGACGGCAATCGCTGAGGCGCGGGTCACTCCAGCGTGAACCTTGCCTCCTTCACCGTCGCGGAGTCGAGCCCGACCTGGACGTTGAAGTCGCCGGGCTCGGCCACGTAGTCGAGCCGGGCGTCGTAGAACTTGAGCATCGCCTCGTCGATCGGGAATTCGACCACCCGCGATTCGCCCGGCGCCAGCATGACCTTGCGGAAGCCCTTGAGCTCCTTGAGCGGGCGCACCGTGGACGCCATCACGTCCTGCACGTAGAGCTGCACCACGGTCTCGCCCGCGCGGTCGCCGGTGTTGCGCACGGTCACGCTGGCGGTCAGGCGGCCGTTGCGGGCCAGCTTGCCGGCCGACAGGCGGATGTCCGACAGGCTGAACGTCGTGTAGCTCAGGCCGTAGCCGAACGGGTAGAGCGGTCCGTATTCTTCCTCGAAGTACTGCGACGTGTAGTTGGGCGCCTTGCCCGGCGTGAACGGCCGGCCGATGCGCGGCGCGTTGTAGTACGTCGGGATCTGGCCGAGCGAGCGCGGGAACGTGATCGGCAGCTTGCCGGACGGGTTGGCGTCGCCGAACAGCAGGTCGGCGATGGCGTGCCCGCCCTCGGTGCCGGGGTACCACGCTTCCAGGATCGCGTCGGCGTTTTCCTTCTCCCAGTTGATCGTCAGCGGGCGGCCGTTCATCAGCACCACCACCAGCGGCTTGCCGGTGGTCTTGAGCGCCTTGAGCAGCGTGAGCTGGCTGCCGGTCAGCCCCAGGCTGGAGCGGCTGGACGCCTCGTGCGACATGCCGCGCGTCTCGCCCACGGCCACCACGATCGTGTCGGCGCCGCGCGCCACGCGTACCGCTTCCTCGATCATGTCGCCGGCCGGGCGCTTGTCCTGCACCACTTCGGGGTTGTCCCAGTTCAGGAAGTTCAGGTAGCCCACCACGCGCGGGTCGTCGGTGATATTGGCGCCGCGCGCGTAGACGACCTGGCCCTTGCCGGCCAGCGCGTCGCGCATGCCCTGCAGCAGCGTGACCGACTGTTTGGCCACGCCCGCCGCCGACCAGCTTCCCATCATGTCGATCTGCGCATCGGCCAGCGGGCCGATCACGGCCACGGTGCCGGCCTTCTTCAGCGGCAGCGTGCGGTTGCGGTTTTCCAGCAGGACCATCGACTTGCGCGCGGCGTCGCGGGCCTCGGCGCGGTGCAGGCGGCTGTCGGCGTTGACGTCGGCCGGGTCGGTCCGCGCGGTGCCGATGCGGCGGAACGGGTCATGGAACAGGCCCATGTCGTACTTGGCGCCCAGCACCTCGCGCACGGCGTCGTCGAGCAGCGCCATCGGCACCGCGCCGGACTTGACCAGCGTGGGCAGCTGCTCCAGGTAGCGCGTGTCGGCCATGCTCATGTCGACGCCGGCCTCGATGGCCCGCTGCGCGGCCTCGCGGCCGTTGCTGGCCACGCCGTGGCGCAGCAGTTCGTCGATCGCGCCGTGGTCGCTCACGGTCACGCCCTTGAAGCCCCATTCCTTGCGCAGCAGGTCGCGCAGCAGCCACTTGTTCGACGTGGCCGGCTGGCCGTTGACCGAGTTCAGCGCGATCATCACGCCGCCGGCGCCGGCATCCAGCCCGGCCCGGTAGGGCGGCAGGTAGTCGTTGTACATGCGCTGCGGGCTCATGTCGACGGTGTTGTAGTCGCGTCCGCCTTCCACGGCGCCGTACAGCGCGAAATGCTTGACGAAGGCCATCACGCTGTCCGCGTTGGCCGGCGAGCTGCCCTGAAAGCCCTTGACGCTGGCCCGCGAGCACTGCGAGACCAGGAACGGGTCTTCGCCAAAGCCCTCGGACGTGCGGCCCCAGCGCGGGTCGCGCGAGATGTCGACCATCGGCGCAAACGTGGCGTCCAGCCCGTCGGACGCGGCTTCCAGGCCAGAGATGCGCGCGGCCTGCTCCACCACGCCCATGTCCCAGCTCGATGCCAGGCCCAGGCTGATCGGGAAGATGGTGCGATGGCCGTGCACCACGTCATAGGCAAAGAAGATGGGAATCTTCAGGCGGCTACGCGTGGCGGCTTCCTGCAGCGGGCGGTTGTCCTTGCGCGTGACCGAGTTGAACGTGCCGCCCACCCGGCCGGCCGTGATTTCCTCCATCAGCTTCGCGGCCGGCATCTCGGGGCCGATGCTGATGAGCCGGAGCTGGCCCACCTTCTCGTCGAGCGTCATGCGGGCGACGAGGTCGTTGACGAACGCCTGCTTGTCGGCCAGGGCGGGCGCAGCGGTGGCGGTGGCAGTGGCGGCGGCGGGCGCGGCGCCGGCAAACAGCGGCGCGCAGGCAAGGCTGGCCGCGGCGGCCAGCAGGGAAAGCATTCGCATTGTTCGTTGTCTCGGATGGGCGCAGCGCCGGGATGTTCGCCCCGCCATGGTGCGGCAGGGCCGAATGCCCGACTGTCGCCGCGTGTCTGACAGGCGCGTCAGGCGAAATCGGTTATGTTTCTGAACTGCGCCGCAAGTTTACAGCCTTACCGTGCCGGGAATGGCTTGTTTGTGGCTTTTTCCCCATTCCAACCGCTGTCAACCTGGAGATCGCCTGGTGGTTACTGCCTTCGCCGCGCGTCGCGTCGCATCGTTTCGTAACAGGATGCAAATTGTCTTGCCGGGCCTGGCCCTGGCCGGCTGCCTGGTCGGTATCGCCCCGGCGCACGCCTTTTCCCTCGATGACGTGACGGCGCGCGCCCGCAAGCTGTCCGAGCAGCCGTACGCGGCGCCTGCCAGCAACCTGCCCCCCGTATTCGCCCAGATGCAGTTTGGCGACTACATCAAGATCCAGCCGAAGATGGAGAACGTCGAGTGGAAGGGGCAGGGCACGCCGTTCAAGCTCGGCTTCTACCACCAGGGCATGCATTTCAGCACGCCGGTGCGTATCAACGAGATCGTCGACAGCCGCGTGCAGGAGATCAGGTACGAGCCCAGCCGCTTCGACTTCGGCGACCTGAAGCTCGACAAGGCCGCCACCAACAAGCTCGGCTACGCCGGCTTTCGCGTGCTGTACCCGATCAACCGCGCCGACAAGCTCGACGAGGTCATGAGCGTGCTGGGCGCCAGCTACTTTCGCGTGATTGGCAAGGGCCAGGTGTACGGCCTGTCCGCGCGCGGGCTGGCGATCAACACCGGGCTGTCCGAGCCCGAGGAATTCCCGGCCTTCCGCGAATTCTGGATCGAGCGGCCGAAGCCCCAGGACAAGCACCTGGTGTTCTACGCGCTGCTGGACTCGCAGAGCGCCACGGGCGCCTACCGGTTCGAGCTGCGGCCCGATTCGGACGCGGTGCTCAAGGTGCAGGCGCGCGTGTTCATGCGCGGGCCGGTCAAGAAGCTGGGCATCGCGCCGCTGACCAGCATGTTCCTGTTCGGGCCGCAGCAGATGCGCGACGCCAACAACTTCCGCCCGGCGCTGCACGATTCCAATGGGCTGTCGATCCACACCGGCAGCGGCGAATGGCTCTGGCGCCCGCTGAACAACCCGCGCTACGTGGCGCTGAGCATGTTCCAGGTGGACAACCCGCGCGGCTTCGGCCTGATGCAGCGCGGCCGCGACTTCGCGCAGTATGAGGACCTGAAGGACCGCTACGACCTGCGCCCCAGCGCCTGGATCGAGCCGCAGGGCGACTGGGGCCGTGGCAAGGTGGAACTGGTGGAAATCCCCACGCCGGACGAGACCAACGACAACATCGTGTCGTTCTGGACGCCCGACCAGTTGCCGCCCAAGGGCACGCCGATCAAGGCCGACTACACGATCCACTGGACCATGGACGAGCGCGGCGTGTTCGCCAAGGACCTGGCCTGGGCGCGCCAGACGCTGCGCACGGCCGGCGAGATCACGCAGAAGAACCTGATCCGCCATCTGGACGGCAGCCTGGGCTTCGTGATCGACTTCGAGGGCGGCCCGCTGGCCAGCCTGCCGGCCAATACGCCGGTGCAGGCCCAGTTCAGCGTGGGCGACAACGCCGAGGTCATCGAGAACGTGCTGCAGCCGAACCCGGTGACCAAGGGCTACCGCGTGACGCTGCGCATCAAGGTCAAGGACCCGGGCAAGGTGGTGGAAATGCGCGAGGCGCTGGTGGTCAACGGCAAGCCGGTCAGCGAGACCTGGAGCTACCAGATCCCGCCGGGCACCGCGCACCTGCCCACGCCGACGCAGGCGGCGAAGTAACGCCGCGCCCGCCGCGCCCGTCGCAAACGCCGCACAGGCAAGCCCCCGGACCGCTCAGAGGCCGGGGGCTTTTTCACGCAGGGGGAGCAGGTGCTTCAGGCCGTTGTGGTCGAGTTCGTGCATCAGCGCCAGCAACCGGCCGATTTCGCCGGGCGGAAACCCCTCGCGTGCAAACCAGTTCAGGTAGTTGCCGGGCAGGTCGGCGATGACCGTGCCCTTGTGCTTGCCGAACGGCATCTCGCGGGTCACGAGCAGGCGCAGCGCGTCGTGGTCTGCCAGCATGGCGGAGGCTCCGGATCCAGGGAGCCGGCATTGTAGCGCCGCCCATCCGCCGGCACGCCGCGGCGGCCGGGACACAGGCCGCCCGCGAGGCGCGCACGCCACAGGCGCCCTGGGCGCGCCGCCTCGGCGGCGGGGCGCGGGAAACTTACCGGCCGCCCCGGCCGTCGAAGCCGGATTCACCACAATCCGGGCCCACCCCATGCGCGTCCTTTGCAGCATCTTTGGCATCCTTCTTCTTGCGGCACTGGCGCAGGGCTGTACCACGGTCTCCGAGACCGGCGAGCGGCAGTCCAGCGTTACCGCCTACGGCACCGTCGATGCCGGTGTCAGCGTGACGCGCGACCGCTAGGCGCCCGGCGCGCCCGATGCCAGGTGCGCCGCGTAGCCGGTCTGGTCCGGCGCGATGTCGGCCCGCAGCGTCAACGTCGGAATCTCGTAGGCGCCGCCGTTCTGTGGACGGAAGGGTAGCGGCGCGGCCGTGAACAGGTCGTCCAGCCGCTGGCCCAGCGCCTCGGTGGTGGCCGCAAAGCGCGCCGCGTCCATCTTGCCGGCGCGATAGACCACGAACGGCGGCACCACGTCGAAGCCGGGGTAGTACAGGATGCCGTGATGGATCGGGAACAGGATGTCGTCCATCGGCCCGTTGATGCCGCGCGCGCTGTAGTGCGATGCCCAGCCGCCGGTCGTCACCACCAGCATCGCCCGCTTGCCTGCCAGGTTGCCCTCGCCATACCGGTCGCCCCAGCGCGCGTCCGAATGCTCGCCCACGCCGTAGGCAAAGCCGTACGCATAGACGCGCTCGACCCAGCCCTTGAGGATGGCAGGCATCGAGAACCACCAGAGCGGAAACTGCAGGATCACGGCATCGGCCCAGCGCAGTTTTTCCTGCTCGGCCGCGATGTCGGGGCTCTGCAGCCCGTTGGCGAACGCGAACTGCGAGTCGAGCGAGGGGTGGAACGGCGCGTCGCCGGGCCGCCGGGCCAGCGCGTCGCCGGCATCGAGCGGCGCCTTCCATTGCATCGCGTAGAGGTCGGACACCTGCACGCGGTGGCCGGCGTCCTGCAGCCGCTGCACGGCGAAATCACGGAGCGACCCGTTCAGCGACGTCGGTTCGGGATGGGCGTAGACGATCAGTACGTTCATGGCTGCCTCCTGCAAGGCGAATCGATGGGGATGGCTGCAGGATAGGGACGGCCAACGTATATGGGAAATGAATAGTCGGGATAGCAGGTATTATCGAAGCCTATGCCAGGCCCCCTCGATACCGCCATGATCAACCTGCGTCGGCTCGACCTGAACCTGCTGGTCACCCTGGATGTGCTGCTCTCCGAGCACAACGTCACGCGTGCGGCCCAGCGCCTGCACTATTCCCAGCCTTCGGTCAGCGTGCATCTGGCCCGCCTGCGCGAGATCTTCGACGATCCGCTGCTGCTGCCGGGCCCGCGCGGCATGCGGCCCACGGCGCGCGCCGAATCGCTGCGCGAGCCGTTGCGCGAGGCGCTGGCCGCGCTGGAGCGCGCGGTGTCGCCCGAGCAGCCGTTCGACCCCGGCGCGGCCACGCACACCTGGCGCATCGCCGCCAGCGACCACAGCGAATTGACCGTGCTGCTGCCCGCGTTGGCCACGCTGCGTCAGGCGGCGCCCGGCACGCGCGTGGCCGTGGTGGAGATGGTGCCGCCCCGGCTGGCGCGGCAGGCGGAGCAGGGCGACATCGACCTGGCCTTCCACACGACCGAAGGCGCGCCGGCCGCGCTGCATCGCCAGTCGCTGTTCACCGAGCGCTACGTGCTGGTGGGCCGCGTGGGCCATCCGCGCCTGAAACGCAAGCCCACGGCCGCGCAGTTCTGCGCGCTGGAGCACGTGATCGTGTCGCCCGATGGCGGCGGCTTCCTTGGTGTCACCGACGAGGCGCTGGCCGCCGTGGGGCTGTCGCGTCGCGTGGTGCTGTCGGTCCCGCATTTCCTGTATGTGGCGTCGGTCGTGGCCAGCACCGACCTCGTGGCCATGCTGCCGGCCCGGCTGGTGCGCGACAACGCCGCGCTGCAGGCGGTGGACGCGCCCGTGGACGTGCCCGGCTACGAGATGTCGATGCTCTGGCACGAGCGCGCGCACCGCGATCCCGCGCACCGCTGGCTGCGCGAGCAGATCGCGGCGGCGGTGGCGTAGCGCGCGCGGCGCGGGCCGCCTTCGTCAACTAGTTGCAGACGATGCCCGGCACCGGCTTGCCCGAGTTGGTGAAGCCGCGGCAACTGTCGCCCGCCATCAGCGGCGCATCGCCCGACTGCTGCGGGGCCATGCGCAGCTTGCCGGCCACGGTGCAGCAGCTTTGCGGCACGCTGACCTGCTGCTGCGCGCCCTGGGCCTGGTGTTGCGGCGACATCTGCGCCGGCGGCGGCGATGCCGGCTGCGGCGCGGGTTGCGGCTGCACCTGCGACGGCGGCGATTGTGGCGATACGGGCGACGGTGCCGGCGATGCCTGCGGCGCAGGCTTGGGCGAGAGCCGGATCGTCGGCAGCGGCTTGGAGGCCGGGGCCGACGAACCAGACGAGGTGGACGACGACCCCGTGGCGGCCGGGCTGTCTGTGCCGTCGGCATCGGCGGCCATGCATACGCCCTGGTTGCATATGCGGTCGCCCTTGCATTGCATGTCGTGCTGGCAACCCTGCCCGAAGGCGGGGACGGTCCAGGCCAGGCCAATGGCCGATAAAAGCAGTGCATTCCGCAGGGACATATCCCCTCCCACACGACGATACGCGCGGCATCCGGCACCGTGCTTCGTGGGCTCGATGCCCGGGCGCCGCATGTCTTCAGCATAGGGCGGCCATCGCGGCGCCCGCAATGCTCGTTGTGCCCTATCCCACAGTGCCAGGGGCCCCAGTGGATACCTGCGGATACAGTACCCGCGCGCAGGGGCTTTGCGGCGCGCCCGGCAGCGTCCGCCGTTTTGGCCCACAATAGCGCCCTCGCGCGTAGGCGTGCCGCCCCGGCGGCACTGCGTGGTACTACGCAGCCGAACGCAACGCATCGCCGCAACCGGAGCACGCTGGAGCCCCCGAGGCAGGACGCAAGATCCCGCTCGCCAGTGCGCGGCGCCGCCATGAAAAATATTGCCTGCTTCTCGCCTCATGACCGCTCCTTCCGGAAATTTTGACAACCTTCCCGATCTGCCAGGCTCGTCCACGGCCGACGCGCCGCGCGACCGTGCCGCCGACCGCCGCGCGCTGCTGGCGCTGGGCGTCGGCAGCTTTGGCATCGGCACCGGCGAATTCGTGATCATGGGCCTGCTGCCCGACGCGGCCCGCGACCTCGCCATCACCATCCCCGAAGCCGGCCACCTGATCAGCGCCTACGCGCTGGGCGTGGTGATCGGCGCCCCGCTGCTGGCCGTGCTGGGCGCGCGCTGGCCGCGCCGCAACCTGCTGATCGCGCTGATGGCGTGGTTTGCCATTGGCAACGTAGCCAGCGCGCTGGCGCCGGACTACCTGTCGATGCTGGCGCTGCGCCTGCTGACCGGCTTTCCGCATGGCACCTACTTTGGCGTGGCGGCGCTGGTCGCGGCCAGCCTGGTGGCGCGGGAACGCCGCGCGCAGGCGGTGGGGCTGGTCATGCTCGGGCTGACCGTGGCGACGCTGGTGGGCGTGCCGATCGCGGCCGGCATCGGCGCGTGGCTGGGCTGGCGCGCCGCGTTCATGATTGTTGGCGCCATCGGCGCGCTGACGGTGCTGCTGGTCTGGCGCTGGGTGCCGTTCGTGCCGGCCGATCGCCACGCCAGCCCGCTGCGCGAGCTGTCCGCGCTGGCGCGCAAGCAGGTGTGGCTGACGCTGGGCATCGGCGCGATCGGGTTTGGCGGCATGTTTGCCGTGTTCAGCTACGTCAAGCCGACGATGCTGGAGGTGGCGCACCTGCCGGCCAGCGGCATTCCGGTCGTGCTGGCGCTGTTCGGCGTGGGCATGGTGGCGGGCAACCTGGCTGGCGCCAAGCTGGCCGATCGCGCGCTGATGCCGACGGTCGGCGGCGTGCTGGTCTGGTCGGCGCTGGTGCTCGGCGCGTTCGTCTTCACGGCGCACCACGCGTGGCTGGCGTCGCTGAACGTGATGCTGGTGGGCACGGCCGTGGCACTGGGGCCGCCGCTGCAGATCCGCCTGATGGACGTGGCCGGCGACGCGCAGACGCTGGCTGCCGCGCTGAACCACTCGGCCTTCAACCTGGCCAACGCGCTGGGCGCGTGGCTGGGTGGCGTGACCATCGCCGCCGGCATGGGCTGGACGTCGACGGGCTGGGTTGGCGCGCTACTGGCGCTGGGCGGCCTGGCGGTGTTTGCGTGGTCGCTGGCCAGCGCGCCGCGCCGCGACGTCACGGTGCCGGCGTAGCGCCGGCCGCCAGCCGGTGGGCCGCGTGCTCGCGCGCCGCGGCGTCGATCACGCGGTGCACGAATTCGAGCTTGGCGACCACCGTCGGCGACAGCGTGAACGGGTAGCTGTCCGGCGCGCCAAGGCTGCGGTTCAGGCTGTTCAGCACGTAGGTCAGCGGAAACCAGCGGTTCATCAGGCTGCGGAAGCTGGCGTCCTCCACCGGCGTCTGGTCGGTCAGCGTCGGCTCCTGGGGGCTGTCGGGCTTGAGCACGAGCCCGCAGGACACGGCCGTGTCGAGCGTATCGACCATGTGCAGGTAGTGCGCCCAGGTCTCGGCCCAGTCTTCCCACGGATGCATCGTCGCGTAGGCGCTGATGTACGACGCCTGCCAGTCGGGCGGCGCGCCCTGTTCATAGTGGCGCTTGAGCGCCTGGCCGTAGTCGGCGCGTTCGTCGCCGAACAGCTTGCGGAATGGCTCCAGCCGCCGCGTGTCGGCAATCAGCAGGTTGAAGTAGAAGTGCCCCACTTCGTGCCGGAAGTGGCCGAGCAGCGTGCGGTACGCCTCGCCCATCTTGTTGCGCGTCTGCTCGCGGTGCGTGTCGTCGGCCTCGGCGATGTTGATCGTGATGCGGCCGTTGTCGTGGCCGGTCATCGCGCGCGAGTGGGGGCCGGCATCGGCCAGGAAGTCGAACTGCAGGCCGCCCTGCGGATCGTCGCCGCGCGAGATCACCGGCAGGCCCAGCGCCAGCAGCGTATAGAGCAGCCGCCGCTTGGCAGATTCCAGCCGGTACCAGTACAGCCGGTTGCCGGGCACGTCGAGGTTGGGGATCGTGTGCGTGAGCTGGCAGGCGTCGCACAGGGGGCTGGCGTCGCCGGCCGGCACCATCCAGTTGCAGACCGCCTCGGCGCGGTAGTTGTGGCAGCGGCGGAACATCTGGTCCGGGGCGTCCGGATGCAGGCTGCGCCAGCCGCTGTCGTCGTCGCCCTCGAACGCGGCAATCTGCGAGATGGCCGGGAGGAAGCCCAGCACCGCCTGGCAGCGCTCGCAGGCGACGTTTTCGAAGAACACCAGGTTGCCGCAGCGGTTGCAGTGGAAGGTCTTCATGGCGCCGGCCGGGGGCTGGGCAGATTGGGCACGATGGGCTGATCGTGCCCCGGCGCGGGCGCCCGTGCAACCGGGCGCCGTCCTACAACCGCGGGGTGGGGGTCAGAAGAACGACGAGTCGTCGTCCTGGCCGGCATCGACGTAGTCGTCTAGCCCGTTGTCGAGGTTGCCGTTATCGGCCAGCAGCGCGTTGTCCCGCTGGCCGCCCGAACCCGCGTCATCGCCGTAGAAGTTGTTGACGACGGTCTCCGAGCCAGAACTTGACCCCGAACCCGAACCCGACCCCGTCTGGTTGCCGAAGAAGCCGCCGCCGTTGCCGTGGTGGAACAGGTTCTCGATGCCCTGGAACAGCATCGCGCCGCCGGCCACGCCGGCCGCCGTGGTGGCGATGGTGCCCAGCGTGCTGCCGAATCCGCCACCCAGGAAGCCGGGGCGGGCCGCCTGCGCCGGCTGCTGTGCCATCGGCGCCTGGCCCGGCGCGGCCTGGTAGCCGGCCGGCGGGTACTGCGGCGCCGGCTGGTAGGCCGGGGGCTGCGGCGCGCGGCCGGCGCTGTGGCCCCAGGCGTTGTCGTTGTCGACAAAGCTCCGGCCTGCGCCGCCCTGGGCGGCCTGCAACTGGTTCTGCAGCGTCACGATCTGCGCCTGGGCGTTCTGCAGCGCGCGGTCCAGCAGCATCGACCGCTGCACCAGCAGGTAGGCGGCGTCGGGCTGGCGGGCCGCGGCGTCGGCGATCATCGCGGCGGCCTGCGGGTCCTTGTTGTCCACGCGCGCCTGGGTCAGTTGGGTCAGGAAGGCTTCCAGGGCCTGCACGTCTTGGGGAGTCATGGCATCACCTCTTGCGGTTCGGTTGCGTCGTTGCGGTACGGCTCCAATCTAGGGCCGAAGACTTAAACGAGACTTAAGGCGAAACTTAGCGGCAATCGGCCCGCGCCGGGGCTACACTTTTGTTTCGAATGATCTCGCCACGCAACATTTCATGTCCGCACTGCGCACCCTCTACCCCGACATCGAACCCTACGAGACCGGCACGCTCGACGTGGGCGACGGCCATGTGCTGTACTTCGAGCGCGTGGGCACGCGCGGCGCCAAGCCGGCCGTGTTCCTGCACGGCGGCCCGGGTGGCGGCATCTCGCCCGACCACCGGCGCCTGTTCGACCCCGCCCGCTACGACGTGCTGCTGTTCGACCAGCGCGGCTGCGGCAAGTCCACGCCGCACGCGTCGCTGGAGGCCAACACCACCTGGCACCTTGTCGACGACATCGAGCGGCTGCGACAGTTGATCGGCGTGGAACAGTGGCTGGTATTCGGCGGCTCGTGGGGCTCCACGCTGGCGCTGGCCTATGCCCAGACCCACCCGCGCCGCGTGAGCGAACTGGTGCTGCGCGGCGTGTACACGGTGTCGCAGGCGGAGCTGGACTGGTACTACCAGTTCGGCGTCTCGGAAATGTTCCCGGACAAGTGGGCGCGCTTCCAGGCCCCGGTGCCCGAGGCCGAGCGCGGCGACATGATGGCCGCCTACCGCCGGCTGCTGACCGGCGACGACCGTGAGAAACAGCTTGCGGCGGCCCGCGCCTGGAGCGTCTGGGAAGGCGAGACCATCACGCTGCTGCCGAACCCAGACAACAGCGCCAAGCACGACGAAGGCCATTTCGCGCTGGCCTTCGCCCGCATCGAGAACCACTACTTCACGCACCGTGGCTGGCTGGAAGATGGCCAGCTGATCCGCGACGCCCACAAGCTGGCCGGCATCCCCGGCGTGATCGTGCACGGCCGCTACGACATGCCGTGCCCGGTGCGCTACGCCTACGCGCTGCACCAGGCCTGGCCCGACGCCGACTTTCACCTGATCGAGGGCGCCGGCCACGCCTGGACCGAGCCCGGCATCATGGACCAGCTACTGGCCGCCACGGACCGCTTCGCCACACAGCCGAACGGCTGATGCCGGGCGGGCGGGGCGGCCGGTCGAGGAAATCGTCTATCGGCCGGAAAGCCCGTGGCGACCGCACGATCGTGCGCCTATACTGACTTTCTGTTGCGCTGCAGCAATGTCTGCTTTTGCATCTTTTGCGAAAAGGGCGGGCGTCGCTGTTGCGGTGTCCGAAGTCAGAGTTGGAGAGCACCATGGTTCCTTGCGAACTCTGCAAGAACCTGCTGGGTCGTCCCGGTCATGTTCCGCCCCATCCGCGCCTGGCCAGGTCAGGCGAGACGCAAGTCCACGCCGGCCGGCAGGTCTTTGTCTACACCTGCCAGCACTGCCACCAGAAGGTCGTCCTGTCCACGCACGACGACGGCGCCGACTACTGGACCGGCCACGCGCCCGGCACGCACTAGCGCCGGGCCGCGCGCTCAGGTGCCCAGCGCGGCCGCCATGTTCTCCACCCGCAGCGTCTGCGGCTCGGACAGCGAGATATTGGCCGCCCGCAGCCGCTTGAGGATATCGAACAGCAGGTCGCTCTTGGTGCCGGCCGCGATGCGCGGGCTGGACACGTAGCCCGTTACGCTCAGCGTGATGCCATTCGGCGCCAACTGGCTGAACGTGACCGACGGCGCCGGGATGTCGAGGATGGTGTCGTTCTCGCGGTACACGTCGAGCAGCAGGTCGCGCACCGCCTCGGGGTCGGTGTTGAGCGGGAAGGTGAGCTGCAGCGTCGCCACCCCCTGCGTGCTGTTGCTCATCGTCACGTTGCGCACGTTCTGCGAGATGAGCTGCGAGTTCGGCACGATCACCGTGGAGCGGTCGCCAAGCTGGATTTCCGTCGCCCGCACGTTGATGCGGCGGATGTCGCCCTCCACGCCGGCCAGGCTGACCATGTCGCCCACCTTGACCGGGCGCTCGGTCAGCAGGATCAGGCCGGACACGAAGTTCTTGACGATTTCCTGCAGGCCAAAGCCGATACCGACCGACAGCGCGCTGACAATCCACGCCAGGTTTTCCCACGTCACGCCCAGCAGCGACAGCGTCAGCAGCACCAGCAGCACGTAGCCGACGTTGCTGAACAGCGTGATCAGCGACGCGCGCAGGCCGGGCTCCGAGCACAGCTTGGGCAGCAGTTCCGCGTCCAGCCAGCGGCGCACGGTGCGCAGCAGCCAGATGCCGACGATCAGCGCGATCACGGCGTTCAGGATGCGGTCCGGCATGATGTTCATGCTGCGCAGCTTCTCGCCGCCCAGCACGGTCAGCAGGCTGTTCAGCAGGTCTGCCGGCGTGGTGCCGAAGCCGCCGGTCAGCAGCGCCAGCACGGCCAGCAGCAACAGCACGCTGGCGCCCAGGCCGGACAGCACGGTCGACACCTGCTCCAGATGGCTGTCGCCCACCCCGAACAACTGCTTGATGATGCGCCCGCTGCGGTGGTTGGCCGAGAACAGCGCCTCGCAGACGTCGCGCGTGAGCTGGGTCAGCAGATACAGGCTGCACAGCACGATGTCGAACCAGACCAGCTCGTAGGTCAGGAATCGCGCAAAGCTGATGTAGCCGATCAGCAGCGCCACGAACGACACCGCCACGATTACCGTGACGGCGGCGTGGATCAGCCCGGCCAGCGTGGCGCGTTCCTCGGGCCGCTCGCCGGCCGCCACCAGTTCGCTGCGGACCTTGTTGGCGCGCAGCAGCGCCGCGCCAATCGTCAGCACCACCACCAGCGACACCAGCCCCCGGCCCAGCAACGTGACCTGCACCGTGGTGTCGGCCATGCGATTGAGCTGCTCCAGCGTGCCCGCCAGCAGCAGCAGGCCGGCCAGCACGGTCGGGAACGGCTTCATCGCCAGCGCCACGGGATCGGCCAGCGCGGGCAGCCGCCAGCTCGGATGCCGGGTGCACAGCAATGCACGTCCCAGGCCGGCGATCAGCGCGCTGGTCATCGTCAGCTTGGCAATCTCGTTCATCAGGTCCTGCAGCGCCGGCGCGATCTCCTCGCCGCCCGTGAACGCCGCATAGACGATGCGCACGGCGAAGGCGGTAGTGACGACCGTGGTCAGCGCCGTGGCCAGCGCCAGCGCACTGCGGCGCAGGCGGGTCTCGGGGAGCTGCGTCAGGCAGAACCACGCCAGCCCGCGTTCCAGCAGCCGCCGGCCCAGCGACCAGACGGCCAGCGCCACGGCCAGCAGGATCAGCGTCTTGCCGCGGTTGGACGGGTGCCAGGCGTCGCGGATCATCGGCCCGATGTCGTCGGTGAAGTTGCCCAGCCGTTCCTTGTCTTCGTCGGACACCTTGAACAGCGGCGTCCAGAAGGCCGGATTCAGGATGCTGTCCGAACGCAGCGCCAGTTGGTCCTTGAGCCGGCTGCGCTGAAGCTTGGCCAACTGGTCCTGCAGGTGGGCGATGTTGTCCTTGCTGTCGGCCGCCTGCTTCAGTTCGTCATCGAGCTGCGCCACGCGGGCCTTCAGCTCGGCGCGCTGCCTGACCACGGCCGGCGCTTCCTTGGTGGTACCGGCTTCGGGCGGCGGGCCCAGCAGGTCCACCTGGGCCTGCACCTGGGCGCGCTGCGGCGTCAGCGACGCGGTCAGCCTGTCGACATCCTCGTCGAGCGTCTTCAGGGCGTCGTTGAGGTCGCCAAGCTTGGTATTGCCCGACGCGCTGGATGCCTGCTGCTTCACACGATCCTGCTCGGATTGCAGGCGCTTCAGTTCGGCAACGGCTTCGGCGTGGGTCAGGACGGGGACTTGCTGCGCTTCGGCCTCGGAGGCCGGATCGGCGGCGAATGCCGGCACCTGGAGCAGTGCGGCAATGACAAGGCTCATGACGAGCCAGATGATTCTGCGCATGAGGGGGGGCGCGGTGGTTGACCGGCCCGGCAGTATAAAAGCCGCCCTTTCAGCGCCCGGTGTACAGTACGCCTTCCACTGCACAGCCTCACATGCTGTTACATAAAACGGCGCCGCGCGGCGCCACTTTGCCTACGAGTTCGCTCTGTCATCGACCGATGAAACGCTGCAAGCTTTCGTCAAGTCGCCGGACAAGGTTGTGTCGGGGGAGGAAGATGCGTCGGAGGATTTGATAAGGTATTTGAGGCGGCAGCGGTAAGGCGATTCGAACCGCCATAGACGCAAGTGGGAGAAAGAAAAGCCCCGGGGAAAGTCCGGGGCTTTTCGATCATTACTGGCTTAGGCGCGGCAGTTTGCTGGGCGCAGGTTTGCAGGCAGCGTACCGCCGGTGCAGGTCCATTGCCCATCCCACGTGGCCGCGGTGCTAAGGTCCGTAGTTGCGCCAGCCGTGCTTACCGGCGTAAAGATTACGGTCTGGCCTGCGGCTGCGGCAGCCACGGCCGTGTACGTTACGGTGATGACCCCCGTGTCCGCAATCGCGACGCTGGTAACATTCGGAGTCGCATTCGGAGCAACCCAGCCGGTGGCCGCAGTCATCGCGACCGGACCGCGGCTCTGGTAAGTCTCGGTCACAGCCGTCTTAGCCGACGAAGCCAGACCGAGACCTTCCGTGACGCGCGCTCGCTTGGTGTAATCCTGATATTGCGGAATCGCAATAGCAGCCAGGATACCGATGATCGCGACCACGATCATCAGTTCGATCAGCGTGAAACCCTTCTGGACCCGTTGGATTCCCATCCGTGCTTTTTTCATGGAATTGACCCCTTTGATTAATTTGGAAACAGCAGTTGCTGTCGGGTGCATAGAGAGCAACAGGTGTGCCAGCCCTGAAACCGGCCAGAATTCGTAGAAATGTGAGAATTCTTGTCACCTGTAACCAGATGTATCTGTCAAAAGTTGTCACCCCACTCTGGGAGGGAGCGACTTAAGAAACACCTGGTGACGGTTTTTGTCAGCGGGAGGTGGCGATTAAACCGCCTTCGGCGCCCATTTAACGCGGCTGAAAGACGATCACGGCCATGCCGGCGACGGCGATTGTGACACCTGTCACATCCCAGACCGTTGGCCGCAGGCCGTCGACGAGCCAGAGCCAGCCGATGGCCACTGCTATATAGATACCGCCGTAGGCGGCGTAGACCCGGCCGGAGGCGTCCGGGTGCAGCGTCAGCAGCCAGGCAAAGACGGCCAGCGAGATGGCGCCGGGAATCAGCAGCCAGGGGCTGCCGTGCTGCCGCAGCCAGAGGTAGGGCAGGTAGCAGCCGAGGATTTCGGCCAGCGCGGTCAGCAGGTAGAGGGCGATGGTTTTCATAGGGTTGTGGCTTCTATCAAGCGGCGTCTGGCATTGGGTGCGCAAACCGGAAGCAGGCAGGCGCCATCAACTGACCGCCCGCTGCAGCGCCGCCACCAGCGGCAGCACCAGTTCATTGGCTTCCGACTCCCGGCGCCACATCACGCCCACGGGCGGCAGGTCCCAGCTCAGCGAGAACGGTAGTGCGGCGGCGTCGCCCAGTTCGATCAGTTCGGCGGCCACGGCGCGCGGCACGATGGTGATGGCGTCGGGCTGGCTGCGCAGCAGCGTGGCCATCGGCTTGACCGAGTAGGTCTCCACAATCGGCAGCGGCGGCGCCACGCCGGCCACCGCGAACATCGTATTGATCGTGCGGCGCACCGGGGTGTGCGGCGGCGGCAGTATCCAGTCGAGTTCGGCCAGCCGCTTCCAGTCCAGCCCGCCGCGCGCCAGCCGCGCCTTGGCCCGCGACGGTACCACGAGCACCGGCTCTTCGCGGTAGAGCGGTTGCTGGGCGATGTCCTCGCCGGCCAGGTAGAACGACCGGGCGATGGCGCAGTCGAGTTCGTGCTGCCGCAGCGCGCCCACCAGTTCGTCGGTGGTCCCCTCGCGCACCAGCACGGTCAGGCGCGGCGACTGGTCCAGCGCATAGGCCAGCGCCGCGTCCAGCACCGCCCGCGCCGTGTACGGAATCACGCCCAGCCGCAGCCGGCCGCGCTTGCCGGCCTCGATCACGGCCAGCTGGCGGCCCAGCGCCTCGGCGTCGGCCATTGTCATCCGGGCGTGGGTCAGCACGGCCGCGCCCGTGGCGGTGGGCTCCAGCCCGTTGCGCGTGCGCGTAAACAGCGGCGTCATGAAGATGTCCTCGATCTCGCGCAGTGCCTTGGTCACCGCCGGCTGGGACAGATTCAGCTCGGCCGCCACGCGAGACACCGAGCGCTGGCGCTCCAGCGCCAGCAGCAGCGGCAAATGACGCAGGCGCAGGCGAGACACGATCTGGTGCAGCAGCTTGTCGGTGGCAATCGGCATGGGAAAGGCAGGTCCGGGGCAGGTATAACCGGATGGTAATACAACGATAAGAAATTCGATGTTGGCAGTTATCCCGGCTGCCTATACTCGAATCACGTTGCACATGCCTGCAAAAGGAGTCATTACCCCATGTTCACGACACGCCCCGAGATCGTCGGCACCTTCGGCGTCGCCGCTTCCACCCACTGGCTGGCCACGCAGACGGCGATGGGCGTGCTGGAACGCGGCGGCAATGCCTTCGACGCGGCGGTGGCGGCGGGCTTCGTGCTGCAGGTGGTGGAGCCGCACCTGAACGGCCCCGGCGGCGAGGTGCCGATCCTGTTCTGGAGCGAAAAGGACCGCGCCGTGCGCGCGGTCTGCGGCCAGGGCCCGGCCCCGGCGCTGGCGGACCCCGAGGCACTGCGCCGCCAGGGCATGGAACTGATGCCCGGCATCGGCCTGATGCCCGCCACGGTGCCCGGCGCGTTCGGCGCATGGCTGACGATGCTGCGCGACCACGGCACGTGGTCGGTGGCCGACGTGCTGGCGCCCGCCATCGGCTACGCGCGCAACGGCTTTCCGCTGGTGCCGCGTATCTCGCAGGCCATCCTGGCCGTCGAGTCGCTGTTCCGCGACGAATGGCACAGCTCGGCCGATACCTGGCTGCCCGACGGCAAGGTGCCGCGCCCCGGCGCGCTGCAC
Source organism: Cupriavidus sp. SZY C1 (assembly GCF_032190535.1). Lineage (NCBI taxonomy): Bacteria > Pseudomonadati > Pseudomonadota > Betaproteobacteria > Burkholderiales > Burkholderiaceae > Cupriavidus > Cupriavidus sp. SZY C1. Next base: position 105,759 of record NZ_JAUANU010000015.1, read on the forward strand.
ACGCTGCCGGTGCTGGCCGATACCTACACGCGCGTGGTGGAGACCGCCATGGCCGCCAGCGACAGCCGCACCGGCCAGATCGACGCCGCGATGCAGTGCTGGTACCGCGGCTTCGTGGCCGAAGCCATCGACGCCTACTGCCGCGACACCCCCGTGCGCGACACCACGGGCGAAAAGCACACCGGCCTGCTGCGCTACGACGACCTGGCGGGCTGGACGCCCACGGTCGAGGCGCCGGTCTCGCTGGACTTTGGCCGCTACGCGGTGGCCAAGTGCGACATCTGGAGCCAGGGGCCGATGTTCCTGCAGCAGCTTGGCATGCTGCGCCACGCCGGGCTGGACGCCCACGCCCCCACGTCGCCCGAATTCGTGCACAAGATTGCCGAGGCCGCCAAGCTGGCGATGGCCGACCGCACCGCGTGGTACGGCGATCCGCTGTTCACCGACAGCCGCCTGCGCGCGCTGCTGGACCCGCAGTACCTGGCCGCGCGCGCCGCGCTGATCGGCGACCAGGCGTCGACGGCGATGCTGCCCGGCGCGCTGGGCGGCCTGGCGCCGCGCATGCCGGACCTTGGCGTGGCCGAGCGCACGCTGGCCGTGGCCGACACGCGCTTCGGCATCGGCGAGCCCACGTTTGCCGCGCTGCCGCCGGTCAGCGAATGGGCCGAGCGCGAGGTCTTTGTCGGCGATACCTGCCACATCGACGTGATCGACCGCCACGGCAACATGGTGGCGGCCACGCCGTCGGGCGGCTGGCTGTCGTCGAGCCCGACCATCCCGTCGCTGGGTTTCGCGCTGAACACGCGGCTGCAGATGACGTGGCTGGAACCGGGGCTGCCCAACACGCTGGCACCGGGAAAGCGCCCGTGCACCACGTTGTCGCCGTCGCTGTGCCTGCGCGACGGCGAGCCGTACATGGTCTTCGGCACGCCCGGCGGCGACCAGCAGGACCAGTGGTCGCTGGCGTTCTTCATGCGCCACGCGGTGCACGGCATGAACCTGCAGGAGGCGATCGACGCGCCCGCGTGGCATATCGACCATTTCCCGCAGTCGTTCTGGCCGCGCCAGACGACGCTGAACCGCATTACCGTCGAATCGCGCTTCCCGGCTGCCACCGTGGACGCGCTACGCGCGCGCGGGCACGAAGTTCGCGTGGGTGAAGACTGGTCGGAAGGCCGCATGTCGGCCTGCACGCGCGAGCGCGATGCGCGCGGCCGGCGGGTGCTGCGCGCCGGCGCCAACGCGCGCGGCATGCAGGGTTACGCAGTGGGCCGCTAAAGCCCGATTACATCGAGAAGTCCGAAGACAGAAGGGGAGTTGCATCATGAGGTCCGTATTCAAGAGCCTGCTGTGCGGTGCCGCCGCACTGGCGATGTCGTTCGCCGGCCACGCCGGTGCCGCCGACGCCTATCCGGCCAAGCCCGTCACGCTGATCGTGCCCTGGGCCGCCGGCGGGTCCACCGACATCCTGGCGCGCGTGCTGTCCGAGCACCTGACGAAGTCGCTGGGCCAGCCGGTGATCGTCGACAACAAGCCCGGTGCGTCGGGCAACATCGGCTCGGCCATGGTCGCGCGCGCGCAGCCGGACGGCTACACGCTGCTGATCGGCTCGATGAGCACGCACGCGATGAACCCGGCGCTGATGGCCAACATGCCGTTCAAGGGCGTGGACGACTTCACGCCGCTGGGCCTGCTGGCCTACGTGACCAACACGATGGTAGTGAATCCGTCGGTGCCGGCCAGCAACGTCAAGGAACTGATCGCCTACGCCAAGGCCAACCCCGGCAAGCTGGCCTACGCCAGCGCCGGCCCGGGCTCCACCAACCACCTGAGCGCCGTGCTGTTCGAGAAGATGGCCGGCGTGCAGATGCTGCACGTGCCGTACAAGGGCGGCGCCCCGGCCGTGGTGGACACCGTGGCGGGGCAGACCCAGTTGCTGTTCTCGGCCGGCACGCAGACGCTGCCGCACGTGAAGGGCGGCAAGCTGAAGCTGCTGGCCGTGACGGAGGCCAAGCGCTCGCCGCTGCTGCCCAACGTGCCGACCGTCGGCGAGACCATTCCCGGCTACGAGCTGTCGGTCTGGTACGGCGCCTTCGGCCCGAAGAACATGCCCGCCGACCTGGTGGCGCGCCTGAACCGCGAGATCAACCGCGTGATGACGCTGCCCGAGGTCAAGGCCAAGATGGATGCCATCGGCGTGGAAACGGCCACGTCGACGCCGCAGGAATTCGGCAAGATCCTGCGCCGCGACGCGGACCGCTACGGCAAGCTGATCAAGGACCTGGGCATCCACGGGGAATGAGGATGGAAAGCGTGGATACGCTGGGCCACTGGCAGGCGCACCTGCACCCGCTGTTCGACCGCCTGCGCGCGGCCGCCACGCCGCAGGCCGTCATGGACGCGGTGGGCCAGGCCACGCTCGACATCGTCGGGCCCGGCCTGCTGACCATCAACGCCTGGGACGTGCCGACCCGCGAAATCCGCCGGCTCTGGTCGTCGGACCCGGCCGCGTACCCGGTGGGCGGCAAGAAGGTCAAGGGCGACACCGCCTGGACCCGCCAGCTGCTGGAACGCGGCGAAGTCTTCGTCGGCGAAGGCGACACGGCCCTGGCCGCCGTGTTCGACGACATCGGCACCATCCGCAACCTGGGCCTGAACGGCGTGGTCAACGTGCCGCTGTGCCACGGCGGCACGGTGATCGGCACGTTCAACTACCTGGCTGCGGTGGAGACGTGGACCGCCGAGGACCTCACCGCGCTGCGGATGCTGGCGCACTGGGTGGCCGGGGCGGTGCGGGAAGCGACAGGCGGGTGAGACCGCGACAGCTTTTCCTCCCCTCTCCCGCCCGCGGGAGAGGGGCCGGGGGAGAGGGCACCGAGGTGCAATTTGCGACGTGTCCCCGCCAGTACCCCCGCCAGCCAATCCGCCCACCCCTCAACCCCAGCTCCCCGTCGCCAGCGCCTGCGGTGACGCGCCGTCCGGGTCGATGTCCCAGCGCAGCGGCAGCGCCGAATCGCGGCGGACGACCTGTTCCGGCACAAAGCGCCACAGCCGCTGGGCGCCCTCGAAGCGGGCGATGTCCGGCGAATCGGTCAGTACCTCGGCGCGGCCGGTCATCTGCAGCAGGTCGCCCGTTGCGTAGCTGACGAATACCAGCCCGGCCACCGGGTTGGCCACGATATTCCCCAGCGTGTTGAAGAACGTATTGCCGGCGAAGTCCGGGATGGTCAGGCCGCCGTCGTCGTCCACGCGGACAAAGCCGGGCTTGCCGCCACGGTGCGACACATCCACCTGGCGCTGGCCATCCGGCAGGTCGACATAGGTCGCCACGAAGAACGAGTCGGCGTGGCGGATCAGCGTGCGCGCGCGGGGGTCCAGCGCGTCCAGCACCTCGGGTGCCACCGGGGCCGGCGTGTCGGCGTCGCGGATAAAGATCGGCGCCCGTTTCTGGATGTACTGCGGGCAGTTGCCAAAGCTCTGGCCCACCGCCACATGAAAATGCCCCGCGTCGGCGCGATGCACGGCGCCGTTCATCCGGTTGCGCCGCCGCGTGGCCGGCTGGATGCCGAGCAGGCCGATGGCGTTGCCGTCCTCCATGCCCGCGTCGGCCGGGTCGTCGGCGTCGCGCACCAGTGTCACGTCCAGCCGGCGCGGATCGGGCGAATGCAGGAAGCCCGGCTGGCCGGCGCGCACCGTGGCCCACGGACGGCCATCGGGCGCCACCGTGCCGATCACGATCGACGGCAGCATCGCAAAGAAGTCGCGGTGCTGGTCCGGCATGTAGTCGCGCACCACGCGCGGCCCCACCTCGGCCAGCCGCGTCTCCACGCCGATGCTGGCCTGGAGCTGGCGTTCGCCGGTATGCCAGGGCGTACCGGGCTGGATGGCGGCGTGGGCGGCGGGATGCGGGGTCATGGCGGGCTCCTTCGGCAACGGGGCGAATCGGAACGGTTAAGGCTCAGGCGGCAAGGCCGACGGCGGTCTGCTGGAACGGCACGAAGCCCGGCAGCGCCTCCACGCGGGCCAGCCATTGGCGCACGTTGGGATACTCGGCAAGGTCGACGAAGCCTTCCGGCGCGCGGGCCGTGTAGCTGTAGAGCGCCACGTCGGCAATGGTCGGATGGTCGGCGGCGATCCACCCTGTGGCGGCCAGCGCGTCGTCCATGCGCCTGAGCAGGATGTGGGCACGCGAGATGGCGTCCTCGCTGTCCAGCGGGGCCTTGAACACGGTCACCAGCCGCGCCCGGGCCGGCCCGAACGCCAGGTCGCCGGCAGCCACCGACAGCCAGCGCTGCACGGCGGCGGCCTGGGCCGGCGCTTCCGGCAGCCAGTCGGTGCGGCCGAGCTTCTTGCTCAGGTAGACCAGGATCGCGTTGGAATCGTTGACGACCGTGTCGCCATCCACCAGCACCGGCACCTGGCCGAACGGGTTCATGGCCAGGAATTCGGGCGTCTTTTGGGCGCGGGCCAGCAGGTCGACGTCGACCCATTCGGCCGGCTGGCCGAGCAGCGAGAGGTACAGCCAGGCGCGGTGGGCGTGGCCGGAGAGCGGGTGTCCGTAGAGCTTCATGGTCGGGGGTCCTGGGTCGATTGTTGCGGCAGGGAGAAGCTGTGCCGGGTACGGATCGACTATAGACAGCCCGATCAGGCGGAAAAACGGGCGGCCGCCGAAGGGACTCTTGTGGATTCCAGAAGAATGCGGCCGGGCGGCGCTCAGCCGCCGTTCAGCGACGCCGTGCCGCGCAGCGTATCGACAGCCAGGTCGATGAAGGCCCGCACCTTGTGCATCGCGTGGCGGCCTTCGCGGTGGATGATGTGGATGGGCAGCGGCGGCGGCTCGAAGTCGGCCAGCACGATCCGCAGGCGGCCGTCGCGCACTTCGTCGGCAATCTGGTAGGACAGCACACGTACCAGCCCGAAGCCGGACACGGCCGCGGCGATGGCCGAGTCATTGGTCGTGGTGGCCATGCGCGGGGCCAGCCGCACCGGCATCGGCTCGCCGTTGTGCTGGAAGCGCCACTCCGGCGCGGTCGAGATGCCGGTGGTCTGGATCACGGCATGGGCCGCCAGGTCATCGGGCGAGCCCGGCGTGCCGTAGCGCGACAGGTAGTCGGGCGCGGCGCAGACCACCCGCCGCACGCGGCCCACGGGGATGGCCTGCAGCGACGAACTCGGCAACTCGCCAATCCGCACGCCGACGTCGATCCCCTCGTCGATGAAATTGACGATGCGGTCGATGAACAGGCAGTCGACGTCGACCTCCGGGTAGCGCCGCAGGTATTCCACCACCACCGGCGTCACGAAGCGGCGCCCGAACAGCACCGACGCGGTGATCGACAGCCGCCCGCGCGGCGCCTCGTGGCTGCCGGCGGCGGCCAGTTCGGCCTCGTCGATCTCGGCCAGGATGCGGCGGCAGTTCTCGTAGTAGGCGGCGCCGGTGGCCGTGGGCCGCACCACGCGCGTGGTGCGCGTCAGCAGCCGCACGCCCAGGTGGGTCTCCAGGTCGGTGACGATGCGGCTCACCACGCTCAGCGACGCGTCCAGCCGGCGCGCGGCCGGCGTGAAGCCGCCGCATTCCACGACGGCCACGAACGTCTTCATCGCCTGGAGTCGGTCCATGGTCGGGCGCCCCGGTCAGTGCAGGTCGGCCGGGTCCTCGGTGTTGTTGAGGTCCCAGCAGGCGATGAACAGCGCCGCGATCAGCGGGCCGATGACAAAGCCGTTCAGCCCGAACAGCGCCATGCCGCCCAGCGTGGAGATCAGCACCACGTAGTCCGGCATCTGCGTGTCCTTGCCGACCAGGATGGGGCGCAGCACGTTGTCCACCAGGCCGATCACCAGCACGCCGAAGCCGATCAGGATGCAGCCCTTGAGGATGGCGCCGGTCAGCAGGAAGTAGACCGCCACCGGCGCCCAGATCAGCCCCGCGCCCACGGCCGGCAGCAGCGACAGGAAGGCCATCACCACGCCCCACAGCAGCGCACCCTGGATGCCGAGCACGGCAAAGATGCCGCCGCCCAGCACGCCCTGCACCACGGCCACGGCGATATTGCCCTTGACCGTCGCGCGCACGACGGTGGTGAACTTCTGGATCAGGTGCTGCTTGTGGCTGGCGCTGAGCGGCACGGCCAGCCGCAGCTTGCGCGACAGCACGGGCCCGTCGCGCAGCAGGAAGAACAGCAGGTACAGCATGATGCCGAAGCCGATCATGAACTGGGCCGTGTTCTGGCCGATGCTGAGCGCCCGGGTGGCCACGGCCTGGCTGGCCACCAGCGCGCTGGCGCTGAGCTTGTCCTTGAGGTCGGACACGCTGGCCAGGTTGGCGCGGGCCAGCATGTCGCGCACGAACGGCGGCAGCGCGTCGGCGGCGGCCTGGAAGTAGTGGCCGAAGTTGATCTGGCCCGAGCGGATGCTGTCGTACAGGTTCACGCCTTCCTGGATCAGCGACATCGTGATGACCGTGACCGGCAGGATGACCAGCACCAGTACCAGTATCAAGGTCAGCAGCGCGGCCACGTTGGTGCGGCCGCGCAGCGTGTTGACCAGCCGCCGTTGCAGCGGCGCGAAGATGATGGCCAGCACGGCGCCCCAGAACACGGCGCCGTAGAACGGCAGCAGGATCCAGAAAAATGCGATGGTGACCATCGCCAGCAACAGCAGGAATGTCTTGTGATGCAGACCGTCACGATCGGCCATGGGTGAACCCCGGGGTTGCCAAGTAATTGGCCATTCTACGATGGAAGGGTGACTGGCCGATGCCAGACAGCCACTGGCAGACCGCTTCCGTTACTCCCACAGGGGGCCGGGCGGCAGCGAGGCGTCGCAGGCGTCCGGGGCATCGGGGCCTTGCGGAGCCTGGGGAGAGCGCTGGGATTGCGGGGCGTCGTGCGCGGATCCGCCGGTCAGCGTGTCCCACATGTCCAGCAGGCGCACGGCACACGGATACAGGCGATCGGCGGCGGCCGTGGGCGACATGGCCGAGGGGGAGCGGTTGAACAGCGCCGTGCCCAGCCGTTCCTCCAGCCGCTGCACCGCATAGCGGATCGACGCGGCCCGGACGCCCGTGTAGTGCTCGGCCGCCACGGCGGACTCGTATTGCATCAGCAGCACAAAGCGGCGCAGGTGCGTGGTGCTGACGTGCCGGGCGGGCGGGGCGGGGCGGCATTCCTCGGGCGCCCGCACCGGCAGGGCCAGCGCCAGACGGCCGTGCCGCGGTTCGCTGCCTGCCGTCGCGCCGCATTCCGGCGCGTATCGTTCCCTGTTCCGTTTCGCTGTCACTGTGGCCGACGCCCAAATTGCGGCATTGTGGCGGCATTCACTTTCGGGCCACTTGTCGGCAGACAAGGCGAGGCGTTTCCCGGAACGGGATGCGCTAACTGCAACCTTTTCGTCGCAGATGTGAGGAATTACGGACGATGTGGCGCTGTGCTACAGGTTCAGCGCGGCGTGGCGGCATTGGCCGGCGCCCCGGCGCCCTGTGCCGCCGCGATATTGGCGGCGATGCGCGTGGCAGTCTGGGAATCGGGCGGCAGCAGCCGGTACAGCCGCTGCCAGTAGTCGATGGCCTGTGCCACGTCGCCGCGCTGGGCGGCGGCGCTGGCCGCCAGCGCCAGGCCCTTCGGGTCTTCCGGGTCGTGGGCCAGCGCGGCGCGAATCTCGGTCATTGCCCGGCCTTCGAGCGATCCATCGTCCAGGCTCGCCAGCACGTCGGCGTAGTCCGAATGGAGCGAGGCCACGCCGGGCGCCAGCGCAATGGCCCGGGCGTAGGCCGAGGCGGCATCGTCGAACCGTTCGAGCACCGTGTACGAGCGCGCGAGCATGGTCCAGCCCGTGGCGTCGTCGGGCTTGGCCTGCAGCCGGCGCGCGAGCTGGTCCACCATGGCCTCGATCTGGCCGATCTGGGGCGCGTGCGTGTCGCCGGACAGGTCGTGCGCATCGGCCCGCTGCCAGACCGCCGACGGGTTGCCCAGGTGCAGGTAGATCGCCGCCGCGGCCGGCGGCAGGCACAGGCACAGCGCGGCCGACGTCCAGCGCGCGCCGGCGCGGCGGGGCGGTGGCGGTTCTGCCGGCCGGGGCGGGAGGATCTCGCCCGCCGCCAGCGCGGCCGTCGCCGTGGCCCGCCGGCGCCGCCACAGCATTGCCACGATGCCGGCCAGCAGCACGAACGGGCCGAGCCACAGCGCCCACGTGGCCGGCTTGAACGGCGGATCGTAGAGCACGAAGTCGCCGTAGCGCTGGACCAGGAAATCCTTGATCGCCATATCGCTGGCGCCCTGGGCCATCTGCGCGCGGATCTGCCCGCGCAGGTCCACGGCCAGCGGCGCGTTGGAATCGGCCAGCGTCTGGTTCTGGCAGACCATGCAGCGCAACTGCTGCGCCAGCGCGTGCACGCGCGCGTCCAGGGCGGGGTCGGGCGCGGCGGCGTGCGCCGGGCCCGCCAGCACCGCCAGCAGCACCAGCAACGTGCGCAACGTGTGCAACGTGTGCCAGCGGCGGCTAGGCATGGCCGTCTCCGCGCAACTGGTCGAGCAGCGGCTGGATGCGATGCTCCAGCACGTCGCGCGTGAGCGGGCCCACCTGGCGGTAGCGCACCACGCCCTGGGCGTCGATCACGTAGGTCTCGGGCACGCCATAGACGCCGAAGTCGATACCCGCGCGGCCATCGGCATCGACCAGCGACTGGCGGTAGGGGTCGCCCATCTCGCGCAGCCACGCCAGCGCGGCGGGCGGCGTGTCCTTGTAGTTCAGGCCGTAGACCGGCACCGGCGAGCGCGCCGCAAAGTCGACCAGCAGCGGATGTTCGGACCGGCACGCCGCGCACCACGACGCCCAGACGTTGAGAATCCACACCTTGCCGCGCAGGTCCGCGGTGGTCACCGTCCGGGGCCCGTCCCGCGCGGCCAGCACCGGCAACGCAAATGCCGGGGCGGGTTTGCCGACCAGCGCCGACGGCAGCTCGCGCGGATCGTGGCGCAGGCCGGCGCCCAGCGCCAGGACGATTGCCAGGAACAATGCCAGCGGCAGCAGGAAGCGGGTCATGGCGTGGCTCCCGGCACCGGTTGTCCCGCCTTGGCCTGAGAGAGCGGCGCCAGCCGGCCGTCATCGGCCCCGGCCACGTCCGCAACTTCGGCCACGCGCCGCCGCGCCCGGTAGCGGCGGTCGCCAGCGGCCACCAGTCCGCCCAGCGCCATCAGCCCGCAGCCGGCCCAGATCCATGTCACGAACGGCTTGACGTAGATGCGCACCGCCCAGGTCTTCTCGCCGGCGGCCTCGCCCACGGCCACGTAGAGGTCGCGCGTGAAGCCGGTATCGATGGCGGCCTCGGTGGTGGGCATGTCCTGGCTGCGGTAGATGCGCCGCTCGGTGCCCAGCGTCGTGACGGGCCGGCCGTCCCGCGTCACCGTCAGCACCGCGCGCAGCGCCTCGTAGTTCGGCCCGGCCACGGGCAGCACGCCGTCGAAGCGGAACGCGTAGCCGTTCACTGTCACGCTGTCGCCGGGCCGCATCGGCAGCTCGCGCAGGGTCTCCTGGCTGCCTACCAGCGTCACGCCGACGATGAACACGCCCACGCCCGCGTGGGCCAGCAGCATGCCGCAGTAGCCGGCCGGCAGCTGGCGCAGCGCCGCCAGCCAGCCGGGCCGGTGCCGCAGCCGGTCTGCCAGGCTGGCCAGCGCGCTGGCGATGCACCACAGCGCCAGCGTCAGCCCCAACCCGGTCAGCGCGGAGCGGTGGCGCAGCACCAGCAGCAGGCCCAGCGCGATGACCACGCTGGCCACGGCCGCCCAGCGCAGCCGCCTCGCCACGGGCGGCCAGTCGCCCCGGCGCCAGCGCGCCAGCGGCGCCGCGCCCATCAGCAGCACGGCGGGCGCCATCAGCGGCACGAACACCTGCTCGAAGTAGGCCGGGCCCACCGACACCTTGCCAAGGCCCATCACATCGAGCAGCAGCGGATAGAGCGTGCCGAGCAGCACCGCCGACGCCGCCACGGCCAGCAGCACGTTGTTGGCCAGCAGGAACGTCTCGCGCGACGCCAGGCTGAACGCGGTGCCGCGCCGCAGTTGCGGCGCGCGCCACGCAAAGATCGCCAGCGCCAGGCCCGTGACCAGCGCCAGCAGCGTCAGGATGAATACGCCGCGCCGTGGGTCCACCGCGAATGCGTGGACCGACGTGAGCACGCCCGAGCGCACCAGGAACGTGCCCAGCAGGCTCAGCGAGAACGTGAAGATGGCCAGCAGCGCGGTCCACGCGCGGAACGCGCCGCGTTTTTCGGTAACGGCCAGCGAGTGGATCAGCGCCGTGCCGGCCAGCCACGGCATGAACGACGCGTTCTCGACCGGGTCCCAGAACCACCAGCCGCCCCAGCCCAGCTCGTAGTAGGCCCACAGGCTGCCCAGCGCGATGCCGACGGTCAGGAACGCCCACGCCAGCGTGGTCCACGGCCGCGACCAGCGCACCCACGCCGCGTCCAGCCGGCCTTCCAGCAGCGCCGCCAGCGCGAACGCAAAGGCCACCGCAAAGCCCACGTAGCCCATGTAGAGGAACGGCGGATGGAACACCATGCCGGGGTCCTGCAGCAGCGGGTTGAGGTCGCGGCCTTCCATCGCGCGCGGCAGCAGCCGCACGAACGGGTTCGACGCGAACAGCAGGAACAGCAGCAGCCCGGTGGAGATCGCGCCCATCACGCCCAGCACGCGCGCCACGAACGCCAGCGGCAGGCGCCGGCTGCACAGCGCCACGGCCAGCGACCAGCCCGCGAGCATCAGCGTCCAGAGCAGCATCGACCCCTCGTGCCCGCCCCAGACGGCGGCCAGCCGGTACACCAGCGGCAGCGCGCTGTTCGAGTTGCCGGCCACGTAGCGCACGCTGAAATCGTTGTCGACGAACGCCCACGTGAGCGTCAGGTACGCGGCCAGCACCAGCACGCACTGGATGACCGCCGCCGGGCGCGCCAGCGCCAGCCACGGCACGAAGCCGCGCGGCGCGCCCGCCAGCGGCAGCACGCCCTGCACCAGCGCCGCGAGCAGCGCGCAGATCAGCGCGAAGTGGCCCAGTTCGACGATCATCGCTGCGCCTTCGCGCCGGGGGCGCTGTCGTTGGCGGCCCGCTTCAGGGCCTCGGCGGCCTCCGGCGGCATGTAGTTCTCGTCATGCTTGGCCAGCACCTCGCTGGCCACGAACGTGCCGCTGGCATCGAGCATGCCGCGCGCCACCACGCCCTTGCCTTCGCGGAACAGGTCCGGCAGCAGGCCGCGATAGACCACGGGCACCGTATGCCGCGTATCGGTGACGATGAAGCGGATGGTCAGGCTCTCGCCCTCGCGCCGGATGGAGCCGGGCGCCACCAGCCCGCCCAGCCGGAACGCCCGCGCGGTGGGCGCCTCCTGCGCGGCAATCTGGCTGGGGCTGAAGAAGAACACCAGGTTCGACCGGAACGCATTGAGCACAAGCGCCAGCGCCACGCTGCCGCAGACCAGCGCGGCAAGCAGCAGGCCCAGGCGCCGCTGGCGCGCGGTCATCATGGCGCGTCGCTCCGCCCGTCGGCCGTGCCGCGCCGGCGCCGCCGCGCCAGCCAGCCCAGTTCCAGCACGATGGCGGCCAATGCCACGCCGAACGCGCCGACGATGTACGCCGTATGACCGCTCATGCTCGCAGCCTCCCCACTTCGCCGCGCTCGCGCAGGATGCAGCGCACGCGCACCAGCGCGACGGCAATCGTGTACAGCCAGCAGGCCAGCGTCATCGCCAGCATGCCGGCCAGCATCGTCGCGGCCATGGTCGGCGCGGCCGTCAGGCTCACCGACGCGCCCTGGTGCAGCGTGTTCCACCATTGCACCGAGAAGTAGATGACCGGCAGGTTCACCACGCCCACCACGGCCAGCACCGCGCAGGCCCGCTCGGCGCGGCGCGGCTCGTCGATGGCCGATTCCAGCGCCAGGAAGCCGAGGTAGAGGAACAGCAGGATCAGCTCGGACGTCAGCCGCGCGTCCCAGACCCACCATGTGCCCCACGTCGGCTTGCCCCAGAGCGCGCCGGTCCAGAGCGCCAGGAACGTGAACATGGCGCCCGTGGGCGCCAGCGCCGACGCCATCATCGCGGACAGGCGCGTGCGCAGCACCAGCGACAGCGCGCCGTAGATGGCCATCACCAGGTAGATGAACATCGACATCCACGCAGCCGGCACGTGGATGAAGATGATGCGGTAGACCTCGCCCTGCTGGGCGTCGGTGGGGGCGACGACAAAGCCGAGCCAGAGCCCCACCGCGAGCCACACGGCCGCCAGCGCAAAGCACCAAGGGGCCAGCCGGCCGGCCAGCGGATAGAAGCGCACCGGCGCGGCCAGCGCGGTCCAGCGCAGGCGGGTGGGCGGCAGCGGGCAGGCGGCGGGCGATGGCGAGGCGTCGGGCAGCGAGGCGTGGCGGGTCATCGTGTCACTCCATGGCGATGCGCAGGCCGGCCGCCGCCGCCAGCGGACAGAGCAGCAGCGACAGCGCCAGGCAGGCGCCCAGCAGCGAGAAATGCGGCGCCACGCTGAGCCCCGCGTCGGCGGCCGCGCCGGCGCTGGCGCCAAACACCAGCACCGGGATCGACAGCGGCAGCACCAGGATGCACAGCAGCACCGCGCCGCCGCGCACGCCCAGCGTCAGCGCCGCGCCCACCGCGCCGATCAGGCTCAGCGCGGGCGTGCCGACCAGCAGCGACGCGGTCAGCAGCAACGTGGCCGCGCCGGGCAGGCTGTATTGCTGCGCCAGCAGCGGCGTCAGCACCAGCAGCGGCAGGCCGCTGGTCAGCCAGTGCGCGCAGATCTTGCCCAGCACCAGCAGCGCCAGCGGATGGGGCGAGAGCAGCAGCTGGTCCAGGCTGCCATCGGCGTATTCCTGCGCGAACAGGCGCGACAGCGACAGCATCGACGCCAGCAGCGCCGCTACCCAGAGGATGCCGGGCGCCAGCGCGCGCAGTTGCTGGGGGTCGGGGCCGATGGCCAGCGGAAACAGGCTGCAGACGATCACGAAGAACACCACGCTGGCCAGCAGGCTGGTGCGGCGCCGCCACGCCAGCGACAGGTCGTGCGCGACCACGGCGCCGAGCACCCCCGTGGTGGCGATCATGATGGCCGCCCCTCGGCGCCGCGCAGCGCCAGCACCGCGCCACCGGGTACGTCCAGCGGCTGGTGCGTGGCGACGACCGCCATGCCGCCGTCGGCTAGGTGCGCGCCAAGCATCGCGTGGAAGCGGTCGGCGGCGTCGCGGTCGAGCGACGTCAGCGGCTCGTCCAGCAGCCACAGCCGGCGCGGCGCCAGCGCCAGCCGGGCCAGGCTGACGCGCCGCCGCTGGCCCTGCGACAGCGCCCGCACGGGCGTTTCGGCCACGCGATCGAGCCCGAGCCGCGCCAGCGCCTGCCGCAGCGCGGCCGTATCGGGCCGCAGCCCGGCCATGCGCGCGGCGAAGCGCAGATTGTCGAGCGGGCCCAGGTCGGCGTCGATGCCGTTGGTGTGGCCGACGTAGGCCAGGCTGGCCAGGTAGTCGGCATCGCCCGCGCGCACCGGGCGCCCGAGCCATGCAAGCTGGCCCGCGGCCGGCTGCAGCAGGCTCGACAGCACGCGCAGCAGCGTGGTCTTGCCCGCACCGTTGGGGCCGACGACCTGCAGCAGCCCGCCCGGCGCCAGCGCCACGCCGACGTCGCGGAAGATCGTCCGGCCCATGCGCCGGACGGTCAGCTCGCTGGCCTCCAGCGCGGCGGCCATGGCGCTACGGCTCCTGGGCCTTGGCCACGTCGGGCAGCCGGTGCGCAATGCCCTTGTGGCAGTCGATGCACGTCTTCTCCTTGTTGGCCAGGTAGGTGGAATGCATGGCCTGCGCGCGCGGGCTCTGGCGCGTGAAGTCCATCGACTGGTAGTCGTGGCAGTTGCGGCATTCGAGCGAATCGTTGGCCTTGAAGCGCGCCCATTCGTGCTGCGCCAGCGTCAGGCGGTGGGCCTGGAACTTCTCGCGCGTGTCGACGGTGCCGAAGATCTTGGCCCAGACTTCCTTGGACGCCTGCATCTTGCGCGCCATCTTGCTGGTCCAGTTGTGCGGCACGTGGCAGTCCGAGCATTTGGCGCGCACGCCGCTGCGGTTGGTGAAGTGGATCGTCCCCTGCAGCTCCTGGTACACGTTGTCGCGCATCTCGTGGCAGCCGGTGCAGAACTGCTCGGTGTTGGTCAGCTCCAGCGCCGTGTTGAACGCGCCCCAGAACAGCACGCCGGCGATGAAGCCGCCCACGGTCAGGAAGCCCAGGCTGAAGTACGCGCTGGGCCGGTTGATGGTGCGCCAGTACCGCTTGATGAGATCCCAGAATCTGCCCGTCATCGCTTGCCCCGGTCGGTGCGGCCGTGTGGTTACTTGGTGCTCGTGGTGCCCGCCCGGGCGTTGCCGCCCTTGGCCCCTTTCTCGCCGCCGGCACGCCTCAGCATGGTCTCCACGTCGACGAACGAGTTGCCGACCAGCGGCTTGGCGTCGGCCTGCGGCACGTGGCACTGGGTGCAGAAATAGCGCCGTGGCGACACCTCGGCCAGCACGTTGTTGTCGCGGTCCATGTAGTGCGTGATGCTGACCGGGATGGCACCGGTTTCCTCGGTCTTGGTGCGCGCGTGGCAGAACATGCAGCGGTTGAAGTCCTTGTCGAGCTGGTAGCCGTCGATCTTGTGCGGGATCGTGGGCGGCTGCATGGTGTAGTTGCGCGTGCGGCGGATGTCCTTGTTCTCGGTGGGGTACAGCAGCGGCGCCTTGGCTTCGTCGCCGACCGGGGTGGGGCCGCGCATCGCGTCGACCAGCCCCTGCGCGCCGGCCGGCGGCACCAGCAGCGTGACCAGCGCGACCAGCAGCCAGGCGGCGAACACCAGCCACGTGGCGCGGTGCCGGCTGGCTTTCAGGGCGTCTGCTTCCATGGCGTCTCCTTGGTGGCCGTCGGTCAGACCTTGACGATCTTGACCGCGCACTTCTTGAAGTCGGTCTGCAGCGAGATCGGGCAGGTGGCGTCCAGCGTGACCTTGTTGATGAGCTGGCTGGCATCGAACCACGGCACGAACACCAGGCCGCGCGGCGGCGCGTCGCGGCCCCGGGTCTCGATGCGGGTGCGCATGCGGCCGCGCCGCGACACCACCTCCACCTCCACGCCGCGCCGCAGGCCCATCGCGCGCGCATCTTCCGGATGCATGAAGCACACCGCGTTCGGGAACGCGCGGTACAGCTCCGGCACGCGGCGCGTCATCGAGCCCGAGTGCCAGTGTTCGAGCACGCGGCCCGTGGCCAGCCAGAACGGGTACTCCTTGTCCGGCGCCTCGGCCGGCGGCTCGTAGGGCAGGGCGAAGATCACGGCCTTGCCGTCGGGATTGCCGTAGAACTGATAGCCGGTGCCGGCCTTGACGTACGGGTCGCTGCCCTCGCGGTAGCGCCAGCGCGTTTCCTTGCCGTTGACCACGGGCCAGCGCAGCCCGCGCGCCTCGTGGTAGGCATCGAACGGGGCCAGGTCGTGGCCGTGGCCGCGCCCGAACGCCGCGTATTCCTCGAACAGTCCCTTCTGCACGTAGAAGCCGAAGACCTTGGCCTCGGCGTTGTTGTAGCCGCTGTTGGTCTCCTTGAGCGGGTACTTGTCGACGTTGCCGTTGCGGAACAGGACGTCGAACAGCGTCTTGCCGCGCACGTCGGGCTGCTTGGCGATCAGGTCGGCGGGCCAGACGTCCTCGATCTTGAAGCGCTTGGAAAACTCCATGAGCTGCCACAGGTCGGACTTCGCCTCGCCCGGGGCGTCCACAAGCTGGTGCCAGAACTGCGTGCGGCGCTCGGCGTTGCCGTAGGCGCCTTCCTTTTCCACCCACATGGCGCTGGGCAGGATCAGGTCGGCCGACAGGGCCGTGACCGTGGGGTAGACGTCGGACACGACGATGAAGTTGTCCGGGTTGCGGTAGCCAGGCAGCCCCTCCTGCATCATGTTGGCGGCGGCCTGCATGTTGTTGTTGACCTGCACCCAGTAGGCGTTGAGCTTGCCGTCCTTGAGCATGCGGTTCTGCAGCACGGCGTGGTAGCCCACCTTGTCGGGGATGGTGCCGGCGGGCAGTTTCCAGATGCGCTCGGCTTCCGCGCGGTGCTTGGGGTTGGTCACGACCATGTCGGCCGGCAGCCGGTGGGCGAACGTGCCCACCTCGCGCGCGGTGCCGCACGCCGACGGCTGCCCGGTCAGCGAGAACGGGCTGTTGCCCGGCGTGGCGATCTTGCCGGTCAGCAGGTGGACGTTGTAGACCATGTTGTTGACCCACGTGCCACGCGTGTGCTGGTTGAAGCCCATGGTCCACAGCGACATGACCTTGACGTTCGGGTCCGCGTAGAGCTCGGCCAGTTGTTCGAGCTTGTCCTTGGGCACGCCGGAAAGCTTGCTGACGTAGTTGGCGTCGTACTTCGAGACGAACTTCGCAAATTCGTCAAAGGTGATCGGTTTGGCGTCGGTCGGGTTGCCGGCATTCCTGGCGGCCTTCTGCAGCGGGTTGTCCGGCCGCAGGCCGTAGCCGATGTCGGTCACGCCCTCCTTGAACACCGTGTGCTTGTTGACGAAGTCCTTGTTGACGCGGTTGGTCTGGATGATGTGGTGGGCGATGTAGTTCAGCATCGCCAGGTCCGTCTGCGGCGTGAAGATGATCGGCAGGTCGGCCAGGTCGAACGACCGGTGCGTGAACGTGGACAGCACCGCCACGCGGGTCTTCGGGTGGCTCAGGCGCCGGTCGGTGATGCGGGTCCAGAGGATCGGGTGCATCTCGGCCATGTTCGAGCCCCACAGCACGAAGGCGTCGGCGGCCTCGAAGTCGTCGTAGCAGCCCATCGGCTCGTCCATGCCGAAGGTACGCATGAAGCCGGTCACGGCCGACGCCATGCAGTGGCGCGCGTTCGGGTCGATGTTGTTCGAGCGGAAGCCGGCCTTCATCAGCTTGGACGCGGCGTAGCCCTCCCAGATCGTCCACTGGCCCGATCCGAACATGCCGACCGCCGTCGGGCCCTTGTCCTTGAGCACGCGCTTGAACTGGCGCTCCATCTCGTCGAACGCCTGGTCCCAGCTCACGGGCGCGAATTCGCCGTTCTTGTCGTACTTGCCATTCTTCATGCGCAGCAGCGGGCGGGTCAGCCGGTCCTGGCCGTACATGATCTTCGACAGGAAGTAGCCCTTGACGCAGTTCAGCCCCTTGTTGACCTCGCACTGCGGGTCGCCCTGTGTGGCCACCACCTTGTTGTCGCGCACGGCCACGGTCACGCCGCAGCCGGTGCCGCAGAAGCGGCAGGGCGCCTTCGACCATTTCAGCTTGGTGACTTCGCTGTCGGTGACGAAATTGGCGGCCTCGCCAGGCACCGGGATACCCGCCACGGAGGCGGTTGCCGCGATGGCCGTCTGCTTGATGAAATCACGGCGCGTGACTGACATCGGCAATCTCCTCGTGCATGGCTGCGGCGTCTTCGTTGTGCTGGTAGACCAGCGTGGCGGATATCACGCCTTCCAGTTGGTGCAGGCAGGTGAGCTGGGCGACGATGGCCTGCGAGGTGGGGGCCTCGGCGGTCACCACGAGCTTGCCGGCGTCGCTGACGGCGTGGACTTCGACCCCGGTCATGGCGTCGATGGCATGGCGCACGCGGTCAAGCTGGCCCGGCTGGGCAAAGACCATGATGCCGGCGATATGCCACTCGTCGTCCGGGGCGGCCGGCTGGATAGGGATGGAACGTCTTTCAGGCATGCGTCGACTCCTGACAAGACTGCTTTTGCAGGTTTTCTTCTCGATGGCAATTGGACTTTGGGCCAATTCTGCCGAGGCTGTGCTTTCTGGCGGTCCTGCTAATGCGTGGGCGGGCCGCTGATGAGCTGGCTCATCCAGACGATGAAGCCGTAGCCGGCCACGATGATCACGGACAGCACCGGCACCATCACGGCCGTCAGAAACAGAAAGCTGCGCACCTCTTCCTTCTTGCGCTGGGGATCGTCAACGCTGCGCGGGTCCATGATCTCCTCGGCCTGTGCTCGGGAATGCGTACTCATTAAAGGAATGGCTACGCCGAGTGTCAAGACATGCACCCGGGCCGCAGATGCGGACAAGTTCGGCTCTGACTGGGGTCACGCGCCGCCAGCCTGAATCGCGGCGCGCACCGGTATGGCGCTGCGATGCTGTCACGCCGTGATCTGAATTTCTTCTGGGTCGTCCTGAAAGAAATCGAAGCGCGGGTGGCGTGTGCCGCCCGGTCGACACCGTCGCGCCGCCGCTATTCCTTGGCCAGCCGCTGCGCCACCGCGATAAAGCGCTGGACATGGCGGTCGTCGGCATCCTGCTGCGTGGCTAGCGCGATGCCGATGCGGGCCGCCGGCCGGGGGCTGGACAGTCGCAGAAAGCGCACCCGCCGCGTGGTGTACCGCGCCGTGACGCCCGGCACCAGCGCCACGCCCAGCCCGCTTTCCACCAGGCTGACGATGGTCTGCACCTGCACGGCCTCCTGGGCGATGCGCGGCACGAAGCCGGCCTGCTGGCACAGCAGCATCGCCACGGCCCGCAGGTTCGGCACATCGGCATGGGGATGCATGATGAACGGCTCGGCGGCCAGCGCCTTCAGCGCGATGCTGTCGTGCGCGGCGTACGGGCTGTCGGCCGGCACGGCGGCCATGAAGGTGTCCGATTCCAGCGGCAGTAGTTGAAACGGGCCGCTGTCGAGGATCGGGAACCGCACCAGCCCGGCGTCGAGCTGGCCGCGCCCGATCCGCTCCAGGATCGACGCCGAGGTCGATTCGTGCAGGATCAGCTCGATGCCGGGATGGGCCTCGCGGAAGGCCGGGATCAGCCGCGGCAGCAGCGCGTAGGTGGCCGAGCCGACAAAGCCGATGCGCAGCGCGCCGCGCTCGCCGTGCGCGGCGGACTGCGCGGCGGCCCGCACCTGCGCGGCGTGGAACAGCGCGCGCCGGGCGTCGTCCAGCGCGGCCTCGCCGGCCTGGGTCAGCCGCACGCCGCGCGTGGTCCGCAGGAACAGCGGCGTGCCCAGCGACGCCTCCAGCTTGCGGATCGAGATCGACAGCGGCGGCTGCGCCATGTGGAGCTGCTCGGCCGCCCGGTGGAAGTTGCCGGTCTCGGCGAGCACGACGAATTGCTGGAGCTGGCGCAGGTCCATGGCGATACTGTCTGGATATCGGTTCCTAAAAAAGGAATATTAGACGCAAGCGCCGCGCGGGGCTACGCTGGGGCCCATTCGATTCCAGAAACAAGGAGACCCCCGCGATGCTGCCCCTGACCGGTATCCGCGTCATCGACCTGTCCACGGTCGTGATGGGCCCCTATGCCAGCCAGTGGCTGGCCGACCTTGGCGCCGAGGTGATCAAGGTGGAAACCCCCGAAGGCGATTCCACACGCCGCACCGGCCCGGCCACCGAGGAAGGCATGTCCGCGATCTTCCTGGGCGTCAACCGCAGCAAGAAAAGCGTGGTGCTGAACCTGAAGCAGCCGGCCGCGCAGGCCGCGCTGCACCGGCTGCTGGATACGGCCGACGTGTTCCTGCACAGCATGCGCCCGCAGAAGCTTGGCAAGCTGGACCTGGACCCGGCCAGCGTCATGGCGCGCCATCCGCAACTGGTCTACGTCAGCCTGCTTGGCTTTGCCGAGGACGGCCCGTACGGCGGCCGGCCCGCCTACGACGACATCATCCAGGGCCTGTGCGGCAATGCCGCGCTGATGGCCGCGCAGACCGGCACCGTACGCTACTTCCCGACGATCGCGGCCGACAAGACCAGCGGCCTGGTGGCCGCGCTGTCGATCTCGGCAGCGCTGGCCGGCCGCGCGCGCAATGGCGGGCAGGGCGGCATGGTGGAGGTGCCGATGTTCGAGTCGATGGTGGCGTTCAACCTGGTCGAGCACCTGTACGGCCAGCATTTCGACCCGCCGCGCGCGCAGGCCGGCTATCCGCGCGTGCTGGCGCCGCTGCGCCGGCCGTACCAGACCGCCGACGGCTACGTCTGCATGATGCCGTACACCGACGCGCACTGGCGCGACTTCTTCCGCGCGGCCGGCCGCGACGACCTGGCCGCCGACCCGCGCTTTGCCGACATCGCCGCGCGTACGCGCCATATCGAGACGCTCTACGAGATCACCGGCGAGCTGGTGCGGGCGCGCGACACCGCCGACTGGATCGAACTCTGCGAAGGACTGCAAATCCCGGTGGCCCGCGTCAACGGCCTGGACGAGCTGGTCGACGATCCGCACCTGCGCGCCACCGGCTTTTTTGATGCGGTGCAGGACCCGGCCATGGGCACGCTGCGCTTTCCGGGGGCGCCGGTGCGCTTTGACGGCCAGCGCGCCCATGCCGGCGTGCCGCCCCGGCTGGGCGAGCACACGCGCGAGGTGCTGGGCAGCATCGGACTCAGCGACGGCGAGATCGCGGCGCTGGGCTGAGCCCTTGGCCGACTCACAACAGGAGACACGCATGACACAGCCGCAACCGCAACGCCTGGGACAGGGCTACTACTGGCAGGACATCGAGACCGGGCAGGTCTTCGAGACGTTCCGCCGCACCGTGACCGAGACCGACCTCGTCAACTTCATCTCGGTGACGGGCATGCTGGAGGCCATCTTCATCGAATCGGGCTACGCGGGCGGCGCGATCAAGGGCCGGCCCGTGCCGGCGGCGCTGACGTACGCGCTGATCGAGGGCTTCATCCTGCAGACGATGATCCAGGGCACCGGGCTGGCGATGCTGGAACTGACGCAGCAGATCCACGCGCCGGTGCTGGTTGGCGACACCATCCGCGCCCGCGTGACCGTGACCGGCATCCGCCCCACGTCGAAAAGCGGCCGCGCCGTGGTCGATTCGTCGATCGAGGTCTTCAACCAGCGCGACGAACGGGTCATGACGTACACCGCGCGCCGGCTGCTGGCGGGGCGCGAAGCCTAGGCGCCCGGCGCGCACGGACGCCAGCGGCGGGGACACGCCGTCGGCGCCAACGGTATTCACCGGAGGAGACAACCATGCCAATACCACGCATTACCGCCCGCCGCCTGCCGCTGTCGGCGCTGGCCCGCAAGGGGCTGGCCGCCGTGGCCGCCTGCAGCCTGGCACTGGGCGCCATGCCCGCGCAAGCCGCCTATCCCGACAAGCCGATCCGGCTCGTGGTGCCGTTCCCGCCGGGCGGCCCCACGGACCTCGTGTCGCGCGTGATCGCCCGGAAGATGTCGGACGAACTGGGCCAGCAGGTGCTGGTGGACAACCGGCCCGGCGCCAACGGCAACATCGGCAACGAGATCGTCGCCAAGGCACCGGCCGACGGCTACACGGTGCTGTACAACACGTCGTCCATCGCGCTGAGCCCGGCGCTGTACAAGAAGCTGCCCTACGACGTGCGGCGCGACCTGCTGCCCGTGGCGATGACCGCCAACGTGCCGCTGGTGCTGGAAGTGAACGCGCAGGTGCCGGCCAGCACCGTGCCGGAGTTCGTGGCGTGGCTCAAGGCGCATCCGGGCAAGATGACGTACGGATCGGCCGGCAACGGCAACGTCACGCACCTGGCCGTGTTCCTGTTCCTGCAGGCCAACGGGCTCGACGCGGTGCACGCGCCGTACAAGGGCAGCGCGCCAGCGCTGACGGACCTGGCCAGCGGGCAGGTGCAGTTCATGACCGATACGATCAACTCCTCGCTGCCATTCATCCGCGACAAGCGCATGAAGGCGCTGGCCGTGACCAGCGCCACGCGCAGCGCGCAGTTGCCCGACGTACCGACGCTGGCCGAATCGGGCATGCAGGGGTTCGAGGTGGGCGCGTGGCAGGGCATGATGGTGCCCGCCAGAACGCCGCCCGAGATCGTCCAGCGGCTCAACGCGGCCGTGACCAAGGCGCTGGCATCGGCCGACGTGCGCGCCAGCCTGGCCGCCCAGGGCGCCGAGCCGCGCGGGTCCACGCCCGAGGCGTACGGCCGCTACGTCGCGCAGGAAATCGACCGCTGGGGCAAGGTGGTCAAGGACTCGGGCGTGACGCTCGACTGACCGCCGCCCATCGCCGCCCATTGCTTCATCGCTGCTCATCGCCACGCTTAGCTGCCAGGAGTCCACATTGCATCCGCTGTTTGGCACGTTCGCGCTGACCGCGCTGCCGGGCCCCGCCGCCGCGTTGCGGCAGGAGGTCAAGGCGTTCCTTCGGGAGCATCTGCCCCCCACGCCGCCCGACGTGCGGGCGCGTTCGTGGATGGGCTTCGACGCCGGCTTCAGCCGTGCGCTGGCCCGGCGCGGCTGGGTCGGCATCACGCTGCCGGCGCAGTACGGCGGCGCGGGGCTCGACGCGTTCTCGCGCTTCGTGCTCGTGGAGGAAATGCTCGCGTGCGGCGCGCCGGTGTCCGCGCACTGGATCGCCGACCGCCAGAGCGGCCCGCTGATCCTGCGCTACGGCTCCGACGCGCAGCGCGCGCACTACCTGCCGCGCATCTGCCGTGGCGAGGCGTTCTTCTGCATCGGCATGAGCGAGCCAAACGCGGGATCGGACCTGGCCAGCGTGACCACGCGCGCCGTGCCGCTGCCCGATGGCGGCTGGCGGCTCAACGGGCGCAAGATCTGGACGACCAATGCCGACCGCTGCCACTACATGCTGGCGCTGGTGCGCACGTCGGGCGATGCGGGCGACCGGCAGCGCGGGCTGTCGCAGGTGATCGTCGACTTGTCGCTGCCCGGCGTGACGGTGCGGCCGATCCGCGACCTGGCCGGCGACGCGCATTTCTCGGAAGTTGCGTTCGATGACGTCCACCTGCCGGCTGACGCGCTGGTCGGCCAGGAAGGCGCCGGCTGGGAACAGGTGAACGCGGAACTGGCGTTCGAGCGCAGCGGCCCGGAGCGGCTGTATTCGAGCGTGGTGCTGCTGGACGCCTGGCTGGTGGCGCTGCGCGACCTGCCGCCCGCTCGGCGCGACACGGTGGCCGTCGGCCAGATCCTGGCGAGGCTGGCGGCGTTGCGCGCGATGTCGTTGGCCGTGACGGCGCGGCTGGCTGCGGGGAAGAGCCCGCTCGTCGAGGCGGCGCTGGTCAAGGACCTGGGCACCGAGCTGGAACAGTCGATCGGCGCGCTGGCCGAGGCCGCGCTGGGCGACGACCCGGCGCTGGCCGGCAATGCGGACCTCTATCGCACGGCCGCCTACGTGAGCCAGATATCGCCGACCTATTCGCTGCGCGGTGGCACGCGCGAGATCCTGCGCGGCATGATCGCGCGCGGGCTGGGGCTGCGCTGACATGGAGAGCGGAATGGACAACCTCTACGCCGACGCGCTCGAAGCCGTGCTGCGCGACCACTGCGGGCCGGCCATGGTGCGGGCCATCGAGGCCGGTGGCGACGCCGCGCCGCTCTGGGCGCGGCTCGACGCCAGCGGCTTTGCCGACAGCCTGCGGCCCGACGCGGCCCTGTCCTTGTCGGATGTGCTGCCGATGCTGTCGCTGGCCGGCCAGTACGTGGTGCCGCTGCCGCTGGCGCAGACGATGTTCGCGCGCGCGCTGCTGGACGAGGCCAGGCGCGAGGTGCCGGACGGCCCCATCGCACTGGCCTGCCTGGACGGCCAGCCCCGCGCGCAGGTTGCCGACGGCGCGGCGGCGCGCTGGTTTCTGGCGCAGGATGCGGACCGGGCGTGGCTGGTGCCGCGCGACGCCGCCGACGTGGCGCCGACCGGTGTGCATGGCGACCTGACGGTCAGCGTGGCCTGCCCGGCCGCCGCGACGTTCGCGCTGGCGCCCGGCACGCTGCGCACGGTGGGCGCGGCGCTGCACGCGGCACAGATGGCCGGCGCCATCGCGCGCGTCTTCGACATGACGCTCCAGTACGCCAACGACCGCGAGCAGTTTGGCCGGGCCATCGGCAAGTTCCAGGCCATCCAGCACCAGATCAGTGTGATGGCCGAGCAGGTGGCGATGGTGCGGATGGCCGTGCAACTGGCGTTCGGCGGCCCCGGCACGCGCCCGTCGCGCATGGACGCGGCCATCGCCAAGTGCAACGCCAGCGACGCGGTGGGGCCGGTCACGTCGATGGCCCACGCCGTGCACGGCGCCATCGGCATCACCGAGGAATACGACCTGCAATTGCTGACGCGACGGCTCCACGCCTGGCGCGTGGCCGATGGCTCGGAACGCTACTGGGCGCGGGAAATCGGCCAGGCCGCGTGCGATGCCGGGGGCGGCACCGTCGACCTGCTGCGGCGCTGGAGCGGCGAGGCGGCCTGACGGCCTAAAGGGGGGCGGCTCAGTGGGCCGCCATCTCCACGCGGCACTGCATGTCGGGCTTGCCGGGCAGGGTCAGCAGCGCGTCGGGGCCCTTGTCCCAGAACAGCGCTTCACCATCCTTGAGCGTCGCGGCGTAGCGCGCGCCGGATGCCGCCGGCGTCTGCCGCAGCACCACCTGCTGGTCCAGCCAGCGCAGATAGGCATAGCCGGGATCGGTCTGCACGAAGGTGCCGGCGATGACCGCGTCCACGCCCCCGCACCGGATATTGAACGGTCCCCGGCTGATGCCGCGATCATCCTGCGTGCGGGCGCCCGCGTAGCCATGGCGCAGGTCATAGATCCGGCGCAGGTAGGTGGTGGCGATGCAGTTGGGCGCGTCGTCGGCCTGCGCGCAGTCGTTGCGGCCCTTGACCCAGCCCCGTTGCTCGGCCAGCAGCGTTTTCTTCTGCGCTGTGGGCAGTGAGCGGGCATCGAGCGCCAGGCCATAGAGCCGCGTGGTCTCGCGGTCGAGCCGGGCCAGCGTGGTGTCCTTGCAGACCAGCTGCTCGACCTGTCCTTCCGCCTTCTTGCAGTCGAAACTCGGCGTCACGGCCACGGGCCGGGCCGGCCGGGGCGCGGAGGCGGCAGGCGGCGCGGCTTCCTGTGCCGGCGGTGCCGACGGATTGCCTTGCGCGAACGCGGCGGGGCCGGACGCGGCAAGCGCTGCGAAGGTCGTCAGGGTGGCGAGGGCGCGGGACGCGGCAAGCGGGACGGCGGCACAGCTTGGCATGGCAGGGGCTCCTGCGGGCCGGCTCAGCCCGCGTTGCGGTCGATCACGACGAAATGCTTGCGGACGGTTTCGATGACCTCGAACACGCCTTCGAAGCCCGCGGGAATCACGCAGGCATCGCCCGGCCCGAACTCGCGGGCGTCTCCAGTATGGCTGGTGATCCGCAGCCGGCCACTGATCACGTGGAAAAACTCTTCCTTGCCGGCCGGAAAGGCAATGCGCCACGCGCCCGGTTCGCACCCCCAGATCCCGCAGTCGAAATCTCCCTGGGCCGCGCTGTAGTGCGTCCATGTGGTGCGGTCGGGGTTGCCGGTCACCAGCCGGTCCGGGCGCGGATTGTCGTGGGTGGGCGCGGGATCGGCGCGGAAGTCGATCAGGGAGACAGGTGATGTCGGCTGCATAAATCGAGAAATCTGGATGCCCGGCCAGTCCGGGAGGCCGCCAGTGTAATCGGCCGAACTGGGCCACACCCACGCATCGGTCATTGGCCTGACGGGCGTCTATCACAACCTGCTGCGGCGCTGGGCGGACGCGTAGGGCAGGTTTGCCGCCCCAAAAAGAAATACCCCGACGCGCGGGATCGCCGGGGTAGTAAGAGTTGCCAAGTCGTTTAGGGTCGTGTCGAATGACCCTCCGGCTAGTGTGAGGGCCGGCGGCGGATGCGCCAATAACTCATGTGAGTTATTGGCGTTTCAGGAACAGTCGCCAGCATTTGCCGCAGTGCATTGTCGAATTCTGAACAAAGGAACGCGATTCCGAATGTCGACGTCGGCGCGGGGTTTCCCCGCCCGTTCCACCGCCCGCTCACCCCGCCGGCGCCGGCTGGCCCGCCCGGCTGTGGCGGGCCGGATCGGCCGGGTACAGCGCCAGCAGCGCGCTGACCACGCCGTTGGTCCAGCCAAAGCCGTCCTGCAGCGGATACTCGCCGCCCCCGCCGCCTTCGGCGCTGCCGGAGCGGCGCCGCTGCAGCCGGTATTTCTCCACGAGCTTGTATTCCGATGCATAGAGGCTGCCGACCGTGCGCAGCCAGCGTTGGGCGATGTCGTCGGCCAGCGCGTCGAAGCCGTACTTCCGCAGCCCGATGATGCCTACCCACTGCAGCGGCGCCCAGCCGTTGGGTCGGTCCCATTGCTGGCCGGAGTCGATTTCGGTCGTGGCCAGCCCGCCTTCCTCCAGCAGCCGGGCGGATACCGCGTCGGCCACGCGCGCCGCCTGTGCCGGCGTGGCCAGGCCTAGGAACAGCGGCATCAGCGTGGCGGCGCTCAGGTGCGGGCGCGCCGTGCCGCGGTGCCAGTCGAAGTCCGTGAACGCGCCGGCGCCGTCGTCCCACATGATGGCGGCGATGGCCTGCTGCCTGCGTTCGGCGGCCTCGCGGTAGCGCGCGGCGGCGTCAGCGTCGCCGGACCGCTCGCTCAGTTCCGCCAGGCGGCATTCGGTGTACCAGAGCAGCGCGTTCAGGTCCGCGGGCAGGATGGCCGTGGTGCGGATGGTCGCCAGGTCGCAGGCGGCCTGCCCGGCCACCGGGTCGGGCTCGCACCAGCGCGAGCTGAAATCCCAGCCCGATTCCGCCGCCGCGCGCAGGTCCCGGAACACCAGGTGGGCGGGCCGGCTGGCGCGGCGCGCCGTGTCGACATCTTCCAGGTAGGCTTCCTCGCGCGGATGGGCGCGGTCGTCCCAGTAGCGGTTCAGGTACGCGCCGTCGGGCAGCCGCACCAGCCTGCGATGCGCCTGGCACGGCTGCAGGTGCCCCACGCCGTCCATCCAGAACGCATACTCGCCCGCCAGTTGGGGCAGGTAGCGCACGGCCGCGTCCACGCCCTGGTCCTCGAACAGGCCCGTCATCAGGGCGAACACCGGCGGCTGCGACCGGCTCAGGTAGTACGTGCGCGTGCCGTTCGGCACCAGTCCGTAGGTGTCCAGCAGGTAGGCGAAGTTGTCGGCCATCGCGCGCAGCAGGTCGTGCCGGCCGCTGGCAGAGAGGCCCAGCATCGTGAAGTACGAATCCCAGTAGTACAGCTCGCGGAAGCGGCCGCCCGGCACCACGTACGGCCGGGGCAGCGGCAGCAGCGAGCACAGCGGCGGATGCTCGGCGGGCTCGCGCGTCAGCACGGGCCAGAGGCCGTCGATATGCTCGCGCAGCGAGTTGTCCGGGTTCGATTCGTAGTGGTCGTCCGGCACCGTCTCGCGCGCGAAATAGGTGCGCACGAACGCTTCGAGCGAGAACCCGTCCGCGTCGCGCTGCTCGCGGTAGCAGGCCAGGATGGTCTCGGGCGGCGCCAGCGGGATGCAGTCCGGAAACGTCTTGCTGTCGGCGAACATGCCACTGGACTGCACGTCGACGAACAGCTCGGCGTAGCGCTCGGCCGGCGACACCGTATCCGCGTCATGGCAGCCCGGCAGCGTGCATGGCGCGGGCGTGGGCAGGTGGGTGATGGACGGCGCGTGCGCGTGGCAGTGCGTCAGCCGGGGGGCCGTGCCGGCGTCGGTGGCGGCGGGGCGCGGCGTGGCGTCAGCCTGGGCCGGCGCGGTGCGCGCGGCAACGTGCGGCACGCGGCCGGCGGGTGGGGCGTCATTGTTCCGCATAGTTCCAGAGGAGTCCGCCATCGATGACGAGCGTGGCACCCGTGATGTAGTCCGCGTCGGCGCTGGCCAGGTAGGCCACCAGCCCGGCCACTTCCTCGGGCTGGCCCAGCCGGCCCAGCGGGATATTGGTCAGCAGAGACTGCAACTGGTCGGGGCTGGCCATCAGCTTGCGGTTGATCGGCGTCTGGATCGCGCCGGGCGCGATGTTGTTGACGGTGATGCCAGCCGGCGCCAGTTCGATGGCAAGGTTGCGCATCATCATCCGCAGGCCGCCCTTGCTGGCGCAGTAGCTTGTAAAGTGCGGGAACGGCAGGTCCTCGTGCACCGAACTGATGTTGATGACCTTGCCGCCCAGCTTGCGGTCCAGCCGGTGCCTGACGAAGCGCTGGGTCAGGAAGAACGGGCCCTTGAGGTTGGTGTCGAGCACGCGGTCGTAGTCGGCCTCGGTCACGTCGGCAAACGGCGCGCGCACCTCCACGCCGGCGTTGTTGACGAGGATGTCGAGGCTGCCCGACGGGGCCACCGCCTGCACGGCCGCGTCGACCAGCGCAAACGCCTGCGCCACGTTGCCGATGTCGCCGGCCACCACGTTGGCGCGGCGCCCGGCGGCGCGCACGCCGTCGGCGGTCTCGTCGGCATCGGCGTCATGCCGGTGCACCGCCACCACCACGTCCGCCCCCTCGCGGGCCAGCCGCAGCGCAATGGCCCTGCCGATACCGCCCGCGCCGCCCGTGACCAGCGCTGTCTTGCCTTGCAGTTGCATGGTGAGTCTCCGTGCCGTATTCCCCGTCAGAGCCGCGTGGCCGGCGCGAAGTTCAAACCGTGCGCCGTGCTGCGCAGCGCCCGTGGCGCCGCTGTCGGCGTGCGCCGAAAACGCTGTCGGCCGATGGCTCAATCGTGCGGCGCGGGGTCGGTGGCAGGGTGGGTGGCGGCGTCGGGCGACAGCTCGGCATCGAACGGGATGGCGGCGGCCAGCCCAAGCTGGGCCAGCACGCTGGCCGCGGCCTGCGCCACGGTGCCGGCGTGGGCCGGCATGATCAGGTGGGCGATTTCACGATAGAGCGGGTCGCGCTCGCAGAACAGCGCCTCCAGCCGCGCGCGCGGGTTTTCCACCTGCAGCAGCGGACGGTTGCGGTTGCGCCGCACGCGCCGCCACAGCTCGGGCAGCGCGGCGTCCAGGTAGATGACGTGGCCGCGCGTGCGCAGCATCTCGCGGTTCTCGGGGCGCGTCACGATGCCGCCGCCGGTGGCCAGCACGATGCCGCTGCGCCGCGACAGGTCGTCGAGCACGCGCGTTTCGCGGCGGCGGAATCCTTCCTCGCCTTCCAGCTCGAAGATCGTCGTGATGCGCACCCCGCAGCGCGACTCGATCTCGTGGTCGGTGTCGAAGAATGGCCGGCCCAGGTGGCGCGCGACGGTGCGGCCGATTGTCGTCTTGCCGGCGCCCATGAAGCCGATGAAGAAGAGGTTGCCCGAGTCGGAAGGGGAGTCCACGTGTGTGCGCCGCAGCGTGCCGTGCCGATGCGTCACGGTAGCACGTAATGACGGACTACGCCGCCCCCGTCATGGCTGGCGCCCGGCGACGATGCGGCGGATGGTCTCGGCCAGCGCCTCGGCCAGCGGGCCCGGCGCGCGGTCGGCCCGGCGCAGCAGGCCGATCGGTTCCTCGGTGCCGTGCGTGTCGATGGGCAGCCGCGCCAGTTCGCCGGCGGCCACCGCGCGCCGCGTGGCGGACAGCGGCGCGGCCCAGACGCTGTCGCCCTGCTGCACGAGCAGGCGGCCCAGGTAGGCGTCGGCGGTCTCCAGGCAGCCCGGCGGCAGCGTGAAACCGTGCCGCGCCAGCAGGCTTTCGGTGCTGTGCCGCGGGATCGATCCCACGGCAGGCACCACCAGCGGCCACGCCAGCACGTCGGCCATCGTCGGGCGGGGCTGGCTGGCCAGCGGATGGCCCGCGCGCACGGCCAGCACCAGCGGCTCGGCGGCCAGCGACTCGAACCACAGGCCCTCCATCGCGGCGGGGTCGTCCATGCGGCCGATCACCACGTCCAGCACGTCGGCCTTGAGCAGGTCGATCAGCGTGCGGTTCATGCCGCTCTGCACGGCCAGGCCCACCTCGGGATGGCTGGCGCGAAACGCCGCCACGGCGTCCACCAGCAGCGCCGGCACGATGCTGGGCAGGGCGCCCATGCGGATGCGTTCGTGCCGCGGGGCGTCGCGGCCGGCCACGCTGTCTGCGGCGGCGTCCAGGTCCTCGATCACGCGGAGCGCGTGGCGCAGGAAGCGCATGCCGGCCGCGGTCAGTTCCGTGCCGGCGCGCTGCCGCACCAGCAGCCGCGTGCCGACCAGATCCTCCAGTTCGGTCAGCGTCTTGGAAACGGCGGGCTGCGTCAGGCCAAGCTGATCGCCCGCGCGGCCAAGGTGCTGCGTGCGCGCGACGGCCACGAAGCAGTGCAGGTGGCGCAGGCGGACGCGGCTGCGGAAGGCATCGGCGGATGGGATAGAGGGGGCGGGGGCAGGGGGCGGGGGCGGCCGTTGCATAACGGAAATTCATCGTTGTCACGCAAGAACTCAATTTACATGAATTCTGGTGCGCCATACAGTCGTGCCCATCGACCCCACCCATACCGGAGACAGCGCGATGCCCCCACGCCCTGGCCGCCCCGCCCAGTACCGCCGTCCGTACTGGAACACCCAGCCCGACTACCGCTTCGACCCCTACGCCTCCACGCAGCTTCGCGCGCCGGCCCAGCCGCTGATCGCGCTGCCGCAGTCGCTGTCCGAGGTCACCGGCCCGACCTTCGGCCCCGAATTCGTCCGTGAAGGCGACAACGACCTGACCGTCGGCCACGGCGGCGAGCCCATCGGCGAGCGCATCCTGGTAACCGGCCGCGTGCTCGACGAGAACGGCCGCCCGGTGCCCCACGCGCTGATCGAAATCTGGCAGGCCAATGCCGCCGGCCGCTACACGCATCCGCGCGACCAGCACGACGCGCCGCTCGACCCGTATTTCTCGGGCGAAGGCCGCACCATCACCGACGCCAGCGGCCACTACCAGTTCAAGACGATCAAGCCCGGCGCCTATCCCTGGCGCAACCACCACAACGCCTGGCGGCCCCAGCACATCCACTTCTCGCTGTTCGGCAATGCCTATGCCACGCGGCTGGTGACGCAGATGTACTTCCCCGGCGACCCGCTGCTGGACTACGATCCGATCTTCCAGTGCGTGCCCGACGACAAGGCGCGCAACCGGCTGGTGGCCGCGTTCGACTGGGAGACCACGGCGCCCGAGTACGCGCTGGGGTACCGCTTCGATATCGTGCTGCGCGGCCGCGATGCCACGCCGATGGAGTAACGCCATGCTCTACGCCACCGCTTCGCAGACCGTCGGCCCGTACCTGCATATCGGCCTGACCGCGCTGAACTGCGCCGACCTGACCGCCGACGCCCCCGACCTGGCCGCCCAGCGCATCGTGATCGCTGGCCGCGTGCTCGATGGCCTGGTCCAGCCCGTGCCCGACGGCATGGTCGAAATCTGGCAGGCCAACCCGGCCGGCCGCTACCGCCATCCCGACGATGCGCGCGAACTGCCGCTGACCGCCGGTTTTACCGGCTTCGGCCGCGTGCCGACCGGGCCCGACGGCGCGTTCCGTTTCACCACGGTCAAGCCGGGCGCCGTGCCCGATGGCGACGGGCGCCCGCAGGCGCCGCATATCGTCGTGTCGGTCTTCACGCGCGGGCTGGTGCGGCATGTGTCCACGCGGCTCTACTTCCCCGAAGACGCCGCCGCGCACCGCGCCGATGCCGTGCTGGCGCGCGTGCCGGCCGACCGGCGCGCAACGCTGGTGGCCCAGGCCGATGGAGCGGAGCAATATCGCTGGGACGTCGTGCTGCAGGGCCCGGGCGAAACCGTGTTCTTCGACATCTGACGCACGCCGGGCGCCGGGAAACACCGGCGCCGGGATTTGCAGCAAAATCGCATTCGACGAGCGGTTCGCCCCCAAACCGACCATGCCTACCTTTTCACGCCTGACCGACCCGATGTCCGGCAGTCCTGCCGTGCTGGCAATCTTTTCCCATGCCGGCACGGTACGCCGCATGCTCGACGTGGAAGCCGCGCTGGCCCGGGCCGAGGCGCAGGCCCGCGTCATCCCCACCGCCGCCGCCGACGTCATCGCGCAGGTGTGCGCCGACGCGGGCGTCATCGACCTCGACGCGCTGGCCCACGATGCCGATGCCGCCGGCAATCTCGCCATCCCGTTTGTCAAGCAGCTCACGGCCGCCGTGACCCGGCGCGATGCCGAGGCCGGCCGCTACGTCCACTGGGGCGCCACGAGCCAGGACATCATCGACACCGCGCTGGTGCTGCAACTGGCCGATGCGCTGCACGAGATCGACGCCGGCCTGCTGCGGCTGGGCGATGCCTGCGCGGCGCTGGCCACCGCGCATCGCGACACGCCGATGGTGGCCCGCACCTGGCTGCAGCACGCGCTGCCCGCCACGTTCGGCCTGAAGGCAGCGGGCTGGCTCGATGCGCTGCGCCGCCACCTGGCACGGCTGGATGCGGCACGCGCCCAGGCCCGCACGCTCCAGTTCGGCGGCGCGGCCGGCACGCTGGCCAGCCTGGGCGACGATGCCCCGGCCGTGGCCGGCGCGCTGGCGCAGGCGCTGACGCTCGATCTGCCGGCGCTGCCGTGGCACACGCACCGCGACCGCCTGGCCGAGGTGGCGACCACGCTGGGCCTGCTGGTCGGCACGCTGGGCAAGATCGCGCGCGACATCTCGCTGCTGATGCAGACCGAGGTGGCCGAAGTGGCCGAGCCATCGGCCCCCGGGCGCGGTGGATCGAGCACGATGCCGCACAAGCGCAACCCGGTCGGCTGTGCCGCCGTGCTGACGGCCGCCGTGCGCGTGCCGCCGCTGGTGGCGACGATGTTGGCCGGCATGACGCAGGAGCACGAACGCGCGCTAGGCGGCTGGCAGGCGGAATGGGACACGCTGCCGCAGATCGTGACGCTGGCCGCTGGCGCGTTGCGGCAGATGGGCGACGTGGTGGCCGGCCTGCAGGTGGACGCCGCGCGCATGCGGGCCAATCTCGATCTCACGCGGGGGCTGATCCTGGGCGAGGCGGCGATGCTCGAACTTGGCCGGCGCATCGGCCGGCTGCCGGCCCATCACGTGGTCGAGCAGGCATCGCGCAGCGCGGTGGCCGACGGCACCACGCTGCGCGACGCGCTGGCGCGCACGCTCGACGAAGATCCCGCGCACCGCGGCTTGCTGGACGCCGCCACGCTCGACCGCCTGAGCGACCCGGCCGCGTACGCGGGCCAATCGGTGCCGTTTGCCGATGCCGCCGTAGCCGCGTGGCGGCAGGCGCGCGCATCACGACAACAAGACTGACTGGAGACAACCTTGCCCTACCTCGACCACGCCGGCGCCCGGCTGTTCTACACCGTCGACGGCCCCGATACCGCGCCCGTCATCGTCTTCTCGAACTCGATGGGCACCGACCACACGATGTGGCAACCGCAGGTGGACGCGCTGGCCGGCCGCTTCCGCGTGGTGCGGCACGACATGCGCGGCCACGGCCGCTCGGTGACCGATGCCACGCAGACCACCGTGGACGTGCTGGGCGGCGACGTGCTGGCCATCCTCGACGCGCTGGGCGTGGAGCGGGCCGTGTTCTGCGGGCTGTCGATCGGCGGGCTGATCGGCCAGTGGCTGGCGGCGCGGGCGCCCGAGCGCTTCTCGCACGTGATCGTGGCGAACACGGCGCCCCGGATCGGCACGGCCGAGTCGTGGGCCGCGCGCATCGACGGCGTGCTGCGCGACGGCATGGGGCCGCTGGTGGACGCGTCTCTCGGGCGCTGGTTTACCGAGGATTTCCGGCGCACGGCCGGCCCGGCCATCGCCGACCTGCGCGCCGTGCTGGCGGGGCTGGACCCGCGCGGCTACGCGCTGGGCTGCACGGCGCTGCGCGATGCGGACCTGCGCGAGGCGGTCAAGACCATCGGCGTGCCGGTGCTGGTGATTGCCGGCCGCGACGATCCGTCGACCACGGCTGCCGAGGGCCGGGCGCTGGCCGAGGCGATTCCCGACGCGCGCTACGTGGAGCTGCCCGCCGCGCACCTGTCGAACCGCGAACAGCCGGGCCGCTTCACGGCGGCGGTGCTCGATTTCGTGCTGGGGCGGCTGCCGGTGACCGACGACCACGCGCGCTACGACGCCGGGCTGTCGGTGCGGCGCGCGGTGCTGGGCAGCGCCCATGTCGATCGGTCGCTGCAGAAGCTGACGCCGCTGAACGAGGAATTCCAGCACCTGATCACGCGCTATGCCTGGGGCGAGATCTGGACGCGCGAGGGCCTGCCGCGCCATACGCGCAGCCTGGTCACGATTGCGATGATGGTGGCGCTGAACCGGTCCGAGGAGCTGAAGCTCCACCTGCGCGCGGCCGCCAACAACGGCGTGACGCGCGACGAAATCAAGGAGGTGTTGCTGCAGACCGCCATCTACTGCGGCGTGCCGGCGGCCAATTCGGCGTTCCACATGGCCGGGGAAGTCTTCGCCGAGATCGATGCCGGGCGCGGCTGAGCGGTCCATCCCAGGAGACGCCATGGCCGTCAACGGCTCCACTTCCACACGGGTCGCCATCGTCGGCGCCGGCCCGGCCGGGCTGCTGCTCGGCCAGTTGCTGACCGTGGCGGGCATCGACAACATCGTCATCGAGCGGCGCAGCCCGGAACACGTGCTGGCGCGCATCCGTGCCGGCATCCTCGAATGCGGCACCGTGGACGCGCTGGCACGCGCGGGCGTGGATGCGCGGCTGCGCCGCGAAGGGCTGGTGCACCACGGTATCGAGCTGTCGTTCGGCGGTGCGCGGCACCGTATCGACTTTCACGCGCTGATCGGACGCGACGTCACCGTGTATGGCCAGACCGAGGTCACGCGCGACCTGATGGCCGCGCGGCAGGCCAGCGGCATGCCGACCATCTACGACGCCGAAGAGGTGTCGCTGCACGACTTCGACGGCCAGCGGCCGCGCGTGCGCTATCGCAAGGCCGGCGCCACGCACGAGGTAGCGTGCGATTTCATCGCCGGCTGCGACGGCTTTCATGGTGTCAGCCGCGCCAGCGTGCCGGCCACCGCCACACAGGTGTTCGAGCGGGTGTATCCGTTCGGCTGGCTTGGCGTGCTGTCCGACACGCCGCCGGTGGCCGACGAACTGGTCTACGCCAGCCATCCGCGCGGGTTTGCGCTGTGCAGCATGCGTTCGAAGACGCGCAGCCGCTACTACGTGCAGGTGCCGTCCACCGTGCAACCCGAGGCGTGGTCCGACGCGCGGTTCTGGGACGAACTGCGCCGCCGGCTCGACGCGCCCGCCGCCGAGGCGCTGGTCACGGGGCCCAGCATCGAGAAGAGCATCGCGCCGCTGCGCAGCTTTGTGTGCGAGCCGATGCGGTTCGGCCGGCTGTTCCTGGCGGGCGATGCCGCGCATATCGTGCCGCCCACGGGCGCCAAGGGGCTGAACCTGGCCGCCAGCGACGTGGTGTACCTGGCCGACGGCCTGGTGGCCCACTATCGCGACGGCGACCCGCGCGGGCTCGACCAGTATTCCGAGACCTGCCTGCGGCGGGTATGGAAGGCCGAGCGCTTCTCGTGGTGGATGACGTCGCTGCTGCACCGGTTTCCCGACGCCGACGCGTTCGCGCACCGCATCCAGCAGGCCGAACTGGACTACCTGGTGGGTTCGGAGGCCGCGTGCCGGTCCCTGGCGGAGAACTACGTCGGGCTGCCACGCTAGCCGCGGCGGCCGGCGGCCAGTCGCAGATCCATATGTCGTCCATATGGATACGTGATCCGGCATATATTTTACGTGGCCCCTCCCCGGTGATACCGTCTCGCTCCAGCATGCCGGCACAAGTACCGGCTGCACTGGAGGAGACAACTGATGACATCCCGAATCCATGGCCGCCGCACGTGGCGGCTGGCTGCCGCATGCGCGACGGCGTTGCTGCTGGCGGCCTGCGGCGGTGGCGACGATGCGCCGGCCGCATCGAATGGCGGCAGCGGCAGCGGCAGCGGCGGCAGCGGCGGGCAGGGCGGCGACCCGGCCAACCCCGGCAACCCGGCCACGCCGGTACTGAGCGCAGTGGAAGCCTGCAACGCGCTGAACGGCGTCAGCCTGCCCGCATCGAGCCTGGCCCTGCCCACCAGCGGCGCCAGCGTCACCAAGGCGACGCTGATCGCGGCCGATACCACCGGCAACACGCTGGGCGAGTACTGCCAGGTGCGCGGCGCGATTGCGCCGGTCGACGGCTCGTCGCCCAGCATCAACTTCGCGGTGAATCTGCCGACCCAATGGAACGGCAAGGGCATCCAGTTCGGCGGCGGCGGCTTCGACGGCACGCTGATCGACGGCACCGAGACCGTGCGCTTTGCGCTGCCCGACGATCCCGCGCCGCTGTCGCGCGGCTATGCCACCTGGGGCGACGATTCGGGCCACCAGAGCACCAGCATCACCGATGGCCGCTTTGCCACCAACGACGAGGCGCTGACCAACTACGGCGGCGATACGCTCAAGAAGACCCATGACGTGGCGCTGGCGCTGATCCAGCAGCGCTACGGCAAGGCGCCCACGCGCGCCTACTTCCTGGGCACGTCGACGGGCGGGCGCGACGCGCTGAGCTACATCCAGCGCTGGCCGGCCGACTACGACGGCGTGATCGCCAACGAACCGGCGCTCAACTACACGGGCACGCGGCTGTCGAACGTGGCCGTGGGCCGCGCGCTGTACCTGAACGGTGGCGCGGGCTGGCTCAACATCAACAAGACGCTGCTGGTGCAGAAGGCCGCGATGGATGCCTGCGACACGCTGGACGGCGTGGCCGACAAGGTCGTCAGCAACGTGGAAGGCTGCCGCGTCGGCGCGATGCAGGTGCTGGCCAGCCTGCGCTGCGTGGGCGGGGCCGACACTGGCGACACCTGCCTGTCCGACGCACAGATCGCGACGGTCAAGACCATCGAGCAGCCGCTGCAGCTCAACTATCCGCTGGCCAACGGCGTGACCGTGGCCGGCGGCTACAACCTGCTGGAAGGCGCGCTGGTGGCGGGACCGTTCACCACGCGCGACCTGGGCACGCGGGCGGTGCCCGGCAACCCGGCCACCACGGCCGACGCGAACATGTACGTGACAGGCGACCAGTGGGTCAAGTTCTTCGTCACGCGCAACGCCACGTTCGACGCGCTGACATTCGACCCGGCCAGCCCGGGTAGCTGGACGTCGCGCGTGCAGGCGGTGTCGGCGCTGACTGACGCGACCAACCCGGACCTGTCGGCGTTCCTGGGCAAGGGCGGCCGGCTGATCATGCTGCACGGCCTGGCCGACGAGGTCATCAGCCCGAACTCGACCATCGCCTGGTACAAGGCCGTGATGGCGCGGGTTGGCCAGCCGGCCGTGGACCAGGGCATCCGGTTCTACACGGTGCCCGGCATGGGCCACGGCACGGGCAGCTTCCTGCCGGCGTGGAATTCGCTGACCGCGCTCGAAAACTGGGTCGAGATGGGCGTGGCGCCGGGCACGCGCGAGGTGATGGACACCAATGCCGGCACGTACGGGCGCACGCGGCCGCTGTGCCAGTACCCGTCGTGGCCCAAGTACAAGGGCACCGGCAGCGCTGACGCCGCCGTGAACTACACGTGCGAAGGCGCCTCGGGCATCGTCCAGTCGTGCCTGAACCTGCCGTCGGTGGCTACCACGTGGAAGGGCGGCAACACCCACGGCGAGGAACTGTCGGTGCGGATCGATCCGGCCACGCTCAAGTACACGGTGACCATCGACGCCAGCGCCCAGCGCGCGGCGGCCACGGCGTGGACCGGCCAGCTGGTCTCGCAGGGCGGCTGCACCTACGCCAGCGACGAGAACGGCGCGCAGTTCACGCTCACCGGCGGCGGCGTGCTGGCGGGCGGCGTGCGGCCCGTGTCGGGCGGCAGCTTCCTGCCGATGGTGGCGTTCCAGAACGTGTCGGCCGACTACAAGCAGGTGGCGGACATCTACAACGTGAACGGCGTGCAGACCGCCGTGGCCGATGGCGCGGTCACGGTGCGCACGGGGTCGGCGCGGCTGCGGTCGTCGGCGGCCACGTGGCAGACGTGCGCGGCGGGCGCGGGCGGCGGCTTCATCGTCTACGACGCGGCCTGCACCAACACCACCAAGGGCTATATCGTCTGGAATGCCGCGCGCAACGCGTTCGACTACTTCGTGGGCGGCACCATCGCCGCCGGTGACGGCGTGCTGAGCGGGTCGCTGATCAGCGGCATGGTCAACGGCACGCCGGTGCCGGTGATCCTCACGCGCTCGGCCACGGCGTATGGCATGAACATCTACGTCCAGCAATCGGCGTCCGGGCTGCCGGCGGGCGCGGCCGACGGCGCCTACCGCATCGTCGCCACCGACGGCGCGCAGGTCGACGCCAGCCTGAACGGCACGGCCATCGTGCGCAACGGGGCATCGGGCACGCTGACGTACAACACGCCGGTGCCGGGCGTGCTTGGCGCCACGGGCGGCGTGGTGGCATCGTACCTGTACAACGGCGGCCTGCTCATCGGCACCGCCACGGGCCGCTTCGAGGTTGGCCTGCTGCACTGACGCCGCCGCTTGCCGCATGGGGTCGCCCCGGTGGTTGCGGGGAAGGGGCGATCCCGCGCGCGGCTAGGCGTCGTCCTGCCCCTTCTTGCGATGGCGCGCCGCGATGCGATGCGTCAGCGCCACCAGCGCCGCCAGCGCGGCGTCGTCCTGGCCCTCGCGGTAGCCGAGCGTCAGCGGCGCGCGCAGGCGATCGGCCTCGACCATCCGGCAGTAGGCCACGCCATGGCGGTTCAGCCCGGCCATCGACGCCGGCACCACGCTCACGCCCGCGCCGGCTGCCACGAGGTTCAGGTTGGTCAGCATGCGTTCCACCTCGGCGCCGATGCGCGGCGTGAAGCCCAGCGCCTCGCATTCGCGCAGCAGGTCGCCATACATGCCGGGCGCGCCGGGCCGGCGCACGAGGATGAACGGGTCGGACGCCAGTTCCTTCAACGATACCGGCGCGGTGGCCGCCTGGCCCCGCAGGGCGCGGCGGCGCAGCAGCGCGTGGTCCAGCGGCAGCGCGATCACCATCTCCTCTTCCAGCAGCAGGTCGAACCGCACGCCTTCCGGGTGCTGCACGGGCGCGCGCAGCAGCGCCGCGTTCAGCGTGCCGTCGGCCAGCCGCTCGATGGCCTCTGCCGCGTTGCATTCGGTCAGCGACAGCGCCACGCGCGGAAACTGGCGCCGGCAGGCGCGCAGCACCTCGGGCGTGAGCTTGTGCGCGGCGGCCGAACTGGTGAAGCCGATGGCCAGCGACCCCTCGTCGCCGCGCGCCATCCGCGCCATGCGTGCGCGCATCTGGTCGATCCGCGCGAACAGGTCGACGGCATCGGCATGCAGCGCGGCGCCGGCCGGCGTCAGCGTCACGCCGCGCGGCTGGCGCTCGAACAGCGTCACGCCCAGCTCGGCCTCCAGCGCCTTGAGCTGCTGCGACAGCGGCGGCTGCTGGATGCCGAGCTGTTCGGCGGCGCGCGTGACCGATCCGGTCTCGGCCACGGCCAGGAAGTAGCGCAGGTGTCTGAGCTCCATCGATATATCCGTCGTATATGGGAATGCGGGAAAGCATATATTTTACGTGCCGCCCCCGGCGCCGTAGTATTGGCGTTTCGCCCGATGCGCCGGCAGGCGGCCGGGCGGCCTTGCCGACCCATACCCACCCATACCGACAACGACAGGAGACGCCCATGCTTCGCCAACCCCGCATCCGACCGATTCCGGCCGTGGCGCTCGCCGCCGTGGTGGCCGTCACCGCGCTGGCCGGCTGCGCGAACCGGTCCGCCAGCCCCTCGGCAGGCGCGTCCGCAAGCCCGTCCGCTGCGGCCAGGCCGCAATGGCAGCGCGTGCACCTGGGCACGGGCGCCGGCTACGACTTCCCGGTCTATGCCAACCACGCGCTCGGCGGCGACCTGCGCGGCATCCGCGAGGTGGTGTTCGTCCAGCACGGGCTGCAGCGCAATGGTGACGACTACTACGAAGCCGGCGCGGCGCTGCTCAAGGCCAGCGGCCGGAATCCGGACGAGGTGCTGCTGATCGCGCCGAACTTCCCCGGCACGCCGGACGCGGCCAAGCGCTTCGACAACATGCCGGTGTGGACGGTGCAGGGCTGGATCGGCGGCGAGGACGCGGTGTCGGGGCCCGGCGCCGGTGTGAGCTCGCTGCAGGTGCTGGACGATCTGCTGGCCTACGTCACCGACCGCCAGCGGCTGCCGATGGTCCGCAAGGTCACCGTGGCCGGCCATTCGGGCGGCGCGCAGATCGTGCACCGCTACGCGGTGCTCAACAACGTGGACGAGAAGGTGCGCGCGTCGGGCATCGACCTGCGCTACGTGGTGGCCAATCCGTCGTCGTACCTGTACTTCACGCCGGACCGGCCCGTGGCGCCCGACTACCGGCGCTTTGCGCCGTACAGCACCGCCACCTGCGCCGATTACGACAAGTACCGCTACGGCATGCGCGACATGGTGGCGTACGCCCGGGGCGCGGACGGCATGACGCTCTATCGGCGCTACATGCAGCGGCAGGTGACGTACCTGGTGGGCAGCGAGGACAACGACCCGAACCATCGCGTGCTGGACAAGGCGTGCGGCGCCGAGGCCGAAGGCCCCACGCGGCTGCAGCGCGCGCGGGCGTACTGGCGCTACGAGCAGGTGCTGGCGGGGCCGGGGCAGGCCAGCGCGCACCGGTCGATGGAGGTGGTGGGCGTGGGCCACGACCAGGCGCGCATGTTCGGATCGCAATGCGGCGCGCAGGCCGTCTTCGGCATGGACCCGGCCGCCAACGCCAGCGGCGCCGCCTGCCGCGCGCCGCAGCCCTGAGCGGCTGTCCCGAGTACCCGGCGCCGGGTGCCATCGCGGCCCGGGCCGGGTGGGTTTGTCCGGGCGGCGGGCGCGGACGGGCGGTGCTACGATGCGCGCAGCCTTTCGTCCAGTCTTGCCGCCTTCATGTCTGTTCCCGTCCGCCGGCGCCTCACGGCCGCATTGCTGATGCTGCCGCTGGCGCGCCCCTGGCCATCCGCCCACGCCGCCGCGCCGCTGCACCTGCTGGTGGGCTATGGCGCGGGCGGCGGCGCGGACCACGTGGCGCGCATCGTGGCCGACAGCCTGTCCGCCGATGGCGAGCCGGTGATCGTCGACAACCGCCCCGGTGCGGCCGGGCAGATCGCCATGCACGAGGCGGCGCGCGCGGGCAATGAACGGCCCACGCTGCTGCTGGGCACGGTGGGCTCGGTCAGCATCGGTCCACTGCTGGCTGGCACGCCCGAAGCGCCGGCGCGTCCGCTGCATCCGCTGGCCATCGTCGCCAGTACCCCCCATGTCCTGCTGATCGCCGGCGACGGCACGCGCGCCCGTGCCGACGATGCCCGCGCGCGGCTGCTTGGCCTGATTGCCGAGGCGCGCCGCCGGCCGGGCGAGATCGCATACGCGTCGCTGGGGGTCCATTCCAGCGCCCACCTGGTGGGCGAACTGATGTGCCGGCAGGCGGGCGTCTCGATGGCGCACGTGCCGTACCCAGGCAGCGCACGGGCGCTGGTGGACCTGCAAGGCGGCCATGTGGCGGTGCTGGTCAGCACGCTGCAGGCCGCGCTGCCGCTGATGCGGCAGGGCCGGGTGCGCGCGCTGGCGGTTACCGGCAAGTCGCGCAGCCCGCTGGCACCGGCCGTGCCGACCTTCGCCGAATCGGGCATCGACGGCATGGGGCAGGACGCGTGGTACGGCGTGCTGGCATCGTCCGGCATCCCCGAACCGCGCCGCGCCGCGCTGTCCGACAGGCTGACCCGCGTGCTGCGCGACCCGTCATTGCGCCAGCGCCTGGCCCAGGACGGCGCCGAACCGCTGAGCCTGACCGGCCCGCAGGCCGTGGACTACCTGGACCGGCAACGCGAGGTATGGCGCCAGGCGATCGCGGCGGTGTCGGGGCGGTTGGGGTGAGCCATCACGCAAGAAGCCGGAACACCCTTGCGGATGTTCCGGCCGGTGGGCCCGCTCCTGTGAGGCACGCCTTGACTTCAGGCGTGATGTGACAACCGTGGAGATGTCACTGCGGGGCCCGGAAAGCCGTGCGTGTGGGCACGCGGGTTACTGGCGGTCCTTCTGTTGTTGCTGCTGCTGGGAACCTTGCTGGCCCTGCTGCGAACCACCTTGCTGACCACCCATGCCGCTTTCCTGCTGGGGCTGGCCGGACCCTTTGTCCTGGTTGCCCATCTGGCCGCCGCCTTGCTGACGCTGTTGGTCCTGGCCGCCTTGCTGCTGGTTTCCGCGCTGGCCGGACTGCTGCTCTTGCTGCTTCTGTCCCGGTTGGGATTGGCTACCTTGTTGGCCACCTTGGCCTTGCTGCTGTCCCATTGCTGTCTCCAAGTCGCGCGGCGGGGGGTGCCGCATGGAGGATTGAGCAATGCGCGTGCCACGGCCGGCAGGCGTCGGCAATGTGGGGCGTATGGCATCTGCGGGCTGCAAACGTAGCGGATGCGCGACTTGCAGTGGCTGGGGCGGGCCTTCCCGATTTACAACGGATGCATGCTTTTCATACGCCGGCGCGGCGGCCGGCATGCCCAAAACCTTGCCGGGCCGCGCCAGCAAAGGCTTTGCCGCTTTGGAACACTCCTTGCAAGTGATGAATACCGGTGTCCGTGCGGACACCACGCGAAAAGCTTGATTCATCGCGATTCAAACGCTAACAAGGAGAAAAGGGCCATGACCCACGCTGTAAAGACGCTTCGCATTGCCACGATGATTGCCGCGCTTGCCACGGCGGGCGGCGCCTATGCGCTGGACAACGGCGGCTTCATGAAGGTTGCCGATGCCACGGGCAGCACCGTGACGCAGGCGAATCCGACCAATACGCCGTCGGGCATGCCGGGCCGTTCGGACGGCGACAAGGAAAAGCTGCCGGCGGCCACGTCGGGCGCGAAGGTTGACGCGAACGTCGACAATGCCAAGCAGGCGGTGACCGACAGCGCGCTGACCACCAAGGTCAAGACGAAGCTGCTGGCGACGAAGGACCTGAAGTCCACCGGCATCCACGTCAAGACCAAGGATCGCGTGGTGAACCTGACGGGATCGGTGCCGAGCGCCGAACAGCGGCAGATGGCCGTGGAAACGGTGCGGTCGGTGGAGGGCGTGAGCTCGGTCGACGACCACCTGAAGGTGTCGGCGCGCTAAGCAGGCGCCATGCCGCATGACCGGCCACGCCCGATGGCGCGGCCGACCTCGAAGATGAATGGAGGTACAGGTTTTCTGGCCAGCGGATTGACAGACTGACTGACCCAACCGGTTGATGATGCGCGGCGACCCTGGTCGCCCCTGCGCTGAGCCGCGACTCTCCCACGTGTCGCGGCTCTTTTTCTTTGGGAGGGCGGGCGAGGCTAGGCGGCCTTGCGGCGCTGGGCGGCCGTGGCCGGGGTCTTCTTGCTGGCGCGCTTGGTCGCTGGCTTGGTTGTCGGCTTGGTTGCCGACTTGCTTGACTGCTTGCCGGCCGGCTTTGTGGCGCCGGCCTTGGCCGAAGCCTTTGAGGTCTTTGCCGACGTCTTCGCGGAAGTCTTGGCCGAAGCCTTGCCCGCCGATGTCTTCGACGTCCTGGCCGACGCTTTCGCCGACGTTTTCGCCGATGTCTTCGCCGAAGCCTTGCCCGACGCCTTCGCCGCCGCCCGCCGCGACCCCTTGCGCGGCGCCGCGTCGCTGTCGTTGGCGATCCCGTCCACCCTGTCGCCGCCACGCTTCCCGCGTGCGCCCAGGCTCTGCTTGAGCAGCGCCATCATGTCGATGACCTTGGCGCCCTTGCCGGTGCCGGCGGCCGGCTCGTCCGACGCCGGCGTCAGCAGGTGGGTCTTGCCGGCCTTGACCTTGTCGTGGATGCGCGCGAGCAG
The DNA here is from genome assembly GCF_032190535.1 of Cupriavidus sp. SZY C1. Taxonomy (NCBI): domain Bacteria; kingdom Pseudomonadati; phylum Pseudomonadota; class Betaproteobacteria; order Burkholderiales; family Burkholderiaceae; genus Cupriavidus; species Cupriavidus sp. SZY C1. The sequence goes on from NZ_JAUANU010000015.1 coordinate 149,323, forward strand.
GTCTTCGCGGTAGGTGTCGTGGTACTGCTCGGGCTTGAAGTCCTCGCTCATGTCTTCCACGAGCTTGGTCGCCATCTGCACCTCGCGCGGGCTGGCCGTGTTCTTCTTGCCGCCGGGCAGGCTCAGTTCGGCCACGGGCACCACCTCGTCGGCAAAGCGCATCGTGTTCAGCACCAGCGCCTTGCCGGCCACCATCAGCGCGGCCAGGTGCTGGCGGTTGCGCAGCACCACCAGCGCCAGCGCGGCGCGGCCGGTCTTGCGCATGGTCTCGTGCAGCAGCGCGTAGCCGCGCTCGCCGCGCTTGTCCGGCTCCAGGTAGTACGGCGTGTCGAAGAAATAGGGCGGAATGGCGGCCGCGTCGACAAAGCTGACGATGTCCACCGTTTGCGTGGCCTCGACGTTGGCCTGCCGGAAATCCTCGTCGCTCAGCACCACGTACTCGTCCTTCTCGTACTCGTAGCCCTTGACGATGTCGTCGCGCTCCACGGGCTTGCCCGTGTGCTTGTTGATGCGCTGGTAGCCCACCGGGGCCATGTCGCGCTTGTCGAGCAGGTCCAGGTCCAGCGAATGCGTGCGCGACGCGGGCTTGACGGCGATGGGGATGTTCACCAGCCCGAAGCTGATGGCGCCCTTCCAGATGGCACGGGACATGGCGACGCCCGGCTAGGCCGCGCGCTGCGGCGGGGGCGGCGGCATGTCGCCCGGGGGCGGGTCGTTCACCGGCTCCGGCGTGTTGTCGGGCGGCTCGGGCGGCGGCATCTCCGGCTTCGGGGGCGTGATGTCGGGTTCGGGGGTGATGTGCATGGTGTTCCTCGTCCAGGCGCTCGGCGGTCAGGCGTCCAGCTCGTCCAGCAGCCGCGTGAGCGCGTTGAGATCCGCCGGCTTGACCAGGTGCAGGTCAAAGCCGGCGGCACGGGTGCGGCGCCGGTCGTCGGGCTGGCCGAAACCGGTCAGCGCCACCAGCCGCGCGTTGCGCAGCTCGGGAATCTCGCGCAGCCGGCGGGCGGTCTCGAAGCCGTCCATCGTCGGCATGCCCAGGTCCAGCAGCACCACGTCCGGCCGCACGCTGGCGGCGCGGTCGATGGCGCTCTGGCCGTCGGCCGCGGTCACCACGGTGTGGCCCAGCGTTTCCAGCGTCATCGTCATCGCTTCCAGCGCGTCGACGTTGTCGTCGACCAGCATGATCGTGTGCGTGGCCGACGACTGCGCGCGCGTCTTGCCGCTGGTCGGGTGCCAGTTCTGCCACGGCTCCACGGGCAGTTCCACCGTGAACGTGCTGCCCAGGTTGCGGCCCGGGCTTTCGGCGCTGACACGGCCGCCGTGCAGCGTCACCAGCTTCTGCACCAGCGTCAGGCCGATGCCGGGGCCCTCGCGTGCCGCAAAGTTGTCGGGGTCGGTAAAGGCGTCCTGCGGCACCGGCGGCCGGTCGTCGTGCTCGCCGCCCGCGGCGCCATCGGCCGCGCCCACCTCGGGCGCCAGCGGATCGAACAGCTGGCGCTGCAGCGCTGGCGACAGGCCGTTGCCGTTGTCGCGCACGCGCACGAACACCTTGCCGTCCGATACGGTGGCCTCCACCGTGATCTGGCCGCCTTCGGGCGTGTACTTGGCCGCGTTGTGCAGCAGGTTGGCAAAGATCTGGGTCAGCCGGACCATGTCGCCGCGCACCGGCAGCGGCTGCTCCGGCAGCGACAGCCGCAGCGTGTGCTGGCGCGATTCCAGCAGCGGCCGCACCGTTTCGACGGCCGTGTTCAGCGCGCCGCGCAGTTCCACCAGGTCGCGCCGCAGCGTGATCTTGCCCTGGTTGAAGCGCGACACGTCCAGCAGTTCGTCGACCAGCCGGGTCAGGTGATGAAGCTGGCGGCCGATGATGTCGCGGGCGCGGAACATGTCCTCGCGCGACGGCGAGAACTGCTGCAGCAGGTCCACCGCGCTGCGCATCGGCGCCAGCGGGTTGCGCAGCTCATGCGCCAGCATCGCCAGGAATTCGTCCTTGCGGCGTTCCTCGTTGTACAGCGTGCGTTCGGCGCGGTTGTGGCGCGTCACGTCCTGGCAGATGCCGGCCACGCGCAGGCAGCGGCCGTCGGCGCCCCGTACCGGGAACGCCCGCATGTGGACTTCGCGGATTTCGCCGTTGGGGCGTTCGAGCTGAAAGCCGGCGTCAAGCCGGCCGTCGCGCAGCATGCTCTGCCATTCGGCTTCCATGCGCGGGCGATCCTCGGGCGAGACCCATTGCAGCCACTGCGTCGGGTCCTGCTTGACGATGTCGGCCGGCCGGCCCCACAGCGCCTCGAAGGCCGGGCTGACGAACAGGAAGCGCTGGGCGGCCGGATCGAGGATCCAGACCACGTCGGCCAGTGCCTCGGCCAGCTGGCGGAACAGGTCTTCGTTCTCGTGCAGCGCCTCGGATGTGCGGCGGTAGGCATCCTCGGCGCCGCGCATGCGCAGCAGCGCGTTGATGTTCGAGATCAGCTCCTCGGGCTCCACCGGCTCCACCAGCAGGCTGTCGGCGCCGCTATCCAGCGCCTGCACCCGGCGGTGCGAATCGGTCACCCCGGGGGAGGTCAGCAGCACCATGGTCCGGGCGGTCTGCGGATCGCTCTTGATCAGACGGCAGACGTCGAGCCCGTCGATGTCGGAAAGCTGGCCCGACAGCAGCACGAGGTCTGGCGCGTGCTGGCGCACCAGCGACAGCGCTGCCTGGCCGTCGGAGGCTTCCAGGACGGAAAACTCGGCACGGTTCAGGATGCGGCTCTTGACGTAGCGCGGCCCCTCGCGGCCCTCGACGTTGAGGACCAGCGGGCGGCGCGTCGGATGGGGCACGGTCGAAGCGTTCATGGCTGGCAGGCGGCAAGCGGCGCCGCTTTGGTAATGGCGGAATCTGAAGCGATCAGGGCACGAAGCGGCACGGCGCCATCCCCTGCAAACCGGGCAAGTGGCGCCAAACGATCCTGAATTGTAGTTTTTACCTGCATTCCACCCATGGCATTTGTATTTTCGACGTAACGTCCCGAAGGCCCGACGGGCCCGTTCATCCACTTCATGGCGCCACCGCGCCATGCGGCGCGCGCAGCCAGGCGGCACCGGCATCGGCCGGCGAAGCCAGCATCCAAGCCAGTGCCAGCATCAACACGCCGATGACGGCGCGCTGCCAGAATTCGCTCGAATACCAGGGATCGGGGTCTTGTCTCATCGGTTCCATCAGCTCTCGGCGGCCCTTTTCGGCCGTGTTCTGGGAGCATCGTGGCAAGAACCGTGCCGCTTATGGCCAAGCGGCTGACAGACGGACGCCTACAGCGCGCCGCGCGCGCCATGGCGTGGGGGATACACGGGCGGCGGGGGCTGGTTTCAGCCGTCGCCGAGCAGCTTGCGGGCGCGCGTCAGTGTCTGGCGAACCTTGTCGTGGCCGGCCCAGGGGTCGTGACGGGCCAGTTCGGCCAGCCGGTCTTCGACGTTGGCGATGGTCCAGTGGGCGGCGCCGGTCAGGTCGTCCAGCTCATCCCAGCTCACCGGGATCGAGACGCCCAGGCCGGGCCGGGCGCGCGCCGAAAACGCGGCCGCCGTGGTAGCGCCGACACCGTTGCGCAGGTAATCGATGAAAATCTTGCCAACGCGGTTGCGGGGGCCGCTCTTTGCTACAAAGCGGTCCGGAATCGTCCTGGCCATGTGATTCACCACGTCCTGCGAGAAATCGCGCACCTCGTCCCAGCCGGCCCGCGCGGCCAGCGGCACCACCACGTGCAGGCCCTTGCCGCCGCTGGTCTTCAGAAAGCCCTGCAGGCCCAGTTCGTCGAGCATGGCCTTGACCAGCGTGGCGGCTTCCTGGATCTCGCGCCAGGTCACGCCCTCGCCGGGGTCGATGTCGAACACGATCTGGTCCGGCTTGCCGATATTGCGCGCCAGCGCGTTCCAGGTGTGGAATTCCACGACGTTTAGCTGCGCGGCCTCGACGATGGCGTCGGCGCCGGTGATCTCCAGCAGCGGCGGGTGGCCGGGCCAGAGCGCCGGGTCCAGCGCCCGCACGCCTTTCAGCTTCAGCGTGTCGCCGTGGCGCTGGAAGAACTGCTCGCCGTCGATGCCGGCCGGCGCCCGCACCAGCGCCAGCGGCCGGCCCTTCAGGTGCGGCAGCATCAGTGCAGCGGCGCGGGCGTAATAGGTGACCAGGTCGCCCTTGGTCAGCCCGGTGGATTTGTCGATCACGCGGTCCGCATGGCTGACGGCCACGTTGCCGATGGCGGTCTTGCCGGACGTCTTGCGGCCGGTTGCCGTCTTTGCGGCTGCCTTGGCCGCCGTCTTTGTCCCCGCGTTGGCCGCCGCCTGCGGCGCCTTGTCGGCGGGCTTGGCCGGCTTCTCCAGCGTCACGGCGGATGCCGGCTTGTCCGTGCGCAGTGCATGGAAGACCGAGTGGCGGATGCGGCCCTCGCGGGTCCAGGCGCCAAACGTGACCTCGGCCACCAGCTTGGGCTTGACCCAGTGGCCCTTGATGCCGCGCGGCAGCGGGTCGAACGGGGTCTTGTCGGCGGCCAGCCCGTCCAGCTGCTTGCGCAGCGCGTCCAGCATGGCCGTGTCGAAGCCGGTGCCCACGTTGCCCACGTAGCGCAGCTTGCCGTCCGGATCGTGCAGGCCCAGCAGCAGCGACCCCAGCCCGTTGCGGCTGCCCTTGGGATCGGTGTAGCCGCCGATCACGAATTCCTGGCGGTTCTGGCACTTGAGCTTGATCCACGTGCCGGCGCGCGTGCTGACGTACGGCGCATCGGCGCGCTTGCCGATGATGCCTTCGAGCTTCATGCGGCAGGCCGCGTCCAGCATGTCTTTCGGGTCGCCCTCGAAGTTGTCGCTGAAGCGCACCCGGCCGGACTTGTGGTCGGCCAGCAGCCGGTACAGCAGCGCGCGGCGCTCGGCCAGCGGCACGGCGCGCAGATCGTGGCCGGCGTAGTAGGGCAGGTCGAACGCGTAGAACTGGATGGCCTCGGCGTGGGCGGTCTCGAAGGCGTTCTGCAGTGCCTGGAAATCGGTGATGCCCTGGGCGTCCACGACCACGATCTCGCCGTCGAGCCAGCCGTCGGGCCAGCCGAGCCCGGCAATCTCGGCCGCCAGCGGACGCAGTTTCGACGTCCAGTCGTGCCCGTTGCGCGTGAACAGCCGCACGTCGTCGCCGTCGATGCGGGCCACGATGCGGTAGCCATCGAACTTGATCTCGTACTGCCACGCGGTGGGGTCGGCCGGCGGGGCTTCGACCAGGGTGGCCAGTTGCGGCGTCAGCGCCAGCGGCAGCGCGGCCGGCTTCGCCTTTTCGGGCAGTTCGATGGCGGCGGTGCGCTTGCCGCGCGCGGGCTTGGCCTTGGCGTCGGCCTTGGCGGCGCCGGCTTTCTTCTTGCCCGGCCTGGCCGTGCCGGCCAGCACGCTGTCGGGCATGGCCTCGACCACGTCGAATTCGGACGCTGGCCGCGCAAAGGCGTCGCGCTCCTTGATCAGCAGCCAGGCGTTGTCGTCGCGCGCCTTGCGGCCGCCCATGCGCACCAGCGTCCAGTGGCCCTGCAGCTTTTCGCCGCGCAGTTCGAACTTGAGCTTGCCGGCGCGGTAGCCGGCCTCCGGGTCTTCGTCCGGAATCCAGACGCCCCGGTCCCAGACGATGACGGTGCCCGCGCCGTAATGGCCGGCCGGAATCACGCCCTCGAAATCGGCGTAGTCGAGCGGGTGGTCTTCCACATGCACGGCCATGCGCTTGTCGGCGGGGTCGAAGCTCGGGCCCTTGGGCACGGCCCAGCTCTTGAGCGTGCCGTCGAGCTCCAGCCGGAAGTCGTAGTGCAGCCGCCGGGCCGCGTGCTTCTGGATGACGAACGCGTGGGCGCCGTTGGCCGCCGCGCGGCGCCCGCGCGCGGTCTTGCCGCTGGGCTCGGGCGTGGCGCCGAAGTCGCGCATGTCCTGGTACTTGCCCAGGGCGGCGTCGGCCGGCTTGCGGGAGGCGGGGCGGGTGGCGGAGGCGGTCTTGGCCATGGCAGCGGGTGGTGGCGTATTGCGCGAAGCGCGCAAAGCGGGGTCCGTTCCAGCTTATGCAGCCCACGTCGCGTGCGAAAGCAGTAGCCGTCCTACATGGATGGCGGACTTTTTACCGCGTTTGTAAATCCTGGCCGGGATTGCTGCGGCGCACATCGGCGTCTCCCGCCGGCTGGCCGGGCACGGGATGTGCGACGTCACCCTGGCTTCGATCCCGATCCAACTCAGCCAAGAGAGGCAAGATGAAGACGCACAAGAAGGTGGGCTCGCAGGTCATCGTGCTGACCGGGGCCACGAGCGGCGTGGGGCTGGTGACGGCCCGCAAGGCGGCTGCCAGGGGGGCCAGGCTGGTACTGGTGGCGCGCGGCGAGGATGCGCTGCACAAGCTGGCCGAGGAACTGCGCGAGCATGGCACCGAGGTCATCACCGTGACCGCCGACGTGGGCCGGCACGAGGACGTGGCGCATGTCGCGCAGACGGCCATCGAGCGCTTTGGCGGCTTCGATACGTGGGTCAACAACGCCGGCGTGACGATCTTCGGCCGCCACGACGACGTGCCGCTGGAGGACCATCGCCGGCTGTTCGAGACGAACTACTGGGGCGTGGTGCATGGATCGCTGGCCGCCGTGGCGCACCTGCGGCAGGAGGGCGGGGCGATCATCAACATGGGCAGCGAGTCGTGCGACTGCCCGCTGCCGCTGCAGAGCGCCTACGCGGCGTCACAGCACGCGATCAAGGGGTTCACCGACACGCTGCGGCTGGAACTGGAGCAGGAAAAGGCGCCGGTCTCGGTCACGCTGATCAAGGCGGCGGCGCTCGATACGCCGATCGTCACCCACGCCAAGAACTTCCTGCACGTGGAGCCCCGGCAGGCGCCGCCGCTCTACGATCCGGCCATGGCGGCCGACGCGATCCTGTTTGCCGCCGAGCATCCGCGCCGCGACATGTTCGTGGGTGCCGCGGCCAAGGCGTTCTCGGCCGCGGCCTACCACGCGCCGCACACGTTCGACCGCTTCATGCGGCGCTTCATGGGCCGCGCGCAGCAGACCGACACGCCGGCCGGCCCGCGCGATGACAACGCGCTGCACGCGGCCGGCAACAGCCTGGTCGAGCGCGCCGGGGATCGCCGGGCGCTGAAGTCGTGCCCGTACACGGCATCCACGCGCCACCCGATCCTGGCGACGGCGCTGGTGCTGGGCGCCTCGGCGGCCATGGCGGCCATGATGCGCCACCGGCGCAGCTAGCCGATGGCGGCTCCCCCGCGCCGTCAGATGATCGTATCGACCACGCCGCCGTCGACGCGCAACGCCGCGCCGGTGGTGGCCGACGCCTGCCTGGAGCACGCGTAGACGATCATGCTGGCCACCTCGTCGACGCTGGCGGCGCGCTGGATCAGCGACGAACTGCGGTGGGCCTTGACGAAGTCGGCGGCCACGGCCTCGGCCGACTTGCCGGTGCGCGCGATCTCGTCCTTGAGCATCGCCTCCACGCCCTCGGACAGCGTGGGGCCGGGCAGCACCGCGTTCACGGTCACGCCGGTGCCGGCCAGCCGCTTGGCCAGCCCGCGCGACACGGCCAGCTGGGCGGTCTTGGTGAAGCCGTAGTGGATCATCTCCACCGGGATGTTGATGCCCGATTCGGACGCCACGAACACGATGCGGCCCCACTGGCGCCGGACCATGCCCGGCGCATAGGCGCGCGACAGCCGCACGCCGGACAGCACGTTGACCTCGAAGAAGCGCGACCATTCGCTGTCCGGGATGTCGAAGAAGTCCTGCGGCTGGAAGATGCCCAGGTTGTTGACGAGGATGTCGACGTCGGGATGCGCCTTGACCAGCGCGTCGGCCACGGTGGCGTCCACGAGGTCGCCGGCAAAGCCGATGGCGTCGGCCTGGGGCAGGGCGGACTGCAGCGTGTCGATGGCCTTGTCGACGCTGGCCTGGCTGCGGCCGTTGACGATCACGCGCGCGCCCGATTCGGCCAGGCCACGCGCGGTGGCAAAGCCGATGCCGGCCGTGGAACCAGTCACCAGGGCGGTCTTGCCCGACAGATCGATCTTCATGTGTGCTCCGGAGGGGTAGGGTGGAGGGTACGGCCCGTCCAGTGTAGGAAGCGGGGCGCATGGCGCCAAGGCGCGTCGCCGGAATGCTGCGTTCCGGCGGCGCAGGCAAAAAAAAGGCCGCGAACGTGTCGCGGCCTTTCTGCGTGCGGGTGGGCGCTTACTGGAACAGCTTGAGCGCCTGGGTGATCGTGTTGGACACGCCCCACACCAGCGGGATCAGCACGTAGAGCCAGAAGACGGCCAGCAGGCCCTTGTTGGTCGGATGTGCGTTCAGGTTCTGGTTTTGCATTCGAAGGACTCCTTGTCGCGGGGGCGGCCGGTCAGTGGGCCGCGCCGGCGCTGGCGCCAAGGCGGGCCACGTCGGCATCGCTCATGTGGTGCTTGGCATTCACGCGCGACACCAGCAGGTTGCAGAGGAAGCCGACCACCAGCAGCGCGGCCATGATGTGCAGCGTCATCGCATAGGCTTGCGCGCCGGTCACGCCGTGCGCCACCTGGTATTCGCGGATGTAGTTCACGAGCACCGGGCCGGCAATGCCGGCGGCGGCCCAGGCGGTCAGCAGGCGGCCGTGGATGCCGCCCACGAAGGCCGTGCCGAACATGTCGGCCAGGTAGGCCGGGATGGTGGCAAAGCCGCCGCCGTACATCGACATGATCACGCAGTAGCCCAGCACGAACAGCGCGATGTTGCCGCTGGCGCCCAGTTGCGGCACCAGCCAGTACAGCACGGCGCCCAGCGCGAAGAACACGAAGTAGGTGTTCTTGCGGCCGATCCAGTCCGACGACGACGCCCAGAAGAAGCGGCCGCCCATGTTGAACAGCGACAGCAGGCCCACGAAGCCGGCCGCGGCGGCCGGGGTAACGCTGCCCTTGAAGCTTTCCTGGATCAGCAGCGACGCCTGGCCGAGCACGCCGATGCCGGCGGTCACGTTCAGGAACAGCACCAGCCACAGCAGGTAGAACTGCGGGGTCTTCAGCGCTTCGTCGATGTGCACGTGGTTGCGCGTGATCATCTTGTTTTCGACCACGGGCGGGGTCCAGCCTTCCGGCTTCCAGCCGGGCGGCGGGACGCGGATGGCCAGCGAGCCGATGGCCATCGAGATGAAGTAGCCCACGCCCATGACCAGGAAGGTCTGGGTCACGCCCACCGAGGTGGCGCTCTTGAAGTAGTTCATCAGCGCCACGGACAGCGGCGCGGCGATCATCGCGCCGCCGCCAAAGCCCATGATGGCCATGCCGGTGGCCATGCCGCGGCGGTCCGGGAACCAGCGGATCAGCGTGGACACGGGCGACACGTAGCCCAGGCCCAGCCCGATGCCGCCGAGCACGCCGTAGCCCAGGTACAGCAGCACGATCTGGTGCGTGTAGACGCCCAGCGCCGAGATCAGGAAGCCGCCGCCAAAGCAGCAGGCCGCCGTGAACATCGTCCTGCGCGGGCCAACGCGCTCCAGCCATTTACCGGCGAACGCGGCCGAAATGCCCAGGAAGAAAATCGCCAGCGAGAAGATCCAGCCCAGCGTGGTCAGCTTCCAGTCGTCCGGCGCCGATTCGGTAATGCCGATGACCTTGGACAGCGGTGCATTGAACACCGAGAAGGCATAGGCCTGGCCGATACAGAGGTGAACCGCCAGCGCGGCGGGCGGGACCATCCAGCGGGAAAATCCCGGCTTGGCGTAGGTCGCTTCCTTGGAAAAGAACGGCGCCGGCCCGCGGGACGGGTTGCCGCCATCATTGATGACACTGCTCATTGGACTTTCTCCAGTCGTGGATCCTCGGTAATCCGCCCATGCAGTCTGGCGCGTCCGCCGGTCTGGTCGGCCGTCGGTGACCCCGTCACACCCCGGGTCGGATTACCTCCAGAGGTTGTGCGCCGGACCGGGCTTTGGGAGGCGTTATTGCCCGGTCGTGGCGACGGTTGCTACGAGGTTGCTACAAAACGGACAGGCGGAATCGGGCGCGCGGACGCGCGCCGGCGGGACCCGGCAAGGCGGGGCATGAGGGCGGCTGGAGACGCGGTGCGTCCCGGAATGGATCGGTTCATTGTTTTTCCGGCTGGGGCGAACAATATATGCTCGGATTTGCATATATTGCCGTGGAAAATATTATGCGCAGAACCATAGCCGTCCAGATTGACGACTTCAATAGGCTAAAGATGACATATTCCCGGCCGGCCTGAATTTCTGGTGCTGATGAGAAAAAATCCGCAGTGGTTTGGTTTTCTCCGTTTGATTTTCACCACACTCGGGCAGCCCGGAGGGCGGACATCGTCGCGCGTTGCTGGCTGACTCCATGTCCGGACAGGCTGTCATGAAACCGACATGGCCGGTCTCTACGATCGGTTTCCGTGGCGGTTCCTCTGCCATGAAAGGCCAAGCCGGTAGAACCAGTAATGGGGTGCAACGCGCGACATAGTGGGTGTCGCACGGACCGGCGCATTGATGCGCTGCGGCCAGCACCTGGCTGCGGCGTTTTTTTCCCTCCTCCGCGATTCTCGTGGCCCGACCTGCAGCCATGCAAGTGCCTGCGGGATGTGTGCCATTCACGCCGTCTTCAACCTGTTGTCATAAACGACACCTAGCATTCGTTCCCGCGTGCTTTGTGCCGCCAACCTCACAGGGGCCTGAACCGTCCGCGCCAGTCCGGCGCCGGTCGCGTTCGATAACTATCAGACGGGAAACTTTCCAGATGTACGAGAAACCTGATGCTTCGCGCCGCAAGGCACTGAAATTCCTGGCCGGCGCTCCGATGCTGCCGCTGGGCCTGGCTTCCACCTCGCTGCTGGCCGGCTGCGGCGGCGACGACGATACCCCGCCGCCCGCCACGACCACGCCGGGCGGTGGCACGACCACCCCGCCGACCGTGACGCCGACGTTTGCCTCGGCCGAGTTCACGAGCATGCCGGCCCCGGCGCTGAGCAACCCGGCCTCGATGGCCACCACGACGGTGGGCTCCAGCCTGACCGTGAAGCTCAGCGACGGCACCAGCCAGACGTACAAGCTGGCCTACCAGCCGTTCTTCATCACCGGCGACATGGTCCCGGACGGCAAGGGCGGCCAGATCCTGGCCGGCGGCTACTACAACATCAACAACAGCCCGATCATCGATCCGTCGGTGTCGAAGCAGTTCTTCTCGGATTCGCCGGACGGCACGTCGTTGCTGAAGGTGGAAGGCGCCAAGGTCGACGGCGTCAAGGGCAACCCGGTCTTTGCCGTGGTCCAGTTCGAGTACACCACGTGGGACGCGGTCAAGGTCAAGGACATGTACGGCCGCCTGCCGTCGCCGATCGCCGTGCTGACGCTGGACCAGGACCCGAACACCGGCAAGCTGACGCTGGTGAAGTACCACAACGTCGATACCTCGGGCGCCAACGGCCTGTGGATTACCTGCGGCGCCAGCCTGTCGCCGTGGAACACGCACCTGTCGAGCGAGGAGTACGAGCCGGACGCCCGTACCGCCGCCACGAACCAGCAGTGCATCGACTTTGCCGCCAACCTGTACGGCACGGCGTCGGTCCCGTTCAACCCGTACCTGTACGGCCACCTGCCGGAAGTCACGGTCAAGCCGGACGGTACCGCTTCGATCAAGAAGCACTACTGCCTGGGCCGCATCTCGCACGAGCTGGTGCAGGTGATGCCGGACAACCGCACGGTGCTGATGGGCGACGACGCCACCAACAGCGGCCTGTTCATGTTCGTGGCCGACGTGGAGAAGGACCTGTCGGCCGGCACGCTGTACGTGGCCAAGGTTGGCACGGGCTTCTCGGTGGACCCGGCTGCCGCCGGCGCCGACCTCACCTGGATCAAGCTGGGCCACGCCACGAGCGCGCAGGTCGAAGCCTGGGCCAAGTCGCACACGTTTGCCGACATCATGGACTTCTCGGCCACCGACCCGGCCGACACGACGTACACGAAGATCATGTACAGCGGCGCGGCCCAGTGGGTGCGCGTCAAGGCCGGCAAGGAACTGGTTGCCGCGTTCCTGGAAACCCACCGCTACGCGGCCCTGAAGGGCGGCAGCATGGGCTTCACCAAGATGGAAGGCACGACGGTCAACATCAAGGACAAGATCGCCTACTCGGCGCTGCAGAACATCGTCGACTCGATGGTCGTCAACAACACGGCCAAGGGCTGGTATGCCGAGAGCAACATCGGCGTGCCGGCGGCCGTGAACTCGGGCGGCGTGATGCAGCACAAGCTGGCCGGCGGCCAGGCCGACACGACCGGCGCGGCCATCAACAGCGAATGGGTGCCGGTGCATACCAAGGCGCTGCTGGTGGGCAAGGACATCACGGCCGACGCGCTGGGCAACACGTCCGACCCGGAAACCATCGGCAACCCGGACAACCTCAAGTTCTCCGAGAAGCTGCGCACGCTGTTCATCGGTGAAGACAGCAGCCGCCACACCAACAACTTCCTGTGGGCGTACAACGTCGACACGAAGAAGCTGTCGCGCCTGCTGTCGGTGCCGGCTGGCGGCGAATCCACGGGCCTGCATGCCGTGGACGAGCTCAACGGCTGGACGTACATCATGAGCAACTTCCAGCACGCCGGCGACGGCATCAAGACGCAGGTCAAGACCGCCGTCGAGCCGCTGGTGTTCGCCAACTACAAGAACGGCCTGGGCGCCGCGGTGGGCTACCTGACCGCCGACCCGACGAGCATGAAGCTGGGCAAGTAATCCCCGGCCCTCCGGGGCTGGCAGGGCGCCGCGGGCCGAAGGGTCCGCGGCGCCTTTTTTCGTTGGGCGGCGTCAGAACGCCTCGTTGATCTGGAAGTAGGCGCCCTTGGTGTTGCTGCCCACGCCCACGTCGAAGCGCACGTTCACGCGCGGCTTGAACTCGAACCGGTAGCCCACGCCGACGTTCGGCAGCCAGTGCGCCGACGCCAGCGCGCCCGGGTTTCCGGCGATGGCGCCGGTGCCGGCCCAGAACACCATCCCCTGCCGCCCGGCGATATGCCAGCGGTATTCCACCTGCGCCGTCAGCAGCGCCTTGTCGCGGTACTGGCCCATGAAGTAGCCGCGCATGCGCCGGCTGTCGCCAAGCTTGGACATCATGCTCCATGGCACATCGCCCCAGTTGAACTTGCCGTAGACGTCGAAGGCCAGCACGTCACGGTCGCGCATGCGGAAGTATCGGTCGTAGGTAATCTCCAGCGTCTCGAAGTCGTTGTCGCTGCCAATGGCGCGCCGGTAGACCGTGCCGTTGAGCAGCAGCGCCTGGCCCCGGTACGGGTTGGGCAGGAAGTCGCGCGTGTCGTACGAGAAATGGGCCGTCAGGCCGCTGCTCAGCACGCGCGTGCCGTGCGGGTCGGTGGCCAGCGCGCTGTCGGCGCCGCGCTGCAACTGGGCGGCGTTGTCGTACTCGAAGTCGTAGCCGCCGCCGATGTAGACGTTGGGCCGCACCCGCACCATCATGCGCGGCTGGATCACCACGCCGCGCCGCGTGTAGTCCTCCTTGTTGGCCGGGTTGGCCGCCTTGTCGTAGCCGATGCCCCAGTACGCGGTGGGCATGTTGATCAGGCCGCCGCTGAAGACGAAGCGGTAGCTGTCGTCGGCAAAGAAGGTGTTGTTGTCCACGCCAATGCCCACGGCGCCGGTGGTGGTCAGGAAACCGGTCAGCGTGAGCGTGGAAAGCTGCGTGTCTTTCTCGGCGTTCTTCGGCTTGTACAGGCCGATGGCGGCCGCGCCCACGCCAAATCCCATCTCAGGGTTGTAGAACGGCCCCGGCAGCACGCCCCAGTCGATGCCGTGGCTAAGGTCCACCTCTTTCGACGCGCCCAGCTTGTTCAGCATGCGGTCGATCCAGCCCGGCTGCGCGGCCCCGGCTGGCGGCCCGGCAGGATCGGTGGCTGCGGTGGCTGCGGTGGGTGCTGCGGGTTGGTCAGCATCTGCGCCACGAGCCGGCGGCGTGGCCAGCACGGCGCAGGCGGCCGCCAGCAAGGCGAGGGGCAGGGGAGAGGGCAGGGCGGCGCGCATATCGTCGGGACGGAAGCCGCCGCGCGGGACGGCCGGGCCTTCGAATGTTCGTCCATCGGCGGCCCGGCCCGAAGTGAATGTTTTCGTTGGCTGCGTTTAGGCGAAGGCGCACGCCGCCCCGGCGCCGCCGCCTGTGGCGCACCGGTTACTTCGCGGCGCGGCGCTGGCGCACGGCCTGGCTCAGCGTCTCCAGCACGGCCACCGAGTCGTCCCAGCCGATGCAGGCATCGGTGATGCTCTGCCCGTAGGTCAGGTTGCAGGGGTCGTGCGTGCCCGGGGTGAACTTCTGCGCGCCGGGCAGCAGGTGGCTTTCCACCATCACGCCGAAGATCGACGCGCTGCCGCCGCCCACCTGCTTCGCCACGTCCGCCGCCACGTCGATCTGGCGCTGGTGCTGCTTGCTGCTGTTGGCGTGGCTGCAGTCGACCATCAGCGCGTGCCCCAGCCCGGCCGTCTCCAGCTCCCGGCACGCGGTGGCCACCGAATCGGCATCGTAGTTCGGCGCCTTGCCGCCGCGCAGGATCACGTGGCAGTCGGGGTTGCCCTTGGTATGGACGGTGGCCACCTGGCCGTTCTTGTGCACGCCCAGGAAATGGTGCGGGCGCGACGCGGCCTGGATGGCGTCGATGGCGATGCGGATATTGCCATCGGTGCCGTTCTTGAAGCCGATTGGCGCCGAGATGCCCGAGGCCAGCTCGCGGTGCACCTGGCTCTCGGTGGTGCGCGCGCCGATGGCGCCCCAGCAGATCAGGTCGCCGATGTACTGCGGCGAGATCACGTCCAGAAACTCGCCGGCGGCCGGCAGGCCCAGCCGGTTGATGTCCAGCAGCAGGCTGCGCGCGATGCGCAGGCCCTCGTCGATACGGTAGCTTTCGTCCAGGTACGGGTCGTTGATCAGCCCCTTCCAGCCCACCGTGGTGCGCGGCTTCTCGAAATAGACGCGCATCACCACCTCCAGCGTGTCGGCATAGTGCGCGCGCTGGGCCAGCAGCCGCCGCGCGTATTCCAGCGCGGCCTGCGGGTCGTGGATGGAGCAGGGGCCCATGATCACCAGCAGGCGGTCGTCGTGGCCGTGCAGGATGCGCGAGATGCGCTGGCGCGTCTGCGTGACCAGCGCCTCTACCGGCGTGCCGCGGATCGGGAAGAAGCGGATCAGGTGCTCGGGCGGCGGCAGCGGGATGATGTCCTCGACATGGGCGTCGTCGGTCACGCTGGTGCGGTCGGGCGGCGCCTGCCAGCCCTCGGCGATGGTCGGCGGCGACTTCTGTGGATCGGTCATGGCAGGCTCCTGGGGGATCGGGTAAGGCGGCAGTGGGCTGCCGGCGGATGGCCGAGATTCTAATGGACCCCGGCCCCGGCCGCCGCCGGACGGCCCCCGGTTGGGAACCTTTTCCGGCGGCGGGGCGTCGCTATAGGCATCTTTCGAATAATGCGCACAGATCGAGGGTTTTGCACATGGACATGGCAATCGTGGTAAGGCATCCCTGGTTCGGCACGGCGATGGGCGCCGTGGCGGCCATCCTGCTCGGGCTGCTGGCACACCGGCTGGGCGGGCTGCTGCTGTTGCGGATGACGCGGCATACGCCGGTGCTGCACATGATGGTGCTCAAGGCGCGCGCGCCGGCCAAGGCCGTGGTGCCGCTGGTGCTGCTGCAGACCACGTGGCAGGCCGCGCCGGACCAGCTGCCGTGGATCGACAGCTTCCGGCACCTGAACGGGCTGCTGCTGATCGTGGCCGTGACGTGGCTCGTGGTGCGGATCATCGCCGGCTTTGCGCAGGGCATCCTGGACCAGCACCCGGTCAACGTCGCGGACAACATCGCCGCGCGCCGCATCCACACGCAGACCCGCGTGATTTCGCGGATCGCGATGACGCTGGTGATCGTGATTGGCGTGTCCATGCTGCTGATGACGTTTCCGGGCGCGCGGCAGGTGGGCGCCAGCCTGCTGGCATCAGCCGGCGTGGTCGGCCTGATCGCCGGTTTCGCGGCCAAGCCCGTGTTCAGCAACATGATCGCTGGGCTGCAACTGGCGCTGACGCAGCCGCTACGGCTGGACGATGTGCTGATCGTCGAGGGCGAATGGGGCCGCGTGGAGGAAATCACCAGCACCTACGTGGTGCTGCAGATCTGGGACGAGCGGCGGCTGATCATCCCGCTGCAGTACTTCATCGAGAAGCCGTTCCAGAACTGGACGCGCAACAGCGCCCAGATCATGGGATCGGTGTTCTTCCACGTCGACTACAGCATGCCGCTGGCGCCGTTGCGCGAGGCGCTGGAGCGCATCGTCAAGTCGCGGCCCGAGTGGGACGGCCGCTTCTTCAACCTGGTGGTCAGCGATACCACCCAGACGACCATGCAGCTCCGCGTGCTGTGCACGGCCGCGTCGTCCGGCCTGGCCTGGGACCTGCGCTGCGCCGTGCGCGAGGGTCTGATCGACTTCATGCAGCGCGAATACCCGCAGGGCCTGCCGAAGCTGCGGATCGAAGGGGATGCCGCGCCCGCCACCCCGGCCGGCCCACTGGCCGCCACGCCCTGATGCGCGCCGGCATGGTGCACCGCAAAAAATCAGACGATGACTGACACGGGCGTGGGGCCGGGGGCGCTACAGTCGTCGGCAGGTTGTAGCGACCCTTCCGGCCCGAACCATCTCCAGTGGCGGGCTATTTTTTTTGTTTTCCGGCAGAAGCGGTGGGTGTCTGACGGCCGGTCAGACGGCCGACGTCCCCCTGCCCAATGATTGAAGTCAAGCGGCGTTTATTCTGGCCCACGAAGCGATTCAAAACCGCGTAACGTCCCGCTCCG
>NZ_JAUANU010000016.1:0-133973 GCF_032190535.1 Cupriavidus sp. SZY C1
GACGGCAACGGCAATGGCCCCGACGGGAACGGCAACGGCCCTGACGGAAACGGCAACGGCCCCGACGGCAATGGCAATGGCCCCGACGGGAACGGCAACGGCCCTGACGGAAACGGCAACGGCCCCGACGGCAACGGCAACGGCCCCGACGGCAATGGCAACGGCCCGGATGGGAACGGCAACGGTCCGGACGGGAACGGTAACGGCCCCGACGGCAACGGCAATGGCCCGGACGGCAATGGCAACGGACCCGATGGGAACGGCAACGGTCCCGACGGCAATGGCAACGGACCCGATGGGAACGGTAACGGCCCCGACGGTAATGGCAACGGTCCCGACGGTAACGGTAACGGCCCGGACGGCAACGGCAATGGCTCCGACGGCGGTAACGGCTCGAACGGTGGCAACGGCTCCGACGGCGGCGACAAGACGCCTGACGGTGGTTCGGACGGCTCGGGCGGTTCGGGCTCGGGTGGTTCCAACTCGGGTGCCACGGCCGGTGCAATCATGGGCGCGGTTGGCGCGGGCGGTATCCTGGCCTACGTGATCGACGACCTGACCGACCAGACGTGGTATCTCGATGCCCCGGTGCCGCTGACGGTCGAGTCCGACGAAGACAAGGCGTGGGAAGGTGCGCTGATGTCGGGTGCCACCGTCCAGGTGAAGGGCACGACGGCCACGGTCCAGGTGAAGACCAGGTCCGGGACTGTCGAGCGCACGCTGACGTTGCAGGACGGCGCCAACGGGACGAAGCACTTCGTCTACGAGGACCCGGTCACCAAGACCAAGGCCGATCTGGCGGTGAACATGGAGACACGCGAGTTCTTCTACACCGAAGCCGGTGCGCCGAATGGCAAGCGCTACGTCGTGAAGAGCCACGGCTGGTTGAAGAGTGACGCTGCGCCAGCAGCAAGCACCAGCTCCACCGTCTCGGCTACGCCGGGTACGGCAGGCGGTATCGGCGGCTGACGATAGCCATGTGCCGGCGTCGAAAGGCGCCGGCATATTGGCGCCCGCCATGGGTCCAATCATTCAACAAGAACCAGCGGTTCCGATCAGTTTCCGATGCTGTCGATGCGGAAACTGATTCGGACCATTTTCATTTCGAACGCGCACATTCCCTGCCACACTCCGCTCACATGCATGGGGTGGGAGATGCTGGGTATGCGCCTAACGCTCGGGTCCACGTCGAGATTTCGTAAAACGGCTATTAGCCTGTGGCCGCTGCGCCGCTACGCTGACTTGCATGAACGCTCTCTGAGCAGAATCGGACATGCAAGATGTCTCGACCGGTTCTGGAAAATCTTGAAAACCATCGAAACCATGCTCCGGCAGCATGCCAGCCGCACGCGCATGCTCATGCGCTGCCTGTGCACCACGCTGCTATTCGCCGTCGCGCCTGTCCAGGCGCAGTCGGAAACACCATCCACCACGCAGACTGGCATTCCCGCCGCCAACGTCGCCTTTGACGTCGTCCCGGCGGGCAGCCGCGCACACGACGACATCGTCGGCGTTCTTCGCAAGGCTTCCGCCACGCTGGGCGACACGCCGACGACCCTCGAAGCCGTCGGCGAATGGTCGGACAGCCTCACCAACGCGTTGCGCCAGGGCGGCTACCCCGTCGGCCAGGTCCTCGTGACCGAGCCAGACTGGCAGGCGAGCCGGCAAGGCGCGCCGCTGAAATTCACGGCCTTTCCTGGCCGCATTCATGAAGTCAAGATCGACAACAAGTCGCGCGTGAAGGATGCCCGGCTCTATCGGCTCATCACGAAGGCACTCTGTGGCGCCGACACGCTCGACCGCGTCTGCGTCCTGCAGACGTCGCGGCTGGAGCGCACCACGCAGCTCCTGCAGGACGTGCCCGGCGTGGCGATTGCCAAGGCGCCGCAGTTTTCGTCCGGCGGCGCGCTGGGCGGCATCGACGTGCTGTTCAGCCTGCAGCAGCGCGGCAAGCCCTTGAGCGGCGACATCTTCATCGACAACCAGGGTATCGAGGCAACAGGTCTCACCCGACTCGGCGTGACCGGCTCCGGCAACAACTTCTTCGGGCTGGGCGAAAGCTACGCGCTGACGCTGACCGGCACCGAGAAACGCATGTGGACCGGGTCGCTGACCGGCAGCATCCCGATCTTCGACGACGGGCTGCGCCTCACGGGCGGCTTCACGCGCCAGCAGTACACGATCAACGCCTCCACGCGGCTGGCCGGCGTGGCCAACACCGCGCAGCTCGGGCTGAGCTACCCCATCACGCGCGGGCTCGACCGCAACGTGTGGGTCGGCGGCTCCTACCTGCACAGCCGCACGTCGACGTCGTATGTCGACTTCGAGAATGCGTTCTCGCACAGCACGCTCGATGCCTTCCGCTTTTCGCTGCAGGGGAACAATGGCGACCGGGCGCAGCAACTGCGTACCAACATCTGGAGCGGCGAAGTGGCCCTGACGGCCGGCCGCCGGCGCAGCAGTTCCCCGGCCACCGACGCGGCGGTCAATCGCAAGGACCATTACGGCAAGCTCGGCGTGTCGGCCTTCGGCACCTATGCACTGAACACCAGCGGCGATTTCTTCCTGTCCGGGCGCGCGAACGGCCAGTACGCCAGCACCAACCTGGACCCCAGCGAGAAGCTCAGCGTGGGCGGCCCCGGCGCCGTGCGCGCCTACCGGGCCGACGAAGGGTCGTTCGATGACGGCGTGATCCTCAATCTCGGCGTCCACAAGCGCGTGCCGATCGTCGCCGGCAATCAGCTCCAGTTCGGCCTGTTCTCGGACTTCGCGATCGGCAAGGTCAATCACAAGCCCTGGAGCCGCTGGGAATCCGGCTACGTCGGCATCCCCGGTGTCACCAACCGACGCATCCTGTCCGGCTACGGCCTGAGCGTGGAATGGCTGACATCGTTCGGCGCCACGTTCTCGGCCTCGGTATCCAAGGCATACGGCTTTTCCTCCACCTCATGGGTCGACCCCGGCAAGAAACCCGTGCAGTACTGGCTATCCGTGTCCTGGGCGAACTAGGCCAACGCAACGCAAGCACAACACGCCAAGCGCCCCTTTTCGAGAAAGACGGCTATGAAATTCGATATCACGACGTTCGAGCATCACTGTTATCGCAGTGATCCCGCGATTGCCTTCAACGGCCTGCGCGAGCTGCTGCAGAAGATTGCCGATGGCTATGGCGAGACCAGCCACCTCGATGAATGGGAGCAGTCGACCGAGGCCATCAATATCCGCGACGAGCATATGGTGACGCGGCTGGCCGCGGCGATCACCGCGCTGGCGACCAATCCGGACTTCCACATGTCCGAGCAGGACAGCGCATCGGTGCTCAAGCACCAGCGCTGGCTGGCCAGCATCTTTGCCAGCAGCCCGTTCCGCAATGCCGACCACATCCTGCGGGCGCTGGGCATCGACGAAACGGCGCGCGACAGCTTCGACATCCACCCGGCCGACCTGTGGAAGTTCCAGCTCTTCTACCTGCCGCAGTCGGAAATCAAGCTCGACTGGGACGCATTGTGGAAGCTCGACAAGGGCGCGGCTGGCGGGCTGGCCATGGCGATCCTCTCGCCGCGGTTCCAGGGCACCGTCGCCGCGCACCGGAAACGCGAGTTCCTGCTGGAATGGCTGCCCGGCCGTTTGGACCAGGTGGAAAACCTCGACCGGCTGCCGCATGTGATCATGCACGACGTCAACATGTTCTGCAGCTACGCGGACACGCCGGAAAAGCACAGCATCAAGAAGCCGCTCTGCACGCTGGTGCGCCGCAAGCTGGCGGGGATGGGCGTGCATGACACCGAGCGCAAGGCCGTGGCGCCGAAGGACGGGAAGAAGCCGGTGCTGCTGGTGGTGCTGGAATCGTTCCAGAAGAACCATTCGATCTACCGCACCCATTCGCAGACCATCGACCTGATGCGCCGGAAGTTCCACGTGGTCGGCATGGGCTACCGCGACCGGGTGGACGACGCGGGCCGGGCGGTGTTCGACGAGTTCATCGAGCTGCAGTACCACGGTGTGTGGAACTCGGCCGCCCATGTACGCGACATCAGCGAGAAGTACCAGGCGCAGATGTTCTACATGCCTAGCGTCGGCATGTTCGCGGTCACCGTGGTCGTCTCGGCCTTCCGCGTCGCGCCGATCCAGATCATGGCGCTGGGCCATCCGGCGACGACCCATTCCCCGGCGATGGACTACGTGGTGGTCGAGCAGGACTACGTCGGCGATCCGGCCTGTTTCAGCGAGCAACTGCTGGTGCTGCCGCCCGATGGCATGCCCTACCGGCCGTCGGCCAACCTGCTGGCCTGGCCGCCAAAGCCGCCGGCCCGGTCGTCCGATGTCGTCAAGATCGCCGTGGCGGCCACGACCATGAAGCTCAACCCGGGGTTCATCGAGACCTGCGGCGCGATTGCCCGCGAGGCGCGCGTGCCGGTGGAGTTCCATTTCCTGGTGGGGCAGGGCAGCGGGCTGGTGTATCCGCAGGTCCGCAACATGATCCAGCGCGTGATGGGCAACAAGGCGGTGGTGCATCGGGACCAGCGCTACGGCGTCTACATGGACACCATCGCGAGCTGCCAGATGTTTGCGAACCCGTTCCCGTTCGGCAATACCAACGGCATCGTCGATACGGTCTGGCCGGGGCTGGTCGGCGTCTGCAAGACCGGCCGGGAGGTGCACGAGCACATCGACGAGGGCATGTTCCGCCGGCTGGGCTTCCCGGAATGGACCATCGCCAAGACCGTGGACGAGTACAAGGCGGCCGTGATCCGCATGGCCGAGAACCACGAGGAACGCGAGGCGCTGGCGGCGAAGCTGGCCGGGCGAGAGGCCATCGAGACGCACATCTTCAAGGGCCGCCCGGAGATCCTGGGCGAGCGCATGTATGCGCTGTGGTCGGAACAGGTTGCCAATGAGAACGCGAACAGATCATGAATGAACTCAGCAAATCGGCGCTGCGGCGCTCGCACGACCCCGCCTTCCTGCAGCATTACTTTGCCGGCCGGGGACTGGACATCTGCGGGGCGGGCGAGAGCCTGGCCACGTTCGCGGGCTGGTTCCCGCGCGTGCAGGACGTGAAACCCTGGCGCAAGTCGGCGTCCGACATGCAGGAGGTGCCGGGCATCGACGAACAGTCGCTCGACTTCGTCCACGCCAGCCTGCGCCTGCAGACCCTGGCCAACCCGCACAAGGCGCTGGCCCGCTGGCTGGACCTGGTGAAGCCCGGCGGCTATGTGATCTTCACCGTGCCGGACGAGGACTTCCTGACGCCGCGCAATACCATCCGGCTGACGATGCCCGGCAAGAATCCCAAGGCGCAGTCGTCCGGCCAGGGCGGCGGCGCGCGCTTCACGATCTACAAGCCACCGCACGACGACGCGACGACCCAGAACCTGCTGGACACCATCCAGCTGTTCTCGCGCGTGGCGTCGTGCGAGCGGATGGCGCTGGTGCGGGACCATGAAGGCGAGGCGCCAGTCAACGGCGAGGCCGATACGCGGCGCTTTGTCGAGGGCGTGATCGAGGTGGTGCTGCGCAAGCGCGCCGCGCCGGGCATCCAGGACCTGCTCGGCCGCGCCAACGCGGCCCAGAACGCGGAAGACTGCGTGCGCTGCTGCCGCGAGGCCGTCGCGACCTATCCGTACCGGTTCCAGGCCTACCTTCGCTCGATCATGCTGGCGCAGCGCTGGAGCCTGATGGACGAGATCGACCACGTGCTGGATCTGGCCACGAAGCGCCTGCATGGCGAATGGAATCCGCAGCTCTACCAGATGCTCCACTACATCAAGAGCGGGCGCCTGAACCAGGGCTTCCAGCTGCGCGAGCGGATGTACGCCCGCATCAACTGGCAGCGTCGCACCAAGGCGCAGCCGCCGGCCAACACCCCGGCCTGGACAGGCCAGCCGCTGGAGGGCAAGCGCATTGTCATCTGGAGCGAGTTCGGGCTGGGGGACGAGATCTTCTTCCTGCGGTTCGCCAGGGTCCTGCGGGAGCAATGTGGCGCCGCCCATGTGACCGTGGTGTGCCAGGGACCGATCTTCGAGCTGTTCAAGGCGTCGGGCGAGGCGGACGACGTGGTCCGCGTGGACGCCACGTCCAGCCTGGCGCCGCACGATTTCTGGGTCTATCCGCACGCGATCATGGCCCACCTGCCGGTCGATGTGTCGAACCTGCCGCAAACGGTGCCGTTCCTGCGCGTGCCGGAGGCGGCCAGCCTGCCCGGGCGGCCCGAGGCGCTGAAGGTGGGCGTGGTGTTCAAGGGCGCGCCCAATCACGAGAACGACCATGCACGCTCGCTGCGGTCGCTCTCGGTGCTGGACGCGCTGTTCGCGCATCAGGAAGTGGACTTCTACAGCCTGCAGAAGGGTCCCGGCGCCGACGAGGCCGCCGATTACGCGCGGCGCCTGCCCAACTTCTACGACATCGGCGCCGGCGTGCAGACGATGATCGAGACGGCGCAGGCGGTCCAGGCGCTCGACCTGCTGGTGACGGTGGATACCTCGGTCGCCCACGTGGCCGGCGCGCTGGGCAAGCAGACGTGGCTGTTCCTGCCGTTCTACACGGACTGGCGCTGGTTCTACGAAGGCGAGGACAGCCCCTGGTATCCGTCGATGCGGTTGTTCCGCCAGCGTTGGGGCGCCGAGGTGCCCGAGGTAATCGCCCGCATGAACGGCGAACTGCTCGGTCTGATGCTGGACAAGCAGAGACGCCAGGTGACTGTCGGCGAACCCAGAATCTGATGCCAATTGTTTAAAGAAATTGCTATTCGATGCGGTCAGGGACGGCTCTACCCTTCAGGTGAATTGACCAAGGAGTCCATCATGAAACATCCAGTCGACCGGCTGATTGCCGGCATCTTTCTGACAGTCGTGACGACGGTGGTGGCGATGCTGCTGCTGTCCGTCATACCCGTTGCCGAGATGAACGAAGGGCGGAACATCTGGCATCTGCTGATTGGCGTGACCATCGCCGCCTGCATTTGCCTGCCGCGTCCGATTCTGATGCGTACGTACTGGCGCGAGCGCTATCCGTTCGTGCTGGACGACGAACTCAACAACATGCTGCTGGGCCGGTTGATCGGCCTGGCCTGCGGGGCGATGGCGGGCATGTTCGTGCTCGCGAAGATTGCCTGATGTGCCACTGTCCCATCCTTTTCCTGCGAGGCCGATCATGACGATCACAAAATTCAGCATCAACAAGTTCGAGTACCTGTGCTACCTCGGCGAGCACGAAAAGGCCGGCCGCGAGCTGGTCGCCCTGATGGAGCTCATCGACCGCCACTACGGGCTGCTGATGGACGTCGACGAGTGGCCGCAATCGGTTGAGGCGCTCGACATCATGGACGACCACCTGCTCACGCGGCTGGCGTCCGCCATCACGAGCCTCGTCGCCAATCCGTCGTTCCGCTTCTCGGACCATGGGGCCGCCGTGCTGCTCCAGTACCAGCGCTGGCTGGCGGCCCTGTTCGCGGCCAGCCCGTTCCGGAACGGCGACCACATCCTGCGCACGCTGGGCGCGGACGAGGAGGCGCGCACGGCGCTGCAACTGCGCACGTCGGAGCTGCAGAAGTTTCAGTTGTTCTATTTCCCGGAATCGGAAGTCGTGCTCGACTGGGACGTGATCTGGGGCGTCGACAAGGTGCTGCCGGCCGGCCTGGCGCTGGCGATCATGTCGTCGCGCTTCCTGGCCACCCCGTCGGCG
Source organism: Cupriavidus sp. SZY C1 (assembly GCF_032190535.1). Taxonomy (NCBI): domain Bacteria; kingdom Pseudomonadati; phylum Pseudomonadota; class Betaproteobacteria; order Burkholderiales; family Burkholderiaceae; genus Cupriavidus; species Cupriavidus sp. SZY C1. The sequence continues at coordinate 7,684 of NZ_JAUANU010000016.1, forward strand.
CACGCCAAGCGCGAGCTGCTGCTGCGCTGGCTGCCGCCGCGGCTGGCCGAGGTGGACAGCGTCGACCAGTTGCCGATGGCCATCCTGCACGACGTCTACATGCACTGCAGCTACGCCGACCTGCCGGGCAAGCACGACATCAAGAAGCCGATCAACACGCTGATCCGGCGCAAGCTGGCGTCGCTGGGCGTGGCCGACGTGGCGCGCCCGGCGGCCCGGCCGGCGTCGGGCAAGCCGGTGATCCTGGTGGTGCTGGAGTGGTTCTCCGAGAACCATTCGATCTACCGCACCCATTCGCAGACCATGGTGGCCATGCGCGACAAGTTCCATCTGGTCGGCATGGGCTACGAAGAGCGCGTGGACGACGCCGGCAAGGCCGTGTTCGACGAGTTCGTGCCGCTGGAAGGCGGCAGCGTCTGGGAAAACGCCGCGCACGTGCGCGCCACCAGCGAGAAGTACCAGGCCCAGGCGGCCTACATGCCAAGTGTCGGCATGTTCCCGATCACGATGCTGCTGGCCAGCCTGCGCGTCGCGCCGCTGCAACTGATGGCGCTGGGCCATCCGGCCACGACCCACGGCCATGCGATGGATTACGTGGTGGTCGAGGAAGACTACGTCGGCGACGAGGCGTGCTTCAGCGAGACGCTGCTCAAGCTGCCGCCGGACGGTATGCCGTACCGGGCGCCGGCGGCGATGCTGCGGCTGGACCTGGACGCGGCAAGGAAGCCGCGGCCGACCGAAGTCGTCAAGGTCGCCGTGGCGGCCACGACGATCAAGCTCAACCCCAAGTTCCTGGCGGCCTGCGCGGCGATTGCCCGGACGACCAAGGTGCCGGTGGAGTTCCACTTCCTGGTGGGGCAGGCCACGGGGCTGATGTTCCCGCAGGTCCGCAATGTGGTGCGCCGGATCATCGGCCCGTCGGCCATCGTGCACAAGCACCAGAGCTACGACGACTACATGGCGGTCATCGCGGACTGCGACATGTTCCTGAACCCGTTCCCGTTCGGCAACACCAACGGAATCGTCGATACGGTCTGGTCGGGCCTGGTGGGCGTGTGCCGCACCGGTGCCGAAGTCCACGAGCATATCGACGAGGGCATGTTCCGCCGGCTCGGTTTTCCGGACTGGACGATCACCACGTCCACCGAGCAGTACATCGCGGCGGCCGTGCGGATGATCGAGCGCGCCGAGGAGCGGCGGGTCATGCAGGGCAAGCTGGCGGGCCCGCAGGCCATCGAGCGGCTGATCTTCAAGGGCCGCCCGGAGATCCTTGGCGAGCGCATCCAGGCGCTGTGGGAAGACAAGCTCAGGACGGCCACGCCGGCCTGAGCGCTGGGCGCCAAGGGTATCGCTTACTTCGCCCCCGTCACCGGCTCCGGCATGGCCGACGAGTGATGGTGGGCGATCAGCCACTTGCCGTCCTTCCACTCGTAGACGTAGGTGTACCGGGCGTGGACGGTCTTGCCGTCGGCGTACCGGAACGTGTAGTTGCCGACGTCCTGGGCCACGTTGCAGCCGATGCGGATAAAGCGGTCGTCGATCGATCCCTGCGGCTTGTACTTCAGGAACTTGACGAAGTAATCCTTGATGGCGGCCGGCGTGGTGCGGGCCTGGTTGGACACGGTCGGCAGCAGCACGCCGTCCGGCGCGTAGTTGGCCAGCACCTTGTCCGGGTCGCCGGTGCGCAGCGAGTCGTTCCAGCGGTCGAACAGGCTGGCGATCTGCTGCTGGGTGGCGGGCGCGCAGGCTTGCTGCGCGGCGGACTGCGCGGCGGCCGGCAGCGAGGTGAGAAGAACGCCTGCGGCAACGGCGGCGAGGGAAGCGGCACCAACGTATGTCATCGAATTTTTCCTGTGGTCAGTCTGGTCGTCACCCCTGGGCAGGGGTGGCGCCGGTGAATCGGCACGGGAAAATTCTGGGGGCCGAACGTTAACCGCAGGGCCCGGCTTCGATGAAGCGATGCTGACGATCAGATGAACGGCAGATGAACGAATCGTGCCGGGACCGGCGCAACTGGCTCAGGGTGCATCGTCGATGCGGTAGCCAAGCCCGCGCACGGTCTTGAGCAGCGGCAGCGCGTGGCCGTCGTCTATCTTGCTGCGCAGCCGGCGCACGTAGACGTCGACGATATTGGTCAGCGGGTCCTCGTTGGCGCCCCAGACGTTGGACAGGATGCGCTCGCGGCTGAACACCCGGCCCGGCGCGCTCATCAGCAGTTCCAGGAAGGCCAGCTCCTTGGCCGTCAGCGGGATGGCCTGGCCGCCGCGCATGACCTGCATGCGGTCGCGGTCGAGCACCAGGTCCGCCACCTGTAGCTGCTGGGATATGGGCTGCTGCTCGCGGCCACGCCGCAGCAGGGCCTCGATGCGGGCCAGCAGTTCCTCGAACGCGAACGGCTTGGTCAGGTAGTCGTCGGCGCCCAGCCGCAGGCCGGCCACGCGGTCGCCCACGTCGCTCAGCGAGGTCAGGATCAGGATCGGCACGTGGTTGCGCTCTGCGCGCAGCGTCTGGCACAGCTCCAGGCCGTCGATGCCGGGCAGCATCAGGTCCAGCAGCAGCAGCGACGCGTCGCCGCGGCGCGCCATGTCCAGCCCCTCGGGCCCGGTGCGCGCGAGCTGGACGAGATAGCCCTCGGCGCGCAGCCCGCGCACCAGGAAATCGGCCACGCGGGCGTCGTCTTCAATGACCAGGATGTTCATGGTGTGGGATGGCAGTGGCGCCCGCGCCGGCGCCGGCGGCATCGGCGCGCGGCCCGGGCGGCAGCTCGATGCAGGCGCGGGTGCCATGCGGCGCGGCGGCGCTGACGGAAAGGTTGCCATGATGGGCCCGCACGATCGCCAGCGCAATCGACAGGCCAATGCCGGTGCCGTCCGCCCGATGCGCCCGCGCGCGCCGGCCGCGCATGAAGCGCTCGAACACCGACCCCAGTTCCTCGGGGTCGATGCCGATGCCCCGGTCCTCCACTTCGATCCGTACGCCGTCGCCGCTGGCCGCCGCGCGCAGGCATACCGTGCTGCCGCGCGGCGAATAGCGGATGGCGTTGTCCAGCAGGATCACGATGGCCTGCCGCAGCCGGTCGGCATCGGCCATGACGGTGAGACCGTCGGCGCCCTCGGGCGCCTGGAGCTGGATCTTGACGTCGTGCTCGGCCCCCAGCGCATCGGCAAAATCGGCGGAATCCTGCAGGAGCTGCCACAGCGCCACGCTGCGCGGCTGCATGACCAACTGGTCAGCTTCCGCCCGCGCGATCAGCAACAGGTCGTTGATATGCCCGGTCAGTTGCTCGGCGGCGCCGACGATGTGCTGCAGCGCCTGCCGGTACTCGTGCGCGGGCTTCTCGCCGCCGCGCAGCGCAATCTCGGCCTCGCCGCGGATGGCCGTGGTCGGCGTGCGCAACTCGTGGCCCAGGTCGGCAAACAGTTGCCGGCGGCGCTGGTCGATGCGCTGGAGCGTCTCGTGCGCCGAACTCAGCTCGGCCGTGCGCGCCTGCACCGCCTCTTCCAGCCGGCGGCGGGCCGCGTCGGCGTCGATCCGGTGCTGCTGCAACTCGGCGGCCATGGCGTTGAAGCCGGCGGCGACGTGCCCGAATTCGTCGCCGGAATGGATTGGCAGGCGGTAGTCGAGGGCCCCGCTACGCAGCGCGCCCACGCCTTCGAGCAACTGGTCCAGCGGCCGCTTGAGCCGCCGGCCCAGGCGCAGCGCCAGCACGACGGCCGCCAGCAGCGTCACGGCGGCCATCACGAATGCCTGGGTCCGCAGCCGGTCCAGCCCGCGCTCGGTGGCGGCCCGCGCCACCGGCACGGCGGCGCGCTGGCGTTCGATGGCGCCGTAAAGCAGTTCGCGCAGGTCACGGCCGCGCGCCTTGTCGAACACCTCGTTCAGCTCGTTCCAGACGCCCGCGAAGTCGGCGTCGCGCGGCAGGGGCTGCAGGGCCACGAGGCGGCCTTCCACTGCGCGGATGTTGTCGCCCAGCAGTTCGGACATGCCGGCCAGTTCGTTGACCTCGGGCGGCACGGGCACGCCGTCGAGCGCCGAGATGGTGTTCCAGAGCACGATGTCCCGCTGGGCAAGCTGCTGCAGCCGGCCGGCGCTGCGCTTCATGCTGGCCAGCAGGCGGTCGCGGGCCTCGGGCGAGGCATCGGCGTTCATCAGCCGCTGCGACGCCCAGACGCGCAGCCGCTGCTTGTTGGCGGAAAGGTCCAGCAGTTCGGCCAGGATGTCGTTGGCCAGCCGGCTGTGCTGGGCGTAGTCGTTGACGCGGTTGGCGCCCCAATAAACGAACGCCGCCTGGATGCAGACCAGGGCGACGAGCAGGGCAAAGGCGAGCGTCAGGCGAAAACGGAACATGGCGGGGTATCAGGGGCGCAGCGGTGGCATGGCGCGCCACCGGGCTTGGCATGGCGCGGCCAGCGGGCACCTTCCGGACGCCCGCTGGCCGCAGCCGGCGCTCATACTTCCTTCGTCAGCGCCTTGAAGTCAATCCACTGGTCGAACTGTTCGTTCGTGACGTGACCGGAGTCAATGGCCGCCTCGCGCAGCGACAGGTTCTTCTTGACCGCGAGCTTGGCGATCTCGGCGGCCTTGTCGTAGCCGATATGCGGATTCAGCGCCGTCACCGACATCAGCGAGCGCTCCAGCAGTTCCTGAATCCGTGCGCGGTCCGGCTCGACGCCTTCCACCATGTGCTCGGCAAAGCTGGCGGCGGCGTCGGCCAGCAGCGTGACGGACTGCAACAAGCTGTAGACGATCACCGGCTTGTACGCGTTGAGTTCCAGCGTGCCCAGGCTGTTGGCCAGCGTGACCGTGGTGTGATTGCCGATCACGCGGCAGCAGACCATCGCCAGCGCCTCGGCCTGCGTGGGGTTGACCTTGCCCGGCATGATCGACGAACCCGGCTCGTTGGCGGGCAACTGCAGCTCGGCAAAGCCGGCGCGCGGGCCCGAGCCCAGCAGCATGAAATCGCGCGCGATCTTCAGGAACGATGACGCCGTCGTGTTCAGCGCGCCGGACAGGTCCGCCAGCGCATCGTGCGCGGCCTGCAGCGCGTAGCGGTTGGCGGCCGGCTCGAACGGCAGGCCCGTGTAGCCGGCCAGCGCCCTGGCAAACGCCGCCGCGAATCCCGGCGGCGCGTTCAGGCCCGTGCCGACGGCGGTACCGCCCTGCGCCACGGGCATCGCACGCAGCATGGCCTGCTGCAGCCGCGACTGCGCGTCGGCCACTTGCGTCATGTAGCCGGAAAATTCCTGCCCCAGCGTCAGCGGCACGGCATCCTGCAGATGGGTGCGGCCGACCTTGACGATGTCGGCAAACGCGTCGACCTTCCTGGCGAACGCCTGTTGCAGCGTCTCCAGCGACGGCAACAGTGTCTGCTGGATGGCACGCGTGGCCGCGATATGCATCGCCGTCGGGAAGCTGTCGTTCGACGACTGGCTGGCGTTGACGTGGTCGTTCGGGTGAACCGGCTTCTTGCTGCCCACCTCGCCGCCCAGCATCTGGATGGCGCGGTTTGAGATCACCTCGTTGAGGTTCATGTTGGTTTGCGTGCCGGACCCGGTCTGCCACACCGACAGCGGGAACTCGCCTGGCCACTTGCCGGCGATGACTTCCTCGGCGGCCTTCTCGATGGCGTCCGCCACGTCGGGCTTGAGCACGCCAAGCTCGCGGTTGGCGCGGGCGGCGCACAGCTTCAGGACCGCGAACGCCTCGATCAGCGCGGGCGGCATTTTCTCGGTGCCGATACGAAAATTCTGACGCGACCTTTCGGTCTGGGCACCCCAGAGATGATCGGCCGGGACGGCAACGTCTCCCAGGCTGTCTTTCTCGATGCGGGTGGCTGGGGACTTCTCGGACATGGACGGACTCCTTCAGGAAAGAGATCGCAGTTGAATCTGAGCAGACCTAGAGGATAGCCGCCCGGTGGCATATGCGCCGCAAAGCCCTGCCGCCGGCGCGTGCTTGGGCAGCGGCCGGCGGCGGTTGCCTGGAATCAATGCCTACGGAGCGATTGGCGGGGCCGGGCCGGTGCCGGCGTCCCGCGCGCGCCACGCATGGCGTGGCACGGTCATGCGGTCATCTTCAAGCACATTTCCATGCAGGCCGTGCACGCCTTGGCGCATTCCTGGCAGTGCCAGTGGTCGTGCCGCTCGCATTCTTCCTTGCACCACTTGCACACTTCGGCGCAATCTTCGCAGACCAGCGGGGCGAACTCGCTGTTGCGGAGCATGTAGGACGCGGCCAGGTTGGCGATGCCGGCGCAGTCCATGTCCAGCGCGATGCAGCGCGACATCTTGCGGGTGTCGGGTTCCTCCAGGCACGCCGCCGCGCACTTCAGGCAGGCCGCCGCCGCGGCGTTGCACGCGGCGATGCAGTCGGCGTAGCGGGCAAAGTTTTCCTGCACGTTGGGTCGTATCATCGGTGTCCTCCTTGGGGGGATAGGTGGTAGGCAACCGTTATCCACAATAGGCAACATCGGGCGGCCGTGCAGTCCGGCGTGGTCTACAATGGCCCCCTCCACTTCGCCTACATGGCCCGATGGCGGCGGGGCGAGGGCGGGGTTGCGCGCAGTTCGGCGCAGTACGCGGCAGTTGACAGATCCGGGCGGCATGAAAGGACAGCATCATGGGTGAGGCAAAACGACGGGGTACGCCTGAGGAACGGGCGCAGCAGGCGCGGGCACGGGTAGACGCGCTGCGGCCGGCGCAACTGGTCTGCGGATCGTGCAAGACCGCCTTCACGAACTTCGACGCCATTCCGGCGCCGGGCCTGCACGGCATCGACGCCGTGTTCGGCGGCGAGTGCCCCAACTGCGGCAACGACGTGGTCGTGTTCAAGGGCGAATCGAAGGCGGTGGCCGAGGCCATGCTGGCCTACCAGAGGATGATGGGCGAGAACGCCAAGCTCGGTTACCAGTCGGCCGACGGCCGGCACGTGCCGTTCGACGCCGACGCCCCGCAGGCATCGGACGCTTCCGACGAATCCACCAAGCACTGACAGGTCTGCAGCCGCGCCGCGCGCGGCGGCTTTCAGCGCCGAAAGTCGGCGCTCAGGCGTCGACTTCCAGCAGTTCCGCCGGGCCGATCTCGTAGCGGCCGCGGCCGGCCGCCTTGGCGCGGTACAGCAGCACGTCGGCCTGGCGCATCAACGCTTCCTCGCTCATCGGCGTGCCGCGATACAGCGCCACGCCGATGCTGACATCCACGTCGGCCAGCACCCCATCGAAATAGAATCCACGCGCCACGGCCTGCAGGATGGCCTCGGCCACGCGCTGCGCGGCGGCCGGGGTGGCGATGTCCGACAGGATCACGGCAAATTCGTCGCCACCGAGCCGCGCGACGTGGTCCTGCTTGCGCACGCAGCGCCGCAGCCGCAGCGCGAACGATTGCAGCAACTGGTCGCCCGTGGCGTGGCCGTGCATGTCGTTGACGGCCTTGAAGCGGTCCATGTCCAGATAGAGCAGCGCCATCAGTGCATCGTCGCTGCGGCTCAGCGCCATGGCGTCGCGCAGGTGGGTCTCGAACGCGGCGCGGTTGGGCAGCTGGGTCAGGTGATCGGTGCGGGACAGGTGCGACAGCCGCTGGGCTTCCAGCTTGCGCTGGGTGATGTCCTGCACGTGGATGTGCACGCCCACCACCTGCTTGCCGTCCTCGCTCCACTCGGGCCGGTAGCTCGTTTCCATCCAGTGCAGGTCGGGGTAGGCATATTCGGCCTCGAAGCTGACCACGCTGCCCGCCAGCGCCCGCTGCAGGTGGGGCCGGGCGCGCTGGTAGCGTTCCTCGCCCAGCAGCTCGCGCATGGTCATGCCGCGGATGCGGTCCACCGGCAGCCCGAACGCGCGCTCGTAGGCGGCGTTGTTGAAGACGTAGCGCTCGTCGTTGTCGATGAAGGCCAGCAGCGACGGCAGCGTATCGGTCACGGCCCGCAGCCGGCGCTCGCTGCGCGCCAGTTGCTGGCCGCGCTGCCGCACGTCGCGCATCAGGCCGATAAAGGCCCGCGTGACGTCGCCGATCTCGTCGCGCTGGGGCCGCTGCGGCAGCCGCTCGAAGGCGTCGACGTCGTTCGCGCTCTCGCGCACCACCTGGTGCAGCCGCGACAGCGGCATCAGCAGCCGCCGCACGGCCAGCCAGATCAGCAGCGCCACCACGGCCAGCACGATGCCGGACAACGTCAGGAAGCGCGCCTGCATCTGCCGCAGTGGGGCATACGCCTCGCGCGCGGGCAGCACGGCCACCAGCTCCCAGCCCGTGGTGGCCATCAGGCGCCGCGCGATGACCGGCTGAGCCGGCGTCAGGAATTCCAGCCGGGCCGTGTGGTTTTCGACGCCGCAGGTATCGTCGAACGGCCACGCGGGCTGATGCAGCCGTGCCGCATCGGGATGCTGGATGTAGACCGGCGCCGCGCCGGCCGACACCAGGCAGTAGAAGCCCGTGATGCCCAGCCGGCTGCGCGCGATCTCGACCAGGAAATTGGAGTGGGCCAGGTTAAGCCAGCCGCCCACCAGCCCCATGAACTCCCCGGCCGGGGAAACCACCGGCACCGCCACCAGCGCACCCATCGCCCCGTTGGTGCGGGCGCGCAGCGGGGCGGCCACCACGACGTTGCGCGTGCGGGCTGCCTCATGGAAGTAGATGCGGTCGCTGACGTCGGCCGGCATGCCGTCCATCGTCAGCACCGTGCCGCGGGCGTCGGCGATGACCACGGCGTCGAACGCATCGGGGATCGAGATGGCGCGGTTGACCACGTCGAGCAGGCGCGGGCGCAGTTCGTCGTGCGGTGTGCCGGTCGCGGCGGCCAGCAGCGGCACGAGCTGGGGCGCCAGGTTCGTCAGCATCACGATGCGGTCTTCCATGGCCGTGTCCAGCAACTCGGTGGACAATTTGACGATGGAGTCCTGCTGGTTCTGCAGCACGTCCTCAAGGTCGCGGTGCGCGTGATAGAGCGAGCCGAGCACAATGCCGCCGCCAAGCACGGCGGCGAGCACCGTGGTGATCAGGGCGATTCGCGCCTTGAGCGATGGCAGTAATCGGGGCATGCGGTTCGGATGATTCCCGCGTGGCGGGCTGGGCGCCTCGGTAGTCGGCGGAGGCCGGGATTGCCCTGTGCCAGGGTCCGTCGAGCCAAAGTCACGGTATCACGACTCACCCGTTTGAGGCAGTCCGGGCATTCCGGGTTTGACAGCGCGGCCGCGCTGGCGCGTGTGGCGGTGACGCCATGTTTCGGCGGCAGCGGCCACGCTTCGTGAAGTTTCGGTGTCAGCGTCATCTGTCCTGTCACATAGCGCGTTCAATCTGCACGGGTGCGACCCAAACAGCGTGCAACGCGGCGCACGGGCGGGCCGCCGTACACCAATAATCCACGTCATGGGCGGCGCGGACATGCCTGGGCATGCCGCCCGCCACCATGCGGAGGGGTCACCATGATCAAGACAATGCTGGGCCGGCTGGCTGCCATCCGCGTGCAGCGGCGGGCGGCCGCGCCGCGGCAGGCCCGTGGCATCGAGCGGTTCGAAATGCAGCGCATGGCACCGGCGCAGCGCCGCCACCTCTGGCTGTCGTTCGTCTGCTGCGTCGCGTTGCTGGGATAGCCATCCGCCAAAAAGAAAACCCGGCTGGACGCACACGCGTGCAGCCGGGGTTTCAGGGGCGGGGGCGCCCGGTCTACCGCGTTCAGGTCTTGCTGGCGATGGTCAGCGGTTCGCCGACGCCGGTCGGGTTGTGCAGGCGCCGGTAAAGGTCGTCGATCCGCGAGCGGCTGCTGGCCAGCTCTTCGCGGCCTTGCTCGGTCAGCAGGTAGACCCGTCCGATGCCGTCGCGCAGCACGCTTTCCAGGTAACCCTCCATCTGCAGGGCGCGGAGCAAGGGCCGGACCGTGCCGATATCGACCTGGAATCCATACTCCATGAGCATTTCTGCAAGCATGGCCACGGTGGCGGGCACCTCCATGGCGAACTGCATGACGTAGACGCGGGCTAGCAAGCCGAGGAACTGTCGTTTCATGTGGCAGGCAACGCAAAACCGGGGCGGTAGGTTGACGTAGGAATGCAACGTGCGCGCAACGCCCCATCCCCCGATCGCTGCGCAGTCGCTACGATACGCCTTTCCGCCGACAAAAAAAAAGAAGCCGCCAGGAGTTGCCTGGCGGCTTGTCGGGAATGCGTCGGAGGGGTCAATTAACTCTGGCGCAGGGCAGATTTTAATGGAACTGAATACGCGATGTCACGCCCTGTGGTAAGGCCCCCTACCACGGGGGGGTAAACCTGTAAGGCATCCGAAAGCGTCACTGCGGCGTGCATGCAACAAACGCCGCTTTTGCCCCGTTTTTGGGCGCCGATCCGGGACGTTCGGCGTTGCAGTCTGTCGTATGTGCCGGCCCGCATGTCCGATTCCAGCGCGCCATGGTGGCCGGTTTGCGGTGAAATGGCGCCCATCCAGTGCCATGGCAATCCTCGGATTGAGGCGTAAAGCGGCACAAGTGTCGCTTGGCTGCAACGGTCTGCGCTCCCAAACTCTAATTCTTGCTCCGATCGAACTGATGAAACCCGCTGACCTGCTTCGCCTGCTGCTGCTTTCCGCCATCTGGGGCGCAAGCTTTCTGTTCATCCGCCTTGCCGCGCCGGTGCTGGGTCCGTTCCCGACGGCGTTCTTCCGCGTGCTGATCGGCGCCGTGACCCTGGTGGCCTGCCTGCCCCTGCTGGGCGTGAAATGGGACATGAAAGGCAAGTGGCCCGCCGTGGTGGGGCTCGGCATCATCAATTCGGGCATTCCATTCGTGATGTACTCGGTGGCGGCGCTCTGGCTGCCGGCCGGCTATTCGGCCATCTTCAACGCGATGACGCCGCTGATGGGCGTGGTGATCGGCACGCTGTTCTTTGCCGAGAAGCTGACGCGGGCCAAGGCGGCCGGCGTGATGATGGGGCTGGCGGGCGTGGCCGTGCTGACGCGCACCGGGCCGGTCGTGTTTTCGCACGATGTGCTGCTTGGGGCGCTTGCGTGCCTGATGGCGACGTCGTGCTACGCGCTGGCGGGCTTCCTGACCCGGCGCTGGATTACCGCCCAAGGCGGGCTGGACAGCCGGCTCGTGGCGGGCGGCAGCCTGGTCGGCGCCGCGCTGTTCCTGCTGCCGTTCAGCGCGGTGGCGCTGATCCGCGACAACACGCTGCCGGCCGCCGGCGTTGGCGTCTGGGCGGCGATGCTGGGCCTGGGCATGTTCTGCACCGCCATCGCCTACGTGCTCTATTTCCGGCTGATTGCCGACCTGGGACCGGTGCGCTCGCTGACCGTGACCTTCCTGATTCCGCCGTTCGGCATCGTCTGGGGCTGGATGTTCCTGGGCGAGGCGCTGTCCTGGGCGCACGCGGGCGGCATGCTGCTGATCGGACTGGCGGTGTGGCTGGTGCTGCGGCCGGCCGCGCCGGCGGCGACGCCGGCCGTGGCGCGGCCATGATGGCGGTGGCTTAGCGGCGATAGTAGCCGTGGTCGTAGCCATGACCGTGGTCGTGGCGGTGCCAGGCGTGGTATTCGCGGCGTTCGTACCAGCGGCGGCCATCCCAGTAGCGGTCGCCGTGCCAGCCGATGATGACGGCGGGCGGCGGCGCCACCACCACCGGCGGCGCCGGGCGATAGACCACGGGCGGCGGCGGAGGCGGGGCTACGTACACGGGTTGCGGCGGGACATAGACCGGCGCCGGGGCGACGACCACCGGGGCCGGCGCGATCGGCACGCCGAGATTCACGTCGACATCGACGCGCGCCATGGCGGCGGTGGAAGCAGCCAGCGCGGCGGCGCCGGCAACGAACAGCGAGAGGTAGAGGGGGCGCTTGCTCATGGAAATCACCAGTGGGTGAGATGCGATGGCTCCACTCTACCCATCTGGCGTATTACCGTTTGCGCACCTTTGTAACGGCACCTGACGTTTCTGTAAGAAACGTCCGCGCTACTTGCCAGGCTAGGCGGCGGTGGCGCTTTCGGCACCCGCCGACTGGCAGGCCGGGCACAGGCCGTACAGCACCAGCATGTGTTCGCGCAGCACAAAGTCGTTCTGGGCGGCCACCTGTTTCTGGCGCTGCTCGATGCCTTCGTCGCGGAACTCCTCGACCACGCCGCAGCTCACGCAGATCAGGTGGTCATGGTGGCCGCCCTCGTTCAGCTCGAATACCGCGTGGTCCGACTCGAAGCTGTGGCGCAGCAGGATGTTGGCCTGCACGAGCTGGTTCAGCACGCGGTAGACGGTGGACAAGCCTGCGTCGATATCGAGGTCGAGCAGGATCCGGTAGACGTCTTCCGCGCTGAGGTGCCGACGCTCGCTGCTGCGAAACGCTTCCAGCACGTGCATGCGCGGCGACGTGGCCTTCAGGCCCGCGCGCTTCAGGGGAACGGCATCGGAGTTCACGGTGGACATAGTCATGCGGCGGCTCGCGCCCGGTTGGGGGCGCCTGGTTAGTACTCCAGTCGGTGGAACCCCGACGGGGCGGAAGCCGGCGCGTGGGGCCGGCCGCCACCGCCGGAGGCGTGGCGGGAGCAGGCGGAGAAGCGCCGGGCCGCATCCGCATGATGTGCGGGAGCGTCCCGGGCGGCGCGCTGTGCCTGCGTGGCGCGCGGAATAAAAAGGTGGCCTGGCTTGCTGCAGGATGACGCGATCGGGAAAACGGGGTCTGGATGTTTTCCCGATCTTCCTGCAGCTGGCTACTACCAAACGCTCCGTGTCTCGGAGCGGTCCCCACAAAAGACGGTATCGGGCGCCGTATCGGCGGGTGCGGACACGCCGCACGCTGAACCACGCCCTGAAATCTGTGCCTGCCCGGTGTCGGCGGTGCCGTGCGTCGGACAGTGATGGGAATAGTAAATGGGAATCGATCTCATTTCAAGGAATATTTTTGCCGTGGGGATTCGACCCTGCGGTGGGAGTGGTCATGGACACGACAACGCAACCGGGCTTGCCCCTGCGCCAGCGCGTCGACGCGCTGGACTGGCCCGCCATCGCATACCAGCTCGACGCGTTCGGCTGTGCCGCCATCCCGGCGCTGGTGCCGCACGGGGTCTGCGACCGGCTCGTCGATCTCTATCGCGATGACACCCGCTTCCGGGCCCGCATCGACATGCGCCGGCACGGCTTCGGGCAGGGCGAGTACAAGTACTTCGCCTATCCGCTGCCTGACGTGGTGGAGACCCTGCGGACCGGCCTCTATCCCCGACTGGTGCCGATCGCCAACCGCTGGAACGCGGCGATGGGGATCGACACCCGCTATCCCGCCGCGCATGCCGATTTCCTGGCACGCTGCCACCGTGCGGGCCAGCCGCGCCCCACGCCGCTGCTGCTGCAGTACACGGCCGGCGACTACAACTGCCTGCATCAGGACCTCTACGGCGAGCATGTCTTTCCGCTGCAGGTGGCGGTGCTGCTGTCCTCACCCGGCCAGGACTTCACGGGCGGCGAGTTCGTGATGACCGAGCAGCGGCCGCGCATGCAGTCGCGGGCCGAGGTGGTGTCGCTGCGCAAGGGCGACGCCGTGGTCTTCGCGGTCAGCCAGCGGCCCGTGCAGGGCACGCGCGGCGTCTATCGCGTGAACCTGCGGCATGGCGTGAGCCGGCTGCACACGGGCCACCGGCACACGCTCGGCATCATCTTCCACGACGCGGCGTGAGCCGCATAGCCGATTTACATCACAGGATGATGTAAATATTGCCGCCCCGGGCGAGCCGGGAAATCGCTCGGGGATTTCCCGTAGCTTCGCCCAATTACATCACGACATGATGTATTGTCCGTCCCTCCTGCACCGGCACATCGCGCAAGACGACCGACGGTGCGCAGACGAAACGGGGAAAGACAGATGCAAATACGGAGACAGACGGACCTGCTGTCCGGACTGATGTTCATCGCGGTGGGGCTCGGATTCTCGTTCATCGCCCGCGGCTACACGATGGGAACGGCGGCGCGCATGGGGCCGGGCTACTTCCCGTTCTGGCTCGGCATCGTGCTGGCGCTGCTGGGCGCGGTGGTGGCCATCGGCTCCACGTCGGGCAAGGCCGAGGCGGACCGCATGGCGCGCTGGGACATCAAGACGCTGCTCTGGATCCTGGGGTCGGTAGTGCTGTTCGGGCTCGTGCTGAAGCCGCTGGGCATGGTGCTGTCGGTGCTCGTGCTGGTGCTGACGTCGTCGATGGCAAGCCATGAATTCACGTGGAAGGGCGCCTGCCTGAACGCCGTGGTGCTGGTGCTGATCAGCACGTTCGCGTTCGTCTACGGCATCAACCTGCAGATGCCGGTGTGGCCGGCATTCCTGACCAACTGAGGAGGGCGCGGACATGGAACTGCTGAGCCATCTCGCGCTGGGATTTTCCACGGCGCTTTCGCTGCAAAACATCGCCTACGCCTTCCTGGGCTGCGTGCTGGGCACGCTGATCGGCGTGCTGCCGGGGCTGGGGCCGCTGGCGACCATCGCCATGCTGCTGCCGGTCACGTACTCGCTGCCCCCGGTGGCCGCGCTGATCATGCTGGCCGGCATCTACTACGGCGCGCAGTACGGCGGATCGACCACGGCCATCCTCGTGAACCTGCCCGGCGAGTCGTCGTCGGTCTGCACCACGCTGGACGGCTACCAGATGGCCCGCCGCGGCCGCGCCGGCGTGGCGCTGGCCACGGCCGGGCTGGGGTCGTTCTTCGCCGGCAGCGTCGCCACGCTGATCCTGGCCGCGTTTGCCACGCCGCTGTCGGAGCTGGCGTTCAAGTTCGGGCCGGCCGAGTACTTCTCGCTGATGGTGCTGGGCCTGATCGGCGCCGTGGTGCTGGCGTCGGGCTCGCTGGTCAAGGCCGTGGGCATGATCGTGCTGGGCCTGCTGCTCGGGCTGGTGGGCACCGACGTCAACTCGGGCGCCGCGCGCTTTTCGTTCGACGTTCCCGAGCTGACCGACGGCATCAGCATTACGGCGCTGGCGATGGGCCTGTTCGGGTTTGCCGAGATCATTGCCAACCTGGAGCAGAAGGAAACGCGCGAGACGTTCACCGACAAGGTCTCCGGCCTGTTCCCGAACCGCGAGGATTTCCGCCGCATGATCCCGGCCGTGCTGCGTGGCACGGCGCTGGGGTCGGCGCTGGGCATCCTGCCGGGCGGCGGCGCGTCGCTGGCGTCGTTTGCGGCCTATTCGCTGGAAAAGAAGACGTCGAAGTTCTCGCACGAGTTCGGCAAGGGCGCCATCGAGGGCGTGGCCGGGCCGGAGTCGGCCAACAACGCCGCCGCGCAGACGTCCTTTATCCCGCTGCTGACGCTGGGCATCCCGCCCAATGCGGTCATGGCGCTGATGGTGGGCGCCATGACGATCCACAACATCCAGCCCGGCCCGCAGGTGATGACCAGCAACCCGTCGCTGTTCTGGGGGCTGATCGCGTCGATGTGGATCGGCAACTTCATGCTGGTGGTGCTGAACCTGCCGCTGATCGGCATCTGGGTGAAGCTGCTGACCGTGCCGTACCGCTTTCTCTATCCGGCCATCCTCACGTTCTGCAGCATCGGCGTGTACTCGGTCAACAACACGGTGTTCGACGTGTTCGTGGCCGCCGCCTGCGGCCTGGTGGGCTACCTGTTCCTGAAGCTGCGCTGCGAGCCGGCGCCGCTGCTGCTGGGCTTTGTGCTGGGGCCGATGATGGAGGAAAACTTCCGCCGCACGCTGCTGCTGTCGCGGGGCGACTTCAGCGTGTTCGTGTCGCGGCCGTTGTCGCTGGGCCTGCTGGTGGCGGCCGCGGCGCTGGTGGCCGTGGTGGCGCTGCCGTCGATCAAGGCCAAGCGCGAGGAAGCATTCCAGGAGGAATAATGTGGGCCACCCCACATTCTTATCGGTCACATAATCGGTAAATTACGGCGCTGTCATTATCCATATAATGACAGCGCCGTCATGTTAGGGTGTAGGCCGTTCCGGAAACCGGGCATTTAAAACGGGTCACTACAACCATAAGAACGAGGCCAGCAGCCAGATCCGGCTGTTACCGCACGAATATCCACCCATTATCGGACGTAGCCGTAATCCCGTTGTCCGATGCCCTTCCAGACGTATGGCCAAGTGTGCCGGCGTGCCCGCTGTGAAAATATGGGAAACACATTCCATAAACCGAGGGGCATGCAAATGAAAGCGAAACTGGCTTCGTTATCGATGGCCGTGCTGTTGACGCTGGCCGGGTGCGGCGGCGGCGGAGACGGCGATTCGACGCAACAGGCGAACAACGGCGGCGGCACGCCGGCCCAGCCGGCCCAGCCCGCGCCCGCCACCCCCACGCCCGAGAAGCCGGCGACCGTCCTGGAGACCAACCAGGCGCTGCTCAAGGCCGCGTCCGCGCAGGGCGCCATGCCGACCAACATGACCTCGCCGCCCATCGTCACGCCAGGCACGCCCAACATGCCGACGACGATCGCCAATGGCGTGCTGATCGCGCCCGGCGACCCGGCGCTGCGCTTCAGCGGCACCATGGTGCAGAACGGCACCGTCCACCCCGACCAGCTTCTGATGAAGAACATCGCCGTCAACTACGGCGGGCTGGGCCGTGGCTCCAACGTGCTCTACATCGATTTCGTCACCGATGCGCCGGTCTTCGAGATCCTGGTCAAGGGCAACGTGGAGATCTCGCGCCACCGCATCCTCGTGGACGGCGCCTACGTGTCCGGCACGCCGGTCGGCTATCCCGACGACGGCAACCTGTACCTGACGCGCGTGGACTTCCAGGGCGCCCGCAAGACGCGCCACATCCGCATCGAATCGAACGACATGCGCTTCGGCGGCCTTTACGTCGCGCCGGGCGACAAGGTCACCGCCGCGCCGACGCTGGGCAACGTGCGCGCCATCGCGCTGGGCGATTCGGTCACCGAGGGCATGTCCGGCCAGGGCGACAGCTTCGACAACTACGCCAGCCGCCTGGGCCACATCATGGGCTGGAAGGACATGTACGTGTCCGGCGTGGGCTCCACGGGCTATCTGGCCGCGCCGTCCACCAAGCTCAAGTTCCGCGACCGCATGGAGACCGACGTCTACCCGTTCAACCCGCACGTGATCCTGATCGCCGGCGGCATCAACGACGCCCCGTTCACGCAGCAGGCGCTGCAGGCCGAGGCCGCGACGCTGTTCGACGAGATCGCCACCCGCCTGCCCAACACCACGGTGTTCGTGCTCGGGCCGTGGTCGCCCGGCTCCACCCACGTGGAGCAGCGTGACGCGATCCGGGCCGCCGTGGGCCAGCGCGCCAACTTCCACTTCATCGACAACATTGCCGAGCAGTGGCAGACCGGCACCGGCAACGTGGCCAACCCCAAGGGCGACGGCAACGGCGACATCTACGTCTCGGCCGATGGCACCCACCCGACGCTGGCCGGCCACATCTACCTGGCCGACAAGGTGGCCGCCGCCATGCGTGCGGTGATCGGCAAGTTCTGACCTGGGGGGCGCGCCGTCCGCAGGGGCGGCGCGCGCGGGGCGGGCCAGCCGGATCAGAGCAGGTCGATGGCGGCCAGTACCGAGCAGGCCAGCGCGAAGACCAGCCCGCCCAGGCCCATCCGCTGCTGGATGATGCCGAATTTCTCGCGCCGCTTGGCCGCCGGGTACGACGCGCTGATGCCGCTTTCCTCGATCAGCGACAGCGCGAACGGCACGTGGCGGAACGCCTTGGCCTTGAAGCGCGTGTAGTACTGCAGCACGAAGTCGAGGTCGCTGTAGATGCGCCATTTCTCGTCGTAGCGCAGGTCGCAGACGCGGAACGCCATGGCCTGGTGGCAGGCGTGGATGATGCCGGCGCGCAGCCGGTAGAGCGGGGCGGCCGGCTCCAGCCCGCGCGGGCTGATGTTGTCGCCGTAGATCAGCCACGCGCCACGGTGCTCGTGGGCGGCCTGGACGACGATGGAGAGCGCGTCGGGCCGGGCGAAGCAGTCGCCCGAGTTCATGAACAGCACCCATTCGCCGGTGGCGCGGGCCAGGCCCTTGTTCATCGCGGCGTAGACGCCGTTGTCGGGCTCGCTGACGAACACGTCGATCTCGGCGGCGCGGGCGCGCGCCAGTTCCACGGAGCCGTCGGTGGAGCCGCCGTCGATGACCAGGTACTGCACGTCGAACGTGTCGGCCTGCTGCTGGGCCACGCTGTCCATGGTGCGCGCCAGGCCGTCGCGGTTGTTGTAGTTGACGGTGACTACGGAAATCTGGGTCATGACGAATTCCTGCCTGCGTAAGCGATAGCCAATATGGCGGCCGTCCGCGCCGATGACCCCGGCCGTCCCCTTCTTTTTGCATCGCGCAAGTTCGACGGCATGGCGCCAGCGTTCCACGTAAACGCTGGCGCCGATGTGGGACGCCGCACACAGCGTGCGCGGCGTGCGGCAGGAGGCTGACAGGAAGGATGCGGAAGGCGTGCGGAAGGCGTGCGGAAAGAACCGACGCCGGAAGGTCTGGCCCGGATCTGGCCCGGATCAGGCCCGGATCAGGCCCGGATCAGGCCGAAACAGTGACCCGGGCGTCACCCGCGGTCATGATGCCGATCTGGGCCGCATGGCCGAAGCCTGCCTGGCGGAAGCAGCGCAGGACCGCGTCGGCGGCGGACGGGGCACAGGTCACCAGCAGCCCGCCGCTGGTCTGCGGATCGGTCAGCAGCGCCTGCTGGACGTCGGACACGCCCGCGCCCAGCACCACGTCGTGCCCGTAGCTGGCCCAGTTGCGGCGCGACGCCCCGGTCACCGCGCCATGTTCGGCCAGCGCGGCCACGCCCGGCAGCAGCGGCACGCGCGCCATGTCCACCGTGGCGCCCAGCCCGCTGCCCCGGCACACCTCCAGCAGGTGGCCCAGCAGGCCAAAGCCGGTGACGTCGGTAATCGCCTGCACGCCGTCCAGCTCGCCCAGCGTGCGGCCGGGCGTGTTGAGCTGCGTGGTGCTGGCAATCATCTGGCGGTAGCCGTAGTCGTCGAGCAGGTCTTTCTTGATCGCCGCCGAGTAGACCCCCACGCCGAGCGGCTTGCCCAGGATCACCACGTCGCCGGCCTGCGCGTCGCGGTTGCGGCGGATGCGGTCCGGGTGGACCAGCCCCATCACCACCAGCCCGTAGATCGGCTCCACCGAGTCGATCGAGTGCCCGCCGGCAATCGGAATGCCGGCCTCGGCGCAGACTGCCTGGCCGCCGGCCAGGATCTTGCCGATGGTCTCGGGCGACAGCTTGTCCACCGGCATGCCGACCAGCGCCAGCGCCATGATCGGCGTGCCGCCCATCGCGTAGACATCGGAAATGGCATTGGTGGCGGCGATGCGCCCGAAGTCGTAGGGGTCGTCCACCACGGGCATGAAGAAGTCCGTGGTGGCAATCAGCGCCTGCGTGTCGTTGAGGCGGTAGACCGCCGCGTCGTCGCTGGTCTCGATGCCCACCAGCAGCGCGGGCGGCGCCGGAAACTGGCCGGTATTGCGCAGGATGTCGCTCAGCACACCCGGCGCGATCTTGCACCCGCAGCCGCCCCCGTGCGCCAGTGACGTCAGCCTGACCTCTTTATCCCCCGGCTTCGCATCCGCCATCACGCCACCCTGCGCGACGTGATGCGGTAGCCGAACGCGGCCGGGTCCAGGCTGTCGAGCGTGCCCGCCACCGTGCGGCCCTGCGGATACATCAGGAACGGCACCGGCGCCGCGCTGCTGCCCGGCAGCCGCACGTCGTGGCCATGGTTGTAGGCCACCCAGTTGCCTTCCCACGCGCCGAACAGCATCGCGCGTGCGGCGCGTACCTTGCCGTCGGTCATCGGCAGGCCGCCCGGCGTTTCCTCCAGCGCCACCTTGCGCACGTCGCCGGGGTCGGCCGGGATCCAGCCATAGCCGGCGGCGTAGAACTCGGCGCGACAGTGCTGGGCCTTGGAGATGTCGCCCGACTTGCCGAGCGCCCGGAAGCCTAGCTGCGAATCGTCGACGCGCACGCCATAGGCGTCGCGCGCCGGCACGCCGGCCGCCCGGGCCAGCGCGACAAACAGGCCGTTGATGTCGGCACACTTGCCGTTCATCACGCCGCCGGTCTTGAGCATCGTCACCACGTCGCCGGTGCCGCAGCCGCGCACGCTGGCGTCGCGGCAGGTATGGTCCACCACCCACTGGTAGATGGCCTGCGCCTTGGTCATGTCGTCGGTCATGCCGGCCGTGATGGCCAGCGCGGTCTGGCGCACGATGCCGTCGGTCGGCATCAGCGCCGTGGGCCGCAGGTATTCGCGCAGCGCCGCCGGCGATTCCGCGCCGGCGCCGCGGGCCGGTGCGGCGCCCAGGTCGACGTCGCGGTCGCGCAGCGCCACGGTGTTGGTCAGCCGGCCCGTCAGCGGCGCGCCATGCGTGGCGTTGGGCCAGTCGATGACGAGCATGTCCACGCCATAGCGCCCCGTGCGCACGGTACGGACCCGCCCGCCGGGCGCCAGCCATTCGTTCGATACGGTGCGCTGGTAGTCGCCAAGCTGGCCGGCCGTCATCGGCACCCACACGGTGGCGGGCGCGGAGGCGGCGGGTAGCTGGATGTCGGTGGTCAGTTCGTAGACCCGCCAGCCCGCCGCGGCCGGGAAGGCGTCCGGCGTGGCTGTGGCAGCGGGGGTGGAGGTGGCGGCGAAGGCCGGGGCGATGCCCGTGGCGCCGAGGGTGGCCGGAATGGCGGCGCCAAGCCGCAGGAACGCGCGTCTGTCCATGGTGATCCCCTGGATGAGAAGTTCGAGACTCGAAACATGCCCAACCGCTGCCCTAGGATGGTAGGCGACGCCAGGGCGACAGGAAAGCGGAAACTGCCCCGGCTGGAACGAAAGTTGCGCGTCAGTCTGCGGTCGGGGCCGCATGGGGCGGCCGATCCAGCAGGAGACGTCATGAAGCAGAGCAGGCACGACACGTCGGGCAATCGCGAACTGGACAAGCGCCAGGGGCTCGATGACCGCGAATTGCGCGAGAACGCCGCCGCGAACCAGCAGGCGCGCGAGCGGGCGGACAAGGATTGGGAAAACGCGGCGTCGCATCGCAAGCCGTCGGAGCCGGAAACCGACAAGCCGGCCGGCCGGAAATAGCGCGCCGCCGGGCGTGCGGTGCCGGTCAGATTTGCACCGGGCACCGGCAGGAAAGATGGCGGAAAGCAGCAGGAGTCGAACCTACCTGGGAACGTCTGGCGCCCCCAACCGGGTTTGAAGCCCGGCCGCATCACCGGATACGGATGCCTTCCGTGGTGGGCGGCGCCGCCGGCCGCCATTCGCTGTCCGGCCGCAGCATGCGCGCATTCGCCACGCGGCGAGTGTATCCCGCGCGGTCGAAGAACTCCAGAAGCTGGATCGTCCGCTTGCGGCCCAGCCCCACCGCGTCACGGAACGCGATAACCTCCACGCGCCCGTGCGCGGCGGCCATCGCGCCAAACCGGCCCGCCAACGCCTCGATGACCGGCGCGGCGTAGAACAGGTCGCGCACCACCTGGTGCACGTCGCCCTGCCGCGCCAGCTTGCGCAGCACCTGCCGCACCTGTTCCTCGGGCGCGTTCAGTGCCACCGCGTGCTCGCGCACCCAGGGCGGGTCGAAGCCGCCAGCCGCCACGCGCGGCAGCAGCCGTGCGGCCAGCGCCTGCTCGGCATCGGTGAACGTGATGGCATGGCCGGGCAGCCGCAGCCAGCCGCCGTGCCGTTCCACGTCGTGCCGCTGGAGCAGCGTATCGAGCAGCGCGGACCAGAGCGCGTCCGGCAGCGGCGCGCCCGCGAAGGCCACGCGGCGCAGCGAGCCGGCGCCCAGGCCGGGTTCGTCGGGCATGCGCGCGTGAAAGCCGGCCAGCGTGTCCAGCACGCGCGCGCGCAACGCATCGACATCGCGCGCCAGGATCCACGTGTCGCCCACGCGCTGCGCGTCGGGCGGCAGCGTCCCCGCATCGGCGGCGCGGCCCGTGAGCTGCACCATCCGGCGCTCGCCCAGGCCGTGCGGCGCGTGCTCCAGCAGCGCCGCGAGACCCTGGCCGGACAGGTAGCGCTCCACGGCCTGCAGCCACGCCAGCCGGGCCGGCGTGCGGCGGTGCCGCTCGGGGGCCAAGTTGTCCAGCACCACGCCACCGCCCACGGTCTGCGTGGCCTGCGCGTTGCGCACGATGATGCGGTCGCCGGCCAGCGCGCAGAGCGGCGCGGCGAACACCAGCTGCGCCAGCGCGGTGCCGCCGGCATCGAGCGACTCGGCGTCCAGCAGCACCACGTTGGCCACGCGATGCGCGGCGCCCAGATGCACGTGCACGGGCGTCCAGTGACCGATCCGCAGGTCGGCGCCCGGTTGCAGCGTCAGGCGAACATCGAGCCGCGTCACCGGCGCCATCAGCACGGGGTCGACGATCCAGTCGCCGCGCCGGATCGCGTCCTTGTCGACGCCAGCCAGGTTCAGCGCGCAGCGCTGGCCGGCCAGCCCGGCATCGGCCGGACGGTTCTGGGCGTGGATGCTGCGCACGCGCGCGGGCAGGCCCGACGGCGCCACCTGCATCACGTCGCCCACGGCCACGCGGCCGTCGAACACGGTGCCGGTGACGACCGTGCCGTGCCCGGCCAGCGTGAACACGCGGTCCACGGCCAGCCGGAACCGGCCATCGCTGCGGCGCGCGGGCTGCTGCCGCGCGGCATCGTGCAGCCAGTCGCGCAGCCGGGCCACGCCGGCGTCGGCGGCATCGGTGGCGTTGACCGCGAAGATGTCGGCGCCGGCATAGGGCGTGGCGGCCAGCAGCGAAGCAATCTCGTCGCGCACGGCGGCCAGGCGCGCCGCGTCGGCATGGTCGGCCTTGGTCAGCGCCACCACCGCGCGCGGCACGCCAAGCCGTTCGACGATGGCCACGTGCTCGCGCGTCTGCGGCATGACGCCGTCGTCGGCGGCCACCACCAGCAGCGCCAGGTCGATGCCGCTGGCGCCGGCCGCCATGGTGTGGATCAGCCGCTCATGGCCGGGTACGTCGATATAGCCCAGCACGTCGCCGCCGGGCAGCGGCGTGTACGCGTAGCCCAGTTCGATCGAGATGCCGCGCGCTTTCTCTTCCTTGAGCCGGTCGGTGTCGACGCCGGTCAGCGCCCGCACCAGCGTGGTCTTGCCATGGTCGATATGCCCGGCCGTGCCGACGATCATGCGTGCAGCGCCTCGGCCAGCCCGGGCAACTGGCCCGTGAACGCGGCTTCGTCGTGCGCTTCCAGGCAGCGCAGGTCGAGCCAGAGCGCGTCGTCGCGGATGCGGCCGATGACCGGGCGCGGCAGCGCGCGCAGCGCCGCTTCCAGTTGCTGCAGCCGGCGGCCGGCGCGCTTGCCCGCATCGCGCGGCGCCACCGCAAGCCCGAAGCTCGGCAGCTGCCCGCCCGGTAGCGCGCCGCTGCCAATCTGGCTGACGGTTGGCACCGCCGACACCTGCCACGCATCGCCCAGCGCCGCCTGCATGACTGGCAGCAGCCGCCCGGCCAGCGTCGCCATCTCGCCGGCGGGGCGCGTCAGCAGCCGCAGCGTCGGCAGCGAAGCCGCCAGCGTGTCCGGATCTCGATACAGCCGCAGCACCGGTTCCAGCGCCGCCAGCGTCAGCTTGCCCACGCGCAGCGCGCGCTTGAGCGGGTTCTTCTTGATCCTGGCGATCAAGTCCGCGCGGCCGACGATCAGCCCGGCCTGGGGCCCGCCCAGCAGCTTGTCGCCGCTGAAGGTCACCAGGTCCGCGCCGGCCGCGATGGTGTCGCGCACGGTGGTCTCGGGCGGCAGGCCCCAGCGCGCCAGGTCGCACAGCGTGCCGCTGCCCAGGTCCACCACCACGGGCAGGCCGTGCGGCTGGGCGGTGCGCACCACCTCGGCCACGTCGACGCTGCGCGTGAAACCGGTGATCTCGTAGTTGCTGCAGTGGACCTTCATCAGCAGCGCCGTGCGCGGACCGATGGCGTTGGCATAGTCGTGCGGATGGGTGCGGTTGGTCGTGCCGATCTCCACCAGCCGGGCGCCGGCCCGCTGCATCACGTCGGGAATCCGGAACGCGCCGCCGATCTCGACCAGTTCGCCGCGCGACACCACCACCTCGCGGCGCTGCGCCAGCGTGTTCAGCATCAGCAGCACGGCCGCCGCGTTGTTGTTGACCACCGTGGCGGCCTCGGCGCCGGTCAGCTCGCAGAGCAGGTCGTCGACCAGGTCGTCGCGGTCGCCGCGACCACCGGTGTCGAGGTCGAACTCAAGGTTGGCTGGCGCGGTCATCGCCCGCATCACGGCCTGCACCGCGCTGTCGGGCAGCAGCGCGCGGCCCAGGTTGGTGTGGAGCACGGTGCCGGTCAGGTTGAACACGGCGCGCAGGCGGGGCTGGCTGTCGCGCTGCACCTGGGCGGCCAGCGCGTCGCAGAGCGCGGCGTCGGCGATGGCGTGGCGCGTGAGCCGGCCTGCCACGGCCTGCGCGCGCAGCGTATCCAGCAGGCGGCGCAGCGCGGCCGTGACCGGGGCGCGGCCGTACTGGTCCAGCAGCGCCTGCGCGCCGGGCAGCCGCAGCACGCGGTCCACCGACGGGATGTCCGCCGGCTGCGCGGGCATCGACACGCTGTCGTTCATCGCCGCGCCTCCCCGCCGTCCGCGTCGTCGTCATCGTCGTCGGGCAGCCACAGCAGCGGATTGCCGTTGGCGCGACCGTAGCCGGCCTCGCCCATCATCACGTCGAGCGCCAGCGACGCCAGGTCGTCGGCCAGCGGCTCGGCCAGCGGGTCTTTCTCCATATAGCTGATCTTGCGGTAGTGGTGGCACTGGTCGCAGGTCTCGGCCTTGAGCGCGTCGCCGTGGCCTTCCACGGCGTAGTAGCTGATGCCTTCGGTCGTCTCGCAGTGGCTGCACTTGACGCGCACCATGTGCCATTCGGTGGCGCACAGCCCGCAATGCAGGTAGCGCAGCCCCTGGTAGCGGCCGCCGATGCGCACGATGCTGGCCACCGGCGGCGTGCCGCAGACCGGGCAGACCGTGTGGACATCGAGCACCGGGATGTCGCCCTCGCGCAGGCCGCTGGCCAGCACCGTGCGGTCCAGCTGCAGCGCCGCCATCAGCAGCGGGGCCAGCGCGGGGTCCACGGGGCCGTCATGCTGGCCCAGCAGCGCGCTGACCTGATCGGCCAGCGCGGCCGGCGACAGGGCGCGCAGCGTGGCCAGCGGGGCGGCAAGCTCGGGCAGCGCGGCCAGGCGTTCGAACAGCGCCGGGGCCGACACCGGCGCGCCGGCATCCTGCGCGGGCAGCAGCGGCATGCAGTGCTCGCCGGCGCGTTCGATGGTCTGGGGGGAGGGCGGGGGAATGTCCAGGGACTGGGCCACTGCGTGCTGCGCGTCGGCCACGGCGGCCATCAGCAGCAGGTAGGGCCCGATGGGGTTGGACGGCGCCAGCTGCCGCAGGCGCTGGGCCCGGGCGCCAAACACTTCGGCGCGCTCGGGCAACCGCACGCGCGCAATGGCGATGTGGTCGATCGATTCGATCTCCGCCGGCTCCAGAATGCGCTGCACCATCGTGTCGTCATCCTTTGGCGAGCCGGCCCGGGGGTGCCTGCCCGCTATTTGTCGCCTGGCCGGAAGTTCTCGCGGAACCAGGCGCGATGATGTTTCCACGCCCAGCCCGGCGTGACCGTCCCGCGCGTCATGGCCTGCACGGAACCCTTGACCCATACGGCTGCATAGATGTGCACAATGATGCCGCAAATCAGCAGGAAGGCGCAAACGGCGTGCACCACCGACGCGAGCCGGATGGCCCAGATCGGGAACAGGGCGGAAAACCACGCGCGCCACATCACCAGCCCGCTCAGCAACAGCAGCACCAGGCACGCCACCATCACGAAGAACAGCAGCTTCTGGCCGGCGTTGTAGCGGCCCACCTCGGGCACGTTTTCCTCGTGGTTGGTCAGCACGTCGCGGCCGTGGCGCAGCCATTCGCGGTCGCTCCAGGTCATCAGGTTGTGGTGCCAGAAGCGCAGCGCCAGGATCAGGAACGCCACGAACATGAACACGCCGATGTACGGGTGCAGGATGCGCGTCCACGTGCCGCCGCCGAACAGCGCGCTCATCCAGTACATCGACGGATGGAACAGCGCCAGCCCGGACAGCGCCAGCAGCACGAACGTCAGCGCCACGATCCAGTGGTTGGTGCGCTCGCCGGCCGTATAGCGGCGGATGTTGGCCTCGCGGCGCTTATCGATTCTCATCGCGCACCTCCTCTGGCGGCGTCACTTCGTCGGGCGTGCCGCGCGGCCGGGGATTGTCGCGGCCCCAGCGCACGATCTCGTCCTCGGCGGCGGCCTCGTCCTCTGGGCCGGTCTCGTTCGGGCCCACGCGGATGTAGTGGAAGAAGCCCGCGATGGCCGCCAGCGCCATGCCGGCCACGGCCAGCGGTTTCGAGATGCCCTTCCACAGGCTCACCAGCGGGCTGATGTGCGGGTCGTCGGGCAGCTCGTGGTACAGGCTCGGCTTGTCGGCGTGATGCAGCACGTACATCACGTGCGTGCCGCCCACGCCGGCCGGGTCGTACAGGCCGGCCTTCTCGAAGCCGCGCGACTTCAGGTCGACGATCCGCTCCTCGGCGTGGGCCACCATGTCGGTCTTGGTGCCGAACACGATGGCGCCGGTCGGGCAGGTCTTCACGCAGGCCGGCTCCTGGCCCACGGCCACGCGGTCCGAGCACAGCGTGCACTTGTACGCCTTGTGGTCGGTCTTCGAGATCCGCGGGATGTTGAACGGGCAGCCGGTGATGCAATAGCCGCAGCCGATGCAGTTTTCCTCGTGGAAGTCGACGATGCCGTTGGCGTACTGGACGATCGCGCCCGGCGCGGGGCACGCCTTGAGGCAGCCGGGGTCCTCGCAGTGCATGCAGCCGTCCTTGCGGATCAGCCATTCGAGGTTGCCGTTCGGGTTCTCGTACTCGGTGAACCGCATCAGGGTCCACGTGTGCTCGTCCAGGTCGGCCGGGTTGTCGTAGACGCCGACGTTCACGCCCACGTCGCCGCGCAGGTCGTTCCATTCCATGCACGCCGCCTGGCAGGCCTTGCAGCCGATGCACTTGGTGGTGTCGATCAGCTTGGCCACGCTGCCGGTAACCGGCTGCCGCACGCTGGGCGGCTGCGTGGTGGTGGCCGAGCGGCGCACGATATCGAGAGACTGTAGTGCCATCGTTGCGCTCCTATGCCCTTTCCACCTTGACCATGAACGACTTGAACTCGGGCGTCTGGGTGTTGCCGTCGCCCACGAACGGCGTGAGCGTGTTGGCCAGGAAGCCCGGCTTGGTCAGCCCCGTGAAGCCCCAGTGCAGCGGTATGCCCACCATGTGCACGGTCTTGCCGTCGATCCGGAACGGCTTGATCCGCTTGGTGACCAGCGCCACGGCCTTGATGTAGCCGCGCGTCGAACTGACCTTCACGCGGTCGCCCGCCTTCACGCCCACCTGCTTGGCCAGGTCCTCGCCGATCTCGACGAACTGCTCGGGCTGCAGGATCGCGTTGATGTGGGCGTGCTTGGTCCAGTAGTGGAAGTGCTCGGTCAGGCGGTACGTGGTGGCGATGACCGGGTAGGCGTCGGGCTTGCCGAACTGCGCCCAGTCGTTCTTGAACACGCGCGCCGCCGGGTTGCTGACCACCTTGGATTCGCGCCCGTTCAGCGGGTTGTAGCCCAGCGGGTTCTCGAACGGCTCGTAGTGCTCTGGGAACGGCCCCTCCACCAGCGTCTGCCGGGCAAAGAACCGCGCCACGCCTTCGGCCTGCATGATGAACGGCCCCATGCCGTTGGCCGGGTCCTCGTCCAGCTTGAAGTCCGGCGTGTCGAAGCCCGTCCAGCTCTTGCCGTTCCAGGCAATCAGCTTGCGGCCCGGGTTGAACGGCTTGCCGTTCACGTCGCACGATGCCCGGTTGTACAGCACGCGCCGGTTGGCCGGCCACGACCACGCCCAGTTCAGGTTCTGGCCGATGCCGGTGGGGTCGCTGTTGTCGCGCTTGGCCATCTGGTTGCCGGCCTGCGTCCACGACCCGCAGTAGATCCAGCAGCCGCTCGCGGTGCTGCCGTCGGCCTGCAGCTCGCCAAAGCTGTTTAGCTGCTCGCCGGCCTTGCGCACCACCTTGGTCGGGTCCTTCGGGTCGACGAGGTCGGTCAGCGCGCGGCCCGAATATTCCTTCGCCAGCTCCTCGGGCGTGGGCGAATGCGGCACCGCGTACGGCCAGTGCAGGTTGACGATGGGGTCCGGATACTTGCCGCCGTCCTTCTGGTACAGCGTGCGGATGCGCAGCCACAGGTCGGACATGATCTCGATGTCGCTGCGCGCCTCGCCCGGCGGGTCGGCGCCCTGCCAGTGCCATTGCAGCCAGCGCGACGAATTCACGAGCGCGCCGTTTTCCTCGGCAAAGCAGGTGGTGGGCAGCCGGAAGACCTCGGTCTTGATCGACTTGGTGTCCACGTCGTTCGATTCGCCGACGTTGCGCCAGAACTCTGACGTCTCGGTGGCCAGCGGGTCCATCACCACCATGAACTTCAGCTGGCTCAGGCTCTGCAACAGCTTGGCCTTGTTCGGCGCCGCCGCCAGCGGGTTGAAGCCCTGGAGGATGTAGCCGTTGACCCGGCCGGCGTGCATCAGCTCGAAGACCTGCAGCATGTCGTAGGCCTTGTCGAGCTTGGGCAGGTAGTCGAACGCCCAGTTGTTCTCCCTGGTGGCGGCCGGGCCCCACCACGCCTTCATCAGGCTGACGTGGAACTTGCCGTAGTTCTGCCAGTAGCTGAGCTGGTTGGGCCGCAGCGGCTTGAACGAGCGGGCCTCGATGTACTTGTCGTAGTCGACCTCGGAGTCGGCCGGCAGCGTCAGGTAGCCGGGCAGCAGGTTGGTCATCAGGCCCAGGTCGGTCAGGCCCTGGATGTTGGAGTGGCCGCGCAGCGCGTTCATGCCGCCGCCGGCAATGCCGATGTTGCCCAGCAGCAGCTGCACCATCGCGCCGCAGCGGATCATCTGCGAGCCGATGGAGTGCTGCGTCCAGCCCAGCGCGTACATGATGGTCATGGCGCGGCTTGGCGTGGCCGTGCTGGCCATCATCTCGCAGACCTTCAGGAAGCGGTCCTGCGGCGTGCCGCAGACGCGCTCGACCATTTCCGGCGTGTAGCGCGCGTAGTGGGCCTTGAGCAACTGGTAGACGCAGCGCGGGTGCTGCAGCGTCGGGTCGGTCTTCACATAGCCGTCGTCACCTTTCTCCCAGTCCCAGCTTTCCTTCAGGTAGTGGCGCTTCTCGGCGTCGTAGCCGGAGAAGATGCCGTCCTTGAACTGGTAGTCCTCGCGCACGATGAACGTGAGGTCGGTGTAGTTCTTCACGTACTCGTGCTGGATCCGGTCGTTTTCCAGCAGCCAGCGGATGACGCCGCCCAGGAACACGATGTCCGTGCCG
This sequence comes from Cupriavidus sp. SZY C1, assembly GCF_032190535.1. Lineage (NCBI taxonomy): Bacteria > Pseudomonadati > Pseudomonadota > Betaproteobacteria > Burkholderiales > Burkholderiaceae > Cupriavidus > Cupriavidus sp. SZY C1. The sequence goes on from NZ_JAUANU010000016.1 coordinate 37,033, forward strand.
GTGCGGATCTGCACGTAATAGTCGGCCACGGACGCCGAGCGCGTGAAGCGCGGGTCCACCACGATCAGGCGCGCCTTGTTGTGCGCCTTGGCTTCGGTCACCCACTTGAAACCGCACGGGTGGGCCTCGGCGGCATTGCCGCCCATGATCAGGATAACGTCCGCGTTCTTGATGTCGACCCAATGGTTCGTCATCGCTCCACGGCCAAACGTCGGGGCAAGACCTGCCACCGTCGGGCCATGTCAGACACGTGCCTGGTTGTCGAACCCCAGCATGCCAAGACTGCGGATCGTCTTGTGCGTGATGTATCCCGTCTCGTTACTGCTGGCCGACGCGGCCAGCATCGCGGTACTGAGCCAGCGGTTCACGGTCTGGCCCTGCTCGTTCTTCTCGATGAAGTTGGCGTCGCGGTCCTGCTTCATCAGCGTGGCGATGCGGGCGAGCGCGTCGTCCCACGAGATGCGCTGCCACTTGTCCGATCCCGGCGCGCGGTACTCGGGGTACTGCAGCCGGTTGGGGCTGTGGATGAAGTCGATCAGGCCGGCGCCCTTGGGGCACAGCGTGCCGCGGTTGACCGGGTGGTCCGGGTCGCCCTCGATGTGGATGATGCTGGCCTTCGCGTTCTTGGCCTTGTCGCCAAGGCTGTACATCAGCAGGCCACATGCCACCGAGCAGTAGGGGCAGGTATTGCGGGTCTCGGTGGTACGCGCCAGCTTGTAGGCCCGTACCTCCGCCAGCGCCGTGTCGGGCGCAAACCCGACCAGCGCGAGGCTCGATCCCGCCAGCGACGCTCCCGTGAACTTCAGGAACTGTCGGCGGTTCATCGTAACCATGAGCACACCTCCTTGTACCGACTCGCCGGCCGGTCATGGACTTGTTGCAGGGACAAGGACCAGTATAGGCATTAGTGGCGTTTTCGCTATGTATGCAGACCGAACGGGTGGCTCAAACGGCGATATTGGGAGGTTTGATGCAGTGCACAATCGCCCGGCATCGGCTTTGTAAGCCAAAAGTTACATTTTTGTCATGTGTCAATGCCCCTGCGGGGGGTTACCGGCTTTTGTGCGGGAGCTGCACACTCCACGCCGCCTGGCATAGGGTCAGAAGCCGTGCCGGTGCGTGCGCGGCGCCAGGGGGCCAGGGGTCGGTCCCCGCCGCGCGCGAAGCAAACCAACCATAGAAGAGGCAACTGGGATGAAATCGAAACTTCTTTTGACGGGGCTGGCTGCCGTTGCGCTGACGGCTTGTGGTGGCGGCGGGGATAGCGGATCTTCCAGTGCGCCGCCCACGGCCACGCCGGCAGTGACCACCAAGATCACCGGCACGGCCGCGGTAGGCGCCGCGCTGCCGAAGGTAACCGTACAGGCCAAGTGTGCCTCCGGCTCGGGTACGGCCACGACGGCCGACAACGGCACGTTCACGGTCAGCATCGACAATGCGGTGCGCCCCTGCGTGCTGAGCGCGCCGGCCCCCGATGGCACGACGCTGCACTCGATCGTCGAAGCCGGCGCGGGCACGACGCCGGTGGCCAACATCACGCCGCTGACCGAACTGGTCCTGGCCGCGCTGGTGAAAGGCGATACCAACGCATTTTTCGCCGGTTTCGACGCCAGCGCCCAGAGCCAGCTCACCCCGGCCAACGTGGCGACTGCCCTGGCCCAGATCTCGACCATCCTGAGCACCGTGGTCAACCTGTCCAACACGGACCCGATCAAGGGACAACTGGTGGCCGCCAACGGCGCCAACGCCGGCAATGTCCTCGACCAGCTCCTGGATCGGCTGGCCGCCCAGCTGGCAAAGGCCAAGACCACGCTGCCGGAACTCATCGCGGCGGTCAGCAGCAACGCCGGCGCGCCGGCAATCCAGACCATCCTCAAGCCGGCGTCGGCAGCGTGCGCCGGTCTGCGGACGGGCGACTACCTGGGCGCCACGCCGGTCGGCGTGGCGACGGTACGTATCGATGCCGCCACGCTGGCCGTGACCCAGCTCGATTCCGCTGGTCTGGTGGTTGCCCAGTCGCAACTGGTGCCGATCGCCAACGAAGCCTGCCGCTACTCGCTGTCGGCCCAGGGCTTGGTGTCGGACGTGCAGATGTCGCCGTCGGGCGTCATGCTGGTGCGCAATGTCGCGAACGCCAACAACGTTCGTGTGCTGCCCAACCTGCTGGTGCCCGCACAGGCGCTGACGCTGGCCGACCTGGCCGGCGCCTGGAATGGCCTCGGCTTCGAATATGACGGTCAGGCATTCAAGCCCAGCCGCGTGACGTTCACGGTGGACGCTGCCGGCAAGTTCACGGCCGGGGCCGACTGCACTGGCCTGTCGAGCTGCTCGGCCTGGGAAGAACTGCCCACGCTGAGCGCGGCGGGCGGCAGCGGCTTTGCGCTGGAGGACTCCCAGGGCACGGCCTACGTCGCGGCCTTCCGGGGTACGGACGGGCTGGCTACCGCGGTCGTTTCGAGCCCGAACGGCATCATCATCGCGTCGAAGCAGGTGGTGCGTCCGCTTCCGGTTGTCGGTACCACCAATGCCTATTGGGATCTGACCGTCTTTGGCGACCTGAGCGTCCAGACCGCTTCGGCATCGACGACGATCACGGCCGTCAATCCGGCAACCAATGCCTACACCCGCACCCGCAACGACGGCCGCGTCGATACGTGGACCCAGAACAAGCCGGTGAACGGCTTGCGCTACCGGGCGCCGTCGGGCGATGCCACGGCACGCGAGGCACTCTCGCTGACGCTGGGCAACACCGGTGTTGGCGTGTTGATCGGCCTCGAACTGGCGTCGCAGTTCTACGACATCTCGGTGAACCGCCCGCAATAAGCCGACTGCACCGGCGACGGCTCGCCGCCGGTCCGCTCAGCCAACAAAAAACCCGCTGGCGCAACCAGCGGGTTTTTTTGTTTCCAGCTTGCGACTCAAAAATCCACCTTCTGCCCCGGCTCCGGCACGATCACGGCCGTGGCCGGGTTGTTGCCCAGCGCCGTCTTCAGCTCTGCCGGCGTGCCGCGCAGCATCGGGCTGGTGCCGTAGTGCATCGGGATCGCGTATTTCGGCTTGATGAAGTCGCGCAGCGCGATGGCGGCGTCTTGCGGGCCCATCGTGAAATGGCCGCCGATCGGGATCAGCACCAGGTCGGGCTTGTAGCGGTCGGCCACCATCATCATGTCGCCGTACAGGCCGGTGTCGCCCATGTGCCAGATCTTGAAGCCGTTTTCCATCTCGATGATGTAGCCCACCGGTTCGCCGCCGTAGTGCGTTTCGTCCTTGCCGGTGGCGGGATTCTTCCAGACCAGTTCCGACGAATGCTCGGCATGCACGGCCGTCACCTTGGGGCCGTTCGGGCCCAGCGGCTGGACCGTGCCACTCTTGTTGAAGCGTTGCGACAGGTTGGCCGGCACCATGCCCAGGCTCACGAGCTGCTGGCCCATGCCGCCGCCGTTCCAGATGGGCGCGTTGTTGAGCTTGGCCAGTTCGGCCGCGTCGCCCAGGTGGTCGCCGTGGGCGTGGGTGACCAGGATCAGGTCGACCTTGCCCAGCGCGGAAAGCTGCTTGAACGCGGCCGGGGTCTTGGGATTGCCGGTCAGCCACGGGTCGACCACGATGACCTTGCCGCCCGGCGTGGTGATGCGCATCGCGGCCTGCCCCAGCCAGAGCACCTCGGTCTTGCCGGCGGCCACCGGCGCGCCGGTGGCGCCGGGCTGGGCCGGGGCGGGCGGATTCGAAACATTGCTGGCGCAGGCGGTGAGCAGGGCCACCGCGCCGGCGATCAGCAGATGGCGGGGGCGCAGCGCAAAGCGGCGTGTGATCATGGTCGTCCCTTTTGGAATTGTCTAGACATTTGCCGGAACCGCACCGCTTCAGCAGGCTGCCGCGCAGGCACCGAGGCGTTGCGATGTGGAGTATTTGCATCGCCCGAAACGCTGTCAACTGGCATTTCCCGCGCCATGACCGGACAGAAGTTGTAACGTCAGATTCAAGAAACGGCTATTTGCGGGCCGGTGCGGCCCGGCTGGCGGGGCGCCGGGGTGGCCTGGCATTTACATCTGCTCACCACCGTGTAACCCATCGTAATCAGCGGGCGTCCATCATGCATTCCGTAGTGCGGGCCATTGGCGGCCCGCCAAGGAGTGAGAGATGCGCAAGTCGATTCGTTACACCGGTATCGCCGTCCTGAGTGCCGCCATGCTGGTCGCGGGGACGGCCTCGGCCCGTGACCGTTACCACCATGGTGGCGGCGGATCGTCCGCGGGGGCCGCGATTGCCGTGGCGGCCGTGGCCGGGCTGGCGCTCGGCGCGCTGGTGGCCAGCAGCCAGCCGGTGGTGGCCGCGCCGGCGCCGTACTATGCCCCGCCGCCGCAGCCGGTGGCCTACGCCGCGCCGGCCGTGCCGCCGGGCTACTGCTACGACAACTACCGCGGCGGCTACGTGCCGTGCGGGCGCCCGGCGCCGGTGCAATATGCGCCGCCGTCGTCGTACTACGGTTCGTCGTACTACGGGTATTGAGATCCGGGCCCGGCCGGGCCCATCGGGGGGTGGACGGGAAGGCAGCCTGCGTGGCTGCCTTTCGTCATCTGGGGGTCAGGTCGCGGCGCCCAGCGTGATGGTGGACGCGCCGGCATCTTCCACGTCGATGCCCCAGTCGCCATGCATGTACCAGTCGTCGCCCAGCAGTTCGGCCGGATGCTGCGTGCGGCTGGAGCCGTTGCCGCAGCCCATGGCGTCGACGGCGCAATATTTGTCGCAGCCCCAGCAGATGCGCTCGGGATGCCTGGGATGAAGCGGAAATTTCTTGGCCATGTGGATGTGCCGGCGTGCGGATGGGGCGCCGACGCATTCGATGGTAGTGCGTCCGCCGGCAGGTTTTGGCGATTTTGCTAGTCGGTTTGTGCAGGATCAATTGCGATGCCACGTTGTGGAATCACAGTCCTTCCCGCTAGCGCCGGCGCATCACCAGATACAGCCCGGCCGCCGCGATGGCCATCCCCGGCCACGCCATCGGCGGCAGCGACTCGCCCAGCAGCACGAACGCGATGACGGCCGTCATGGGCGGCACCAGGAAGAACAGCGCCGACACGCGCGACGCCTCGCCATGGCGGATCATCGCCAGCAGCAGCGATATCGCCACCAGCGAATTGCACAGCACCAGATACGCCAGCGAGCCGAACAGCCCCGGCGTCCACGCCACGTGCATCGGCTCGGTCAGCCACGCCAGCGGCGCGGTTACCGCCAGCGCCACCCCGTACTGCACCGTGTTGGCCAGCACCGGATGCACGGGCGAGCCGAAGCGCTTTTCCCAGAGCGTGCCGGCCGTGATGGCCAGCAGCGCCAGCACCGCGAACAGCAGGCCCAGCGCGGAACTCACCTGCACCGACGACCGGGCCGTGATGACCAGTGTCGCGCCCGTCACGCCCAGCGCCAGCCCGGCCCAGCGCACGCGGTCCACGCGCTCGCCGGCAATCAGCGGCGCCAGCAGGCCGATCAGGATCGGCTGCTGCGACGTGACCAGCGCCACCGCGCCGGCCGACATCCCCAGCTTCAGGCTCAGGTACGTGAACGCGAAATAGCCGGCCTGGATCAGCAGGCCGATCATCGCCAGGTGCAGCCACGGCGCCAGCCCCGGCGGCATGGCGGGCCGCAGCCACAGGCACGGGCCGATCAGCAGCCCGACCACGATGGCGTAGCGCAGCGCCAGGAACGTCAGCGGATCGGCATATTGCAGGCCGAGCTTGAGGAACACGAAGCCGCAGGACCACAGCAGCAGGAACAGCGCGGGAGCCAGGCGCAGCCAGAGCGGGGCGGCCGGCGCCTGCAACGTACGGTCGGTCATGGATGGGCCAGCCGGGCCGGGCCGGCCACGGCGGAGTCAAGGGGGCAAGCCGAGACGATAGCACCGCATCGCATCAGGCCATCAGCTTTTCCTTGACGATCGGCAGGTCGCGCACGCGCTTGCCCGTGGCGTGGTACACCGCGTTGGCCACGGCGGCGGCAAAGCCGGTGATGCCGATCTCGCCAATGCCGCGCGCGCCGAACTCGTTGAACGCCAGGTCCGGATGGTCCAGCAGCAGCACGTCGATCTGCGGCTGGTCGGCGTGCACCGGCACCGCGTACTCGGCGTAGTTGTTGTTGCCCGGCATGCCGTTGCGCTCGTCGTACTCGGTGGCCTCGAACAGCGCCATGCCGATGCCCATCACGATGGCGCCCTCCACCTGGTTGCGCGCGGTCACGGGGTTGATCACGCGGCCCACGTCGATGGCGCTGACCACTCGCGACACGCGCAGCCGCGAGATGCCGGGGTCCCAGCGCACCTCCACGAAATGCGCGCCGAACGACATGAACGACATCTTGTCGGTGTTCGGCGCGCCGCCCGTGCGCCCGAAGCCCTCGGCCGCGGCAAAGCGCTGCTGGTTCAGCACGTCCGCGTAGTCCACGCTGCGCTTGCTGTCGGTCAGCTTGCCGTCCTGGAGCTTCAGCGTCTCGGGGTTGGCGCCGGCAAACGCGCCGCCCTCGCCGGTGGCAAAGCCGCGTAGCTGGCCGATGGCCTCGCGCGTGGCCTCGGCCACGGCGGGCAGCACGCTGGCCGTTGCCCACGACCCGCCCGCCACGGGCGCGGCCGGGAACGACGAATCGCCGATCCGCACGTCGATCTTCTCGAACGGCAGCCCGGTCAGCTCGCTCACGGTCTGCGCGACGATCGTGTACATGCCGGTGCCGATGTCCTGGATCGCGCAGGTCACCTGCGCCGTGCCGTCGCCGCGCAGGAACACGCGGGCCTCGGCTGGGGTGCGCCACGCGTCCCAGTTGCAGACGGCCACGCCGTAGCCGATGACCTCGTGGCCGTCCCGCATCGACCCCGGGCGCGGGTCGCGCCTGTCCCAGCCGAACTTGCGGCTGCCCAGCTCGATGGCCTCGCGCAGGTGGTTGCTCGACCACGGCAGGTTCATGCTTTCGTCGCGCGTGGACAAGTTGGTCATGCGGAACTGCACCGGGTCCTGCCCGCAGGCCAGCGCCAGTTCGTCGATGGCCGATTCCAGCGCGAACAGCCCGGGCGCGGCGCCCGGCGCGCGCATCGACGTGGGCGCGCCCCGGTGCACGCTGGTCGTGTGGTGCGTGACCAGCACGTTCGGGCACGAATAGAGGCTCTGCGTCATGCCGCCGCAGTTCTCCACGTACTGCTCGATGAACGACGTGGTGTTGACCGATTCGTGCCGGATCGACGTGATGCGCCCGTCGGCACTGGCCGACAGCCGCAGGTGCTGGCGCGTCTCGGGCCGCTGGCCCGTGGTCGTGAACATGGCCGCGCGCGGCACCACGAACTTGACCGGCCGGCCCGTCATCTGCGCCGCCGCGCTGGTGGCCACCGAATGCGGCCACATGAACAGCTTGGCGCCAAAGCCGGACCCCAGGAACGGGCAGTCCACGGTCACGCGCTCGGGCGTCAGGCCGAATACCTGCGCGATGGTATTGCGGTGCACGGTGGCGCCCTGCGTGGCCTCGTAGAGATGCAGCTCGCCGCCTTCCCACCACGCCACGGTGGCGTGCATCTCCATCGGGTTGTGGGTCTCCACGGGCGTGCGGTAGATGGCGTCGACCTTGACCGCGCCCTGGTCGAACGCCGGCGCCGGCGTGCCGCGGGCATGGCCCGCTTGCGTCGGCTTCAGGCCATTGGCCTTGACGCCGTGCTCCAGGTCCGCCACCGCCTTGTCTGGCGCGTACGCCACGCGCACGCGGTACGCGGCGTCGCGCGCGTGCTCGAACGTGTCCGCCACCACCAGCGCCACCATCTGGCCGCCGTAGTGGATCGTCTCGTCCTCGAACGGCAGCCGGTGCTCGTCGGTGATCGACGCGGTCAGGATGGTGGCGCCCGAGATCGGGCTCTTCGGCGTCCTGTACAGGCGCGGAAAGTTGCCGTGGTGCAGGATGTCGACCACGCCCGGCACGCGGCGCGCGTCGGCCACGTCGATGCCGGTGATGCGCCCGCTGGCCACGGTGCTGTAGACGCCGTAGGCGTGCAGCATGCCCGGCATCGAGCGGTCGGCGGTGTAGAGGGCGGCGCCGGTCACCTTGAGCCGGCCATCGATGCGGCGCGGCGAGGCGCCGATAGCAGTGCGGTTCACGCGGATACCTCCTTGGGCGGTGTCGGGCGCGTCAGGCCATCAGCCGCGACAGGTTCCGGATCACGGCCTGCTGGCCGAGCGGGATCTTGAAGCCGTTCTGGCCGTACGACTGCGCGCCGGCCAGCGCCGCGGCCGCGGCGTCGCGGATCGACGCCTCGGTCAGCGGCTTGCCGCGCAGCACGGCCTCGGCATCGGCGGCGCGCCACGGCTTGGTGGTGACGCCGCCCAGCGCGATGCGGATGTCGCGCACGCTGCCGCCGTCCATCGCCACGATGACCGCGCTCGACGCCAGCGCGAACTGGTACGACGTGCGGTCGCGCAGCTTCAGGTAGGCAGACCGGCTGCCCGCCATCGGCGCGTCCAGCGTCACGTGGGTGATCAGCTCGTCGGGCTCCAGCGCGTGTTCCTTCCAGGGCGTGTCGCCGGGCAGCAGGTGGAAGTCCGCGAACGCGATGTCGCGCTTGCCGCGCGGGCCCTGCACGTGCACGGTGGCGCCGATGGCCACCATCGCCACGCACATGTCCGACGGATGCGCGGCGATGCACTGCGGGCTGCCGCCCAGCACCGCGTGGACGTTGCGGTTCAGGCCCTCGATGGCGGCACAGCCGGATCCCGGCGCGCGCTTGTTGCACGGCGACACCCCGTCGCGAAAGTAGCCGCAGCGCACGCGCTGCATCACGTTGCCGGCCGTGGTGGCCTTGTTGCGGAGCTGCGTGCTGGCGCCGGACAGGATCGCTTCGGACAGCACCGGGTAGTGCCGGGCGACGTGCGCGTGCCGGGCCAGGTCGGTATTGCTGACCATGGCGCCCACGCGCACGCGGCCGTCGGGCAGCGGTTCGATCTGGTCCAGGCCGAGCTTGTGGATGTCCACCACGTGCGCGGGGCGCATGACGTCGAGCTTCATCAGGTCCAGCAGCGTCGTGCCGCCGGCCAGGAAGACCGTGTCGGCGCTGCGCGCGTGCAGCGCGATGGCCTGCTCCACGTCGGCCGCGCGGGCGTATTCGAAGTTGCGCATCACGCCCCCTGCATCTTGCCGCGCGCGTCCTGGATGGCCGCCACGATGTTCTTGTACGCGCCGCAGCGGCAGATGTTGCCGCTCATCGCCTCGCGCACGGCCGCCTCGTCGGCGGGCACGCGCTTGTCCTGCAGGATGCCCACGGCGCTCATCATCTGCCCGGCGGTGCAGTAGCCGCACTGGTAGGCATCGTGGTCCCAGAACGCCTGCTGCACGGGATGCAGCTGGCCGTCGCGCGCCAGGCCCTCCACGGTCGTGATCTCGTCGCCGTCGTGCATGACGGTGACCGACAGGCACGCATTGACCGTGACGCCGTTGACGATCAGCGTGCACGCGCCGCACTGGCCGTGGTCGCAGCCCTTCTTGGTGCCCGTGAGATGAAGCTGGTCGCGCAGCGTATCGAGCAGGATCGCATTGGCCGGCACGGTCAGCCGGTGCGCGATGCCGTTGACCTTCAGCGTGACGGGATGGCCCTGCGCCTCGCCGGTCAGCGTGGCGGTGGCCGCGTTCGTGGGGTCTTCCATATGTTCTCCTTGTTCTGGAGCGCGTCCACGAGCCCGGCCACATTGCACCAATGTCATGTGCCGGGCAGGGGCAACAGCGTCGGGCGCGCTCTCACTTTATGCGCAACCCCAGCTTTTTCAAGGACGGCTTGCAGCGGCACGGCGCGCGCACCGTCGTGAGGCAAATGTCTTTGCTTGTCTCATCGGATGGGGCTCGCTCGTTCCCGCCGGGACACGGTGTTGTCACGCTGATGTGCCTCGTCGGCGGGACGCGTGTGCCGAGGAACGGTCCACCGTGGGCGTGCTAGATTGGCCACCTGCCCCCGCCATGGGGCGCAACCGCGTGGAGCCGGATGTCCATGGATTCATTGATTACCGCCGCGGCGCGGGCGCTGGCCCACGGCGATCCGCTGGGTGCGCTGGATCGCGTTGCGCTGCGTGACGATGCCCCGGCGCTGGCCTTGCGCGGCATCGCCATGTCGCAACTGGGCGACTTTGCGCGCGCCCGGGCGCTGCTGCGCGGGGCGGCGCGGGCGTTTGGTCCGCGCGAGAGCCTGGCGCGGGCGCGTTGCGCGGTGGCCGAGGCCGAGGTGGCGCTGGCCGCGCGTGACCTGGGCTGGCCCGCGCGGGCGCTGGATGCCGCGCGGCGCGTGCTCGACGTCCATGGCGACCACGTCAACGCCGCGCATGCCGGCTACCTGATCGCGCGGCATCACCTCATCACGGGACAACTGGAAGATGCCGAGCGCACGCTGGCGACGCTCGATGCCGCGCCGCTGCCGCCGGCGCTGCGCGCGGTGCATGAACTCGTGGCGGCCGGCATCGCGATTCGCCGCGTGCGGGCGGCCGACGCGCACGCGGCACTGGCCCGGGCGGCGGACGCCGCGCAGCGGGCCGGCATCCCGGCGCTGGTCGCGGAGGTGGCGGCGGCCGAGCAGGTGCTGCAGGCCCCGGTCGCGCAGCGCGTGGCGCGCGGTCAGGCGCTGCCGCTGCGGCTCGATGCAGTGGAAGCCTGCCTGGCGTCCGATGCGCTGATCGTCGATGCCTGCCGCATGACCGTGCGCCGGCGTGACACGGTGGTGGCGCTGGCGCGCCGGCCGGTGCTGTTCGGGCTGGCGCGCGCGCTGGCGCAAGCGTGGCCGGAGGACGTGCCGCGCGATGCGCTGATCGCCACGGCGTTCCGCATGCGCCATGCCGACGACACGCACCGCGCGCGGCTGCGCGTGGAGATGGGCCGGCTGCGGCAGGCGGTGGCGCCGCTGGCCGGCATCGACGCCACGCCACGCGGCTTTGCGCTGCGGTCGGCGGATGACGCCGAGGTGCTGCTGATCGTGCCGCCTGCCGACCAGCTTTACGCGCCGGTGCTGGCTTGCCTGGCCGACGGGCAGTCGTGGTCCAGTTCGGCACTGGCGCTGGCGCTTGGCACCAGCCAGCGCACGGTGCAGCGCGCGCTCGACGCGCTGGCCGCCGCCGGGCAGGTCCAGCCGGTGGGCAGCGGCCGCACGCGGCGCTGGATGACGCCGCCGGCCACCGGATTCGCGACGGCCTTGTTACTCCCCGCGCCGCTGCCTGGCGCGTAGCATGGGTTTCACGTTCACCACGTCAAAGGAAACCGTCATGAAACGCAATGCCGCAGAAATCGTTCAGGAATACGGCCCGTTCCCGGGGGTCGAGCATGTGCACGGGCTGACGTTCGATGGCCGGCAGGTCTGGTTCGCGGCGGGCGACAGGCTGCTGGCGCTGGACCCGTCCAGCGGCGCCACCGCGCGCGAGATCGGCGTGCAGGCCGATGCCGGCACCGCGTTCGATGGCCGCTACCTGTTCCAGATCGCCGAGCGCCAGATCCAGAAGATCGATCCGCAGACCGGCAAGGTGGTGGCGACGATCCCGGCGCCGGGCCATGGCAACGATTCGGGCCTGACTTGGGCCGAGGGGTCGCTGTGGGTCGGCCAGTACCGCGACCGCAAGATCCACGAGATCGACCCGGAGACCGGCGCCATCCGCCGCACCATCGAATCGAGCCGCTACGTCACGGGGGTGACGTGGGTCGACGGGCAGCTCTGGCACGGCACCTGGGAAAACGACCAGAGCGAGTTGCGCCGCGTCGACCCGCAGACCGGCAAGGTGCTGGAGGCGCTGGAGATGCCGGCCGGCGTGGGCGTATCGGGGCTGGAATCGGATGGCGCCGACCGCTTCTACTGCGGCGGCGGCAACAGCGGCAAGGTGCGCGCGGTGCGGCGGCCGCGCTAGCCGACCCGGCCCCGCGGCGCGTCAGCGGTCGCTGCGGATCGGGCCGAATTCCACGGGCACCCAGGTGTAGCCCACCTGGTCGCGCCGCACGTGGCCCAGGCCCGGGAACGGCAGGTGCGCGCCGCCCACCCAGAGCTTGTTGCGCGCCGCATCGGCCAGCACGCGCTTGCGCGTCTGCACGGCCTGCTGGCTGTCCACGTCGAACTCGATGGCGATGTTGGGCCGGCGGAACTGCGTGGCGTGGCTGTGGACGATGTCGCCCCAGAGCAGCAGGTTGTCCTTGCCGGCCGTGAACAGGTAGCCGGTGTGGCCCGGCGTGTGGCCCGGCGTGGGCACCGGCTGCACGCCCGGCACCGGCGACTCGCCCGACGCGCCGCGGAACGTGCGGAAGCGGTTGGCGGCCTGGTACGGCGCCACGGCATTGCGCGCCATCGCAAAGAACGCCTGGGCGCCCTCGGGCGCGGCGGCGGCCACCGATTCGCTGAGCCAGTAGTCGGCGTCGGCCTGGTCCGCGTAGACCGTCGCGTTCGGGAACACCGGCTTGCCGTCGGCCACGAGGCCGCAGGCGTGGTCGCCGTGCAGGTGGGTCAGCAGCACCGCATCCACCTGTTCGGGGCTGTAGCCGGCCGCGCGCAGGTTCGGCACGATGCCGCCGAGCGTGGGGCCGAAGCAGGCCGCCGCGCCGGTATCCACCAGCACGAGTTGCGTGCCGGTGTGGACCAGGTAGGCGTTGACGGCGGTCTGCATGCCGGGCGTGGAGGCCACGAACATGCGCGCCAGCAGGCTCTGCACCTCGCGCGCGCTCGTGTACTTGAGCACCTTGGGGTCGAGGTCGATGTAGCCGTCGTAGAGGGCCGTGACTTCGAGCTGGCCGACCATCATCCGGTAATAGCCGGGCACCTGCGTCTTCTGCTGGGCGGGCGGGGCGGCATGGGCCACGCCGGATGCCAGCGGCAGTGCCGCGGCGGCGGCCAACAGCGCGGCGGCCATGGCAGCCCGAGCGCGGGGCTGGCGGATTTGGGGGGCGCGGGGCAGGCGCAGTTCCATCTGGGTTCTCCCTGGGGTCGGATTCGTCAAAGTGCGATGAAACGGAGATGCACGACGCTGCACATTACGCGGATCGCCCCGGCCGGGCAAGTTGGCACTCCGCACAACAGGGCCATACCTTTGGCTGATGCCCCGCACGGCCGCCATGGCAGGGTTCGCTGCCCGGCTTTGTAAAAACCACACACGCCACGGCGTGTCGTGACGGCGCCACGGGGGCTGGCGCAGTGGCATCGATCTTGCCTGCAGCGTTTGAATCCGCTCCCGCCGCCGCGCGTGAAGCGGGACCATTCGAACGATGATGAAGGAGTCCCCATGTCTGAGAAGCAACCGTTCCTGACGGACGTCAAAACGATTCGCGAGCGTGCCCGGCAACACATCGACGACGGCGCCGTGACCGCCGGGTACAACGCCGAGCGCGACACGGTGATCAAGTTGCTCAACGAGGCGCTGGCCACCGAGATCGTCTGCACGCTGCGCTACCGCCGCCACTATTTCATGGCCAAGGGGCCGAACTCGAAGGGCGTGGCCGAGGAATTCCTGGCCCACTCGAACGAGGAACAGGGCCATGCCGACCAGATTGCCGAGCGCATCGTGCAACTGGGCGGCGAGCCGGACCTGTCGCCCAACACGCTGACCACGCGCAGCCACGCCGAGTACGTGGAAGGCACGTCGCTGTCGGACATGATCAAGGAAAACCTGGTGGCCGAGCGGATCGCCATCGACACGTACCGCGAGATCATCCAGTACCTGGGCGAGAAGGACCCGACGTCGCGCCGGCTGATGGAAAGCATCCTGGCCGTCGAGGAAGAGCACGCCGACGAGATGCTGGACCTGCTGTCGTCGCGCGAGGACGGGCAGAAGAAGTAAGCGGAAGCCAGCGGCCGCCGGAGTCTGGCCGGCAGCCAAAGAGAAAGGCGAGGCCCCGGCCTCGCCTTTTTTCGTCGTGGCGCGTGGCGCCGTGGGCCCCGGTCGTCCGTCAGTTGACCGGCTGCGGCTCGGGGAAGCGGTACTTGCCGCTCAGCACTTCCTGGCGCGGGCGATACAGCCGCACCGTGTAGTTCCAGCCTTCGACGATCGGCAGGCAGTTGCTGGCGTTGGCGTCGCAGCCGCCGAACTGGATGGTCACGCCGCCGTCGGCATCCTTCTTCGCCGTGAGGTTGTTCAGCGTGTAGGCGTTGGCGGCGTTCTTTTCGAAGTAGCCCTTGGCGTTGTAGACGCTGACCGACCAGAAGCCGTTGACGGGCACGTCCTTGACGTGCAGCCGGTAGACGGTCTTGCCGTCGTTCTTCGGCGGCGTGATGTTCAAGTAGGTGGCGTCCTTGTCCGGGTTGCCGCCCCACGCGGCGGCCGCGCCGATCAGGTGGCGCACCGGGTCCACCTCGCCGCGCTTGCCGAAGGCGCGCTTGAAGTCGGGCACCGTCGACGCCAGCACCAGGATGGCCTCGCGCACCTTCTTCTGGCTGGCCGCGTCCCAGTTCGGCAGTTCCAGTTGGCCGGGCGACTTCTGGGTGACCTGGATGGCGTCCTGCAGCGCGTGCACCTGCCGGACGTCGTCCGGACTGTTCGGGTCCACCAGCGTGCGGATGCCGACCACGGCGTAGCGCGTGCCCACGCTGTCGCGCGTCAGCACGCGCTTGCCGGCGCCGTAGTAGACGGCCGGCACGTAGTGGTCCGCGTTGATGACCTGCAGCGACATGTAGCGCTTGCCCGGATCGGGCATCGTGATCCTGACCGGCCCCGCGTCGAGGTCGAACACGGCCGACGAGTACAGCGTGTCGCGGTTGAGCCGGATCACGGTCTGCCGGTCGATCGACGACGGCTCGCGGCGGTGGTAGATCTTGCCGAGCCCGCCCTGCTTGGCCAGGCTGGCGATGTAGGTATCCGATTCCGCGCGGACGAAGTTGTCGACGGTGACCGGTACCGGATTGGTCGCGGGAGCGGTTGCGTCCTGCGCGTGGGCCATGCCGAAACCGGCCAGGGCCAGGCCCGCGAAGGTATTGACGATCTGCTTTCTGTTCACTGGTTTGCCTTCCACAAAGCGTGGCGCCAGGCCACTTGCGGGGCAAGTATGCGGCAGCGCGGCCGTGCCCGGCATCGCGCGCGAAAGGACTCAGATCGGGCGCCGAAACCTTTTAATTGGCGGGCGCCGCCGGCCGCCTGGCCTGCGGCCCAGCCGGCATCGGACGCATCCGAGCCTGCGCGGTCAGCGTACCGCCGTGCCGGGCTTGCAGTTCTTCACATAGCCGGTGACGCGGCTCTTGCTGAGCATCGGACGCCAGTCGCCGGCGCTGCGGATCTCCACGTCGGTGCCCTGCCGGGCCGCGCGCAGGCTGATCAGGTACGACGTGCCGGCATCGGCGCGATGGCCGTAGCCCACGCGCACGTCGACCTTGCCGGGCTCGGGGTACGCCTGCACGCTGGCGTCGTCGCCGAGCTTCTGCTTCAGGCACAGCACCAGGTCGCCGACGCTGGCGTCGGAGTGCAGCGTGCTGCCGTCCTGCGATTCCAGGTATTCCATGCTGGTGCCGCTGGCGCAGGCCGCCAGCAGCGGGGCAAGGATGGCCGCGATCATGAGTGGCCGGATTCGGGTCATTGAGGCTCCTGTCGTGCATCGGGGGGGCGGAGGCGTCCGCCCCGCGATGCTGCCATGCCCGGGGCCGCGCGGTCAAAGCCGCCGGGCAGGGCCGGGCGCCCGTCAGCCGAACGTGAACGCGTACGCCTGCGCCCCGGCGTCCAGGAAGCGGATCTCGAACGTGTGCTCGCCCACGTCGCCAGCCTGGCGCACGAGCTGGTAGAGCCGCGTGGCGGTGACCGCGCCGTTGCCGTTGGCGTCGATGTCGGCACCGTGGCTGGCGCCGGGTGCCTTGCCGTCGATCGTCACCACGAAGCGCACCGCGCGGCCGTCGGCGCCGGGGCCCAGCACCAGGTGCAGGTCGCGCGCCCGGAAGCGGTAGCGGATGCTGCCGTCGGCGCGGTCCAGCATGGCCTGCTCGGGGCCCACGGTCCACTGGCCGGTCAGGCCCCACTGGTTCAGCGGCAGGCGGTTGCCCACGTCGTAGCGCTGCGATGCATCGGGCCGGATACCGCCCGGCGAGGCGAAGTTGGACGCCTGGCTGTAGCCGACGTACGTCTCGCCCGATCGGACGTTGCGCAGGTCAGGCGCGGCCTGGGCGCCCTGGGCGTCCGGCACCACCACGTCGCGCGACGCGGGCGGCTGGCCGGCCTCGGCCAGCAGCGTCTGGATCACGCGCTCGGAGTTGGCGTAGTCGCCCTCGCCGAACTGGTGATGGCGGATGTTGCCGCGCGCATCGACAAAGTAGGCGGCCGGCCAGTAGTTGTTGTCGAACGCGCGCCAGATGCGGAAGTCGCTGTCCAGCGCCACCGGGAAGTTGATCTTGAAATCGCCAATCGCGCGGCGGACGTTCTCCGGGCGCTTTTCGAACGCAAACTCGGGCGTGTGCACGCCGATCACGGTCAGGCCGGGGTACTTGTCGGCCCACGCCCGCAGGTACGGCAGCGTGCGGATGCAGTTGATGCACGAGTACGTCCAGAAGTAGACCAGCGTGACCTTGCCCTGCAGTTGCTGGCGCGTGATGGGCGCGCCGTTGGGCGTGTTGAACCACTGGACCGCGCCGTCCAGCGCCGGCAACTGGCCTTCCACGGGCAGGCGGCTGCCGAAGCCGGCGCTCATGTCGTTGGCCGCCAGCAGCATGCCGGGGCCGGCCTGGGCCACTTCCGGGGCGGCCGGCCGCACCGGCGCGGCGTCCTTGTGCAGCCGCTCGATCAGCGCCTGCTCCAGCCGGGCCGGGCCGCCAATCGACAGCCGCGCCAGCAGGCCGGTATCGGCGCCGATGGCGATGGCCGCCACGCCGCCCAGCACGCCCACCCCCAGGCCGCGGCGCAGCCATTCGCCCGCGCCCATCGACCGCTTCATGGCCGCGAAGAGCCGTCCGCCCACGCCCAGCGCGGCGGCCAGCGACGTCGCCGCGCCGGCCGCGTACGCCACCAGCAGCAGCGAACTCTGCACGCTGGCGCCCTGCAGCGCCGCCGTGGTCAGCACGATGCCGAGGATCGGGCCGGCGCACGGCGCCCAGAGCATGCCCGTGGCCACGCCAAGCAGCAGCGACGCCCACGGCGAGGCACCGGTGCCCGTGCCGTTGCCGGCCAGCCGGTTGCCCAGCGCCACCACCGGCCGCGTCAGCGCATCGGCCAGCCGCGGCACCAGCAGCGACACGCCAAAGACGGCCAGCAGCGCCAGCGCGGCGTAGCGGCCGTACTCGTTGGCGCGCACGGCCCAGGCCCCGCCCACCGACGCCAGCGTGGCCACGGCCGCAAAGGTCAGCGCCATGCCGGCCAGCATCGGCAGGCGGCCGCGCAGGAAGGGCTGGCCGCTGCCGCTCAGCACGAACGGCAGGACGGGCAGGATGCACGGGCTCAGGATGGTGAGCGCGCCGCCCAGGTAGGCAAGGATCAGCAGGGTCATGGTCGGGTCCTCTCGGCAAGGATGTCGGGCCAGCAATCTGGCATGGCCCAATGAGACGCCGCTGATCTACCGTAAATGTGTCGCCGAACGGCAAAGTTGTATGGCTTTGTGGGGCCCGCGCGCCCAGATACATTGCGATACACGGAAACCGGCGGCCGCCCATACAATCACGCCAACAGACGGATTGTTCACATTTCGCCAAGAACAAATTACCAGGGGTGACGCTGATGGAATCGCACGTAGACCACGTCCTGATCGTTGACGACGATCGGGAAATCCGGGAGTTGGTATCCACTTACCTGACCAAGAACGGCCTGCGCGTGACCATGGCGCCCGACGGCCGGCACATGCGCCAGTTCCTGGAGGCCAACACGGTGGACCTGATCGTGCTGGACGTGATGATGCCCGGCGACGACGGCCTGGTGCTCTGCCGTGAACTGCGCGCCGGCAAGCACAAGGCCACGCCGATCCTGATGCTGACCGCCCGCGACGACGAGACCGACCGCATCATCGGCCTGGAAATGGGCGCCGACGACTACCTGACCAAGCCGTTCGCGGCCCGCGAGCTGCTGGCGCGCATCAAGGCCGTGCTGCGCCGCACGCGCATGCTGCCGCCGAACCTGCAGATCACCGAGGCCGGCCAGTTGCTGGCCTTCGGCGACTGGCAGCTGGACACCACGGCGCGCCACCTGATCGACAAGGAAGGCACCATCGTCGCGCTGAGCGGCGCCGAGTACCGGCTGCTGCGCGTGTTCGTCGACCATCCGCAGCGCGTGCTGAACCGCGACCAGCTGCTGAACCTGACGCAGGGCCGCGAGGCCGACATGTTCGAGCGCTCGGTCGACCTGCTGGTCAGCCGGCTGCGGCAGCGGCTCAATGACGACGCCCGCGAGCCGGCCTATATCAAGACCGTGCGCAGCGAGGGCTATGTGTTCTCGATGCCCGTTGAAATCACGGAGGCACGTCAGTGAGCACTCGCCGCCGCTGGCACTGGCCCCATACGCTGGGGTCCCGGCTGTTCCTGATCCTGCTGACGGGGTTGATCGTCGCGCACCTGATGTCGATCGCGGTGCTGTTCTCCGAGCGCTACATGTCGGCCCGGCAGGTGATGCTGGGCACGCTGGAAACCGACGTGGCCACGTCCGTCGCCATCCTCGACCGGATTCCGGCCGCCGAACGGCCGCAGTGGCTGCCGCGCGTGAACCGGGGCAACTACCAGTACATCCTGGGCCCCGGGGCGCGGGGCGTGCCGGAAATGACCCAGCGCGGCAAGGACATCGCCGAGCGGATCATGGAGGCCACGGGCACGCGGTATCCGGTCACGGTGGAATCGATTCCCGGCGACGGCAAGCAGTTGCAGGCGCACCTGACGCTGACCGACGGCAGCCCGCTGACGATCGACGTGCATCCGCGCATGACACCCATAGCCGAATGGCTGCCCTACGTGCTGGTGCTGCAACTGGCGTTGCTGGTGCTGTGCTGCTGGTTCGCCGTGCGGCTGTCGATCCGCCCGCTGGTCGCGCTGGCCGAGGCCGCCGACGCGATGAATCCCAATGTGAAGTCGGCGCCGCTCGACGAGGACGGGCCGACCGAGGTGGCGCGCGCCGCCCGGGCGTTCAACGCGATGCGGGGCCGGATTGCGCACTTCGTGGCCGAGCGCGTGCAGATCCTGGCCGCCATCTCGCATGACCTGCAGACGCCCATCACGCGGATGAAGCTGCGCGCGGAGATGGCCGAGGATTCCGAGGAAAAGCGCAAGATGGTCAATGATCTGAACGAGATCCAGACACTGGTGCGCGAGGGCCTGGCCTACGCCCGCAGCGCCAGCGGCGACGGCGAGCCGCCGTCGCGCGTGGATTTGGGATCGTTCGTCGAAAGCCTCGTCTACGACTACCAGGACACCGGCAAGGACGTGGCGGTGGTGCAGAACGCGGGCGGCGCCATCCTGACGCGGCCCAACGCGCTGCGGCGCGTGCTGACCAACCTGATCGACAACGCGATCAAATACGGCGGCGGGGCGGCGGAAGTCGGCGTCCGCCGCGAACCGGGCGCCGTGGTCATCGCCATCATGGACCGCGGGCCCGGCATCCCCGAAGACAAGCTCGACGCCGTGCTGCAGCCGTTCGTACGGCTGGAAGGCTCGCGTAACCGCGAAACCGGCGGCACCGGGCTGGGCCTGGCCATCGCCCACCAGCTCGTGACAGCCGCCGGCGGCTCCCTGAGCCTGCGCAACCGCGATGGCGGCGGCCTGGCAGCGGAAATACGGCTGGCGGCCTAGCTGGGCGGCAGGACGTCTGCCGTTGTTTCGTAGTTCCGGGGGGGGGGGTGCTCTCCGCTCCCGCCTGCGCTGGAATTCGGCTGCGAGCTCGACATCCCCTATGTCTTGCTCCCCTCTCCCGCCTGCGGGAGAGGGGTCGGGGGAGAGGGCCAGCGGTTCAAATCGCGATGTTGGTCGGCAAGCAGAGCCTCAACGCCCTCACCCCCAGCCCCTCTCCCGCGCTGCGGGAGAGGGGAGACCACCATCGCTGGAATTCGGCTGCGAGCTTGACGTCCCGATGCCTTGCTCCCCTCTGCCGCCTGCGGGAAAGGGGTCGGGGGAGAGGGCCGGCGGCTCAAATTGCGATGTTGGTCGGCAAGCAGAGCCTCAACGCCCTCACCCCCAGCCCCTCTCCCGCGTTGCGGGAGAGGGGAGACCACCATCGCTGGAATTCGGCTGCGAGCTCGACATCCCTATGTCTTGCTCCCCTCTCCCGCCTGCGGGAGAGGGGTTGGGGGTGAGGGCCAGCGGTTCAAATCGCGATGTTGGCCGCCAAGCAGCGCAACCCCCAGCCGCGGAGCAAACTGCACTTCCTGACGCCGCGCTCGCTGCGTTATCCCTTCACAGCCCCTCCCAGCAGCACCTCCCACCTGGCCTGCCCACGCCCGGCCACCCGCCTTCCAGCCGTCCTTCCCCCCTTTTTGTACGCGACTGTATCAACGCGCCGCGACGATACGTGCCCTGACAGAACGGCCGTGAAGTCGCTACGGGCGCGATACGTCGGGCGCCTTAAATACGTTCCGTGGCAGCGCAACGCAACAACGACAAGGCGAAAACGCTGCTTCGGCACAACCCCGACTCATACCGCAAACCGCTATCCAAAAGGAAACCGATCATGTCCAAGACTCTCGCCCAACGCCTCGTCCTCGCCGTTGCCCTCGCTGCCGCCGCTGCTGGCGCACAGGCTTCCGTCCTCGGTGCCCGCGACCCGTTCACCGAAGGCGCCCGTTCCGCCACCGAAGCACGCGACCCGTACACGGAAGGCGCCCGCTCGGTGCAGGAGCCGCGCAGCCCGTACTACGATGGCGCCCGCACGGTGGCCCTGGTCCGCTCGGCTGATCCGTTCCTCGATGGTGCCCGCTCGGTGCAGGACCAGCGTAGCCCCTACTACGATGGCGCCCGCTCGATGCAGGAACCGCGCAGCCCGTACTACGACGGCGCCCGCACGGTGGCCCTCGTCCGTTCGGCCGATCCGTTCCTCGACGGTGCCCGCTCGGTGCAGGACCAGCGCGACCCGTACTCGGAAGGTGCCCGCTCGGTGCAGGAGCCGCGCAGCCCGTACTACGACGGCGCCCACACGGTAGCCCTCGTCCGCTCGGCCGATCCGTTCCTCGACGGTGCCCGCTCGGTGCAGGACCAGCGCGACCCGTACTCGGAAGGCGCCCGCTCGGTGCAGGAACCGCGCAGCCCGTACTACGACGGCGCCCACACGGTGGCCGGCATGGACCGCACCGGCGTCTCGGCGCCCCCGGCCCGTAGCGCCGATCCGTACCTCGACGGCGCTTACGCCTGAGGCGGCATCCGCCCCCGATCGACCCTGAAAACCCTGACTCAACCCCTGCAACAGAAGGAAAAGGAAAGCACCATGACCCGCATCGAAAAAGTCCTGTACACCGGCAAGGTCCACGTCACGTCCGGTGGCCGCGACGGATCGGCCCGCAGCAGCGACGGCAAGCTGGATATCCAGCTCTCGCACTTCGCCGGCAAGGGCCCGGGCACGAACCCGGAGCAACTGCTGGCTGCCGGCTGGTCCGCCTGCTTCATCGGCGCCATCGGCATCGCGGCGTCGAAGGCCAAGGTGCAACTGCCGCAGGACCTGTCGGTGGATACCGAAGTCGACCTCGGCACGGCCGGCGTGGAGTTCCTGCTGCAGGCCCGGCTGCGCGTGCACATTCCTGGCGTGGACCGCGACGTGGCGCGCCAGCTTGTGGAAACGGCGCACCGCACCTGCCCGTACTCGAAGGCCCTGCACGGCAACGTCCACATCGAGACCGAACTGGTCTGACCCGTCCCGCGCGCCCCGTGGCCTGCCCAGGCAGGCGGCGGGGCGCCGACCTTACAGAAAGGCCCCCGAATCATGCGTAACGTACTCCGCGCCATGCTTGCCGCCATCGGCATCGCCGCGATCTATACCTTCGGCACCGGCGCGATTGCCGAAAGCCCGAAAGTGGGCGACCAGGGCGCCGCGCCCGAATTCGTGGGCATCAACAACTGGCTGAACACGACCCCGCTGACCATGCAGCAGTTGCGCGGCAAGGTGGTGCTGGTGGACTTCTGGACCTATGCCTGCGGCAACTGCGTGAACACGCTGCCTTACATCAAGCAGTGGCATGACAAGTACAAGGACCAGGGGCTCGTCGTGGTGGGCGTGCACACGCCCGAGTTTCCGTTCGAGAAATCGACCGAGAACGTGCAGGCGGCGCTGAAGCGGTACGACATCCGCTACCCGGTGGCGCAGGACAACGCCTACGGCACGTGGTCCGCGTATCGCAACCAGTACTGGCCGGCGCTGTACCTGATCGATGCCAACGGCCGCATCGTCTACCAGCACTATGGCGAGGGCCGCTACAAGGAAACCGAGGCGGCCATCCAGAAGCTGCTGGCCGAACGCCGCGCCGCGCCGTAGCGCGGGCCACGGCGCGATGGCAAGGGGCCCTGCGGGGCCCCTTCTTGCGTGGACGCGCGGCTAGCGCGGGCCGTCCAGCAGCACGATGGTCAGCAGCAGCGACGCGTCGCTGAGCGCCTTCACGTCGTGGCGGACGTTGCCGGCCAGGTAGATCAGGTCGCCCGCGCGCAGCCGTTGCGAACCGTGGTCAAGCGCGACCTCGATCTCGCCCTCGATGCACTGGATCGTCAGCGGCCCGGCCACGGCGTGCGGCGGCAACTGCTTGCCGGCCAGCATCACCAGGCGCGCCACTTCCATGTGGGGCGCCTTGAACAGCGCGGTGGTGGGGGTGTTCTTGAGGTTGGCGCCCAGCGGCAGCACGCTGGCGGTCTGGCCGGACGACAGGTGGGGAATCGACATGGTGCTTCGCTCGCTGGGTGGGGATTGGCTGGTTGTACAGCCGCGCCAGGCTGCGCGCGGTAGCTTTCAGTCTATGGCCAAACGATGCCCGCGGCCCAGTGCGAGTGTGGCAAAGGCAGCGTATGTCGACCCGGGGCGGCATCGTCGGCGTGGGGCAGGCGCGGCCACGCCCGGTGGTCGGGCACGGCCGCGCGGGGGGGCCTCAGGCGGCGGCGCCGTCGGTGTAGACGTCGACCGTGCGCGCCGGCTCGGCGGACACGCCGCGGCGATCCATGCCAGACAGCGAGCGGTCGTCGTCACGCTCGCGCGTGACCGGCGCGACGTTGCGCGCGCCTTCGCTGTACGGGTCGAACTGGCCGCTGCGGGCGCCATCGGTGTAGACGTCGCGCGTGTCGACGCGGTAGCTGTAGCCGTACAGCTCGCCGGCAGGCGTGCCGCCGCGCGGGGACGCGGCGTGGGCGGCGCCGGCGGTCAGCCCCAGGGCAACGACGGCGGTGAAAAGATGGAAAGCGGTAACTCTGCGGGACATGGCAACACTCCGTAAAACAGGTAGAAAGGCAACGAGCGCGTTGGCGCGCTCGGGGGCGATAACGCACGAGCCGTACCACCATCAAACGGCCGCTTGAAGTGCCGGGCATGCCGCTCCCGGGGCCGATCCGGGCCCTCGGTGTCGGGCGAAGGCCAACAGCGCGCGCGCCGCCTGCCGGGCCGGGGCCGACACCCGCCGCGCCGCCGGGGCGCTGCTAGACTTCGGGCGTCCCCTGTAGCTGCCTGTCCTGACCGTGAACCTTTCCCACCTTGAACGCCAACTCCAGTTCCTGCGCGAGATCGACCGCCTCAAGCGCGTGATCCGCATGACGCCGCTGATCGACCAGTCGCGCCGCGAGAACAGTGCCGAGCACTCGTGGCATCTGGCCATGTACGCGCTGGTGCTGGCCGAGCATGCCGCCGAGCCCGTCGACGTGACCCGCGTGGTGAAGATGCTGCTGCTGCACGACATCGTCGAGATCGACGCCGGCGACGTGCCGTTCCACGATACCGCCGCGCATGCCGCCCAGGCCGCGCGCGAGCAACTGGCCGCCGAGCGGATCTTCGGGATGCTGCCCGATGCCCAGGCCGCCGAGTTCCGCAGCCTGTGGGACGAGTTCGAGGCCGGCCAGAGCGCCGACGCGCGCTTTGCCAAGGCGGTGGACCGCTTCCAGCCGCTGCTGCACAACGCGGCCACGGACGGCGGATCGTGGGTGGAGATGCAGGTCACCGAGACGCAGGCCGCCGCGCGCTACCGTCCGCCCATCGAGCGCGGCTCGCCGGTGCTGTGGGAAGAGGCCGCGCGGCTGGTGCGGCAGCACTTTGCCGGCGGCGCCGACCACTGACGCGGCGCCGATCGCCATTTGGCCTACACGGTTGTCAGACCCCGGCCGACTACCGCGCGGGGCGCTTTGGGTGAATAAGTACGCTATGTGACAAACATCCAGAGGTGACCCCATGAGCAAGGACGTACACGTGGTGCCCGCCCCCGAAGGCTGGGCCGTGGAAGAGGCCAGGACCCCGGCGGGCCGCAAGCTGTTCGCCACGCAGGAGGACGCCATCGAGGCGGCCACGGAGCTGGCCCGGCGCAACCAGTCGGAGCTGTTCATCCATGGCCGCGACGGCCAGATCCGCTCGCGCAACTCGTTCGGGCACGATCCCCGGTCGATCAAGGGATAGCTGGCCCGCGCGAATGGGAGGTCTATCATGCAACCGGCTGAACAGGCAGCGCAGTTTCTGCAGCGCCAGCAGTTGCGGCTGGCCACGGCGGAGTCGTGCACGGCGGGGCTGATCGCGTCGCATATCGCCGACGTGCCCGGTTGCGGCGGCACGCTCAAGTGCGCCATCGTCGCGTACTCGCCCGATGCCAAGGAGCAGATCCTGGGCGTCAATCCGGACCTGATCGCGCGGCACGGGCTGACCAGCGAGGCGGTGTCGCTGGCGATGGCGCGCGGCGTGATGCGCATCAGCCAGGCCGACGTGGCGGTGGCCAACACCGGCGTGGCCGACGATGGCGCGCCCGATGGCACGCCGGCCGGCACCCAGTGCTTCGCGTGGCTGTTCCGCCTGCCGGGCAAGACCCAGACGGTGCGCGAGTACACCGAGACGCGGCGCTTCAGCGGCAATCGCACGGAAATCCGCAAGGCGGCGTCCGAATGGGCGCTGGAGCGGATTTCGCACTATCATGCGCTCGCCATGGCGGCCGGGCGGCCCTAGTGGCATGACGCGTGCTTCGTGATGGCAATCCATTGCCGTGGCGGGCGCCACGGCGCACGCTGCGCGCGTGTCCGGAAATTCACCGTTCCGCACAGCAACGGCCGGGCTGACGCGCAAGCGGGCGGCGGGCGGCCGTCGCTATAGTGGAACCACGCATCACGGGCCCCGGCACCATGCACCAGGCAACGCGCACCCCCACGACCGACATGCCATTCCTCAAACCAAAAATCAGAGCCACGGTCATCTGCGTACGCGCGGGGCAGGTGCTGCTCGTGTCGAAGGACGGCGCGCGCTGGGCGCTGCCGGGCGGGCGGCCGGACAGCCAGGAGCCGCTGATCGACACCGGCCGCCGCGAACTGCGCGAGGAAACCGCGCTGGAGGCCAAGGCGATGACGGCCGCGTTTCAGTTCATCGGGGCGACGACGGTCCACCACGTGTTCGCGGCCACGGTCGGCAAGTCGGCCAACGCCAAGCCGCGCAACGAGATCAAGCACCTGAAATGGACGTCGCCCGACGGGCTGGACCACCTGGACACCAGCCCGACCACGCGGGCCATCGTCTCGCAGTACTTCCTCTGCAACGTCGACTAGGCGTCCCCGGGCCGGGCAGATTTTGCACCGGGTGTGCGCGATGCCCGGCACGATCTGCAATCGGCCGGACCGGCACGTGAAGCGACGTGCCTCGGCTACTTCACCTGGGCGGCCATCTGGCGGGCCATCTCAAGATGGTGGTTCAGCGTGGGCAGCGTCTCGCGCGCGAACGTCTTGACGCCGTCGTCCTTGGTATCGTCCACCGCCTTCCGGAACAGCGCCACGGCGTCCTGATGCGCGTCCACGCCAATCTGCTGCGCGTAGGCCCGGTCGAAATCGGCACCCTTGAGCTGCCCGAGCCTGGCGAGCGCCTGCTTGTCGTTGTCCAGCGGGGACGCCGGCACCTGCACGCCCAGGCGCTGCGCGTGCTGCTTGAGCTTGGCCTCCGCCGCGCGATGGTCCTTGAGCATCTGCGCCGCAAACGCCTTCACGGCCGGGCTGCTGGCGCGGCTTTCGGCCAGCGTGCTGGCCTGGATCTCCATCGATCCGGCCAGCGCGGCCTTGCGCAGGAACATGGCGTCGGCGTCGCCGGCCAGCGCGGTGCCGGGTTTGTCGGACAGCGGCGCCGCCTGCGCTGGCGCGGCCAGCATCAGCAGCGATGCCGCGGCGGCCACGCAGCCAAGCCAGGCGCCGCCGGATCGTGCATGGCGGGAAAGGCGGGAAAGTTGTGCGCGCATGATCGGCCTCCGCAGATCGTTGGTATCCATGGGACGCAAGACGCAAGGGACATGCCGGTGGCCGCCACGGCGCATGCCCGCCAGACAGGCACGATGCTTGCGCGCGGTTCCGCAGACAGGCTTTCTGGGAGATTGTGATGTCGAGCAAACCACGCACCGGCGGCGACGCCAAGCCCACCGACACGCCCACCAACCCCGGCGTGCGCACCGACCGCCGCGCCGACGAGGTGAAGAGCCGCAGCGCCGATCCGGGCCAGAGCAGCTACGGCGGCTTCCGCAACGAGGACCCGGGCGCCCAGCACCAAGCCGATTCGGGCGCGGCGGAGCCGTCCAGGGGCAAGGACGCGGGCGGCAAGTCCGGCAAGTCCGGCAAGCAGGGCGCGGGGCGGCCATGAGGCGCGGCCCGCCCGATGACCGCTACCTCGACGCCCTGCGCCAGCCGCCGCGCGGCTACGGCGGCGATCCGCGCCGCATGGAGCAGATGCGCTACACCGGGCGCGCTGGCTGGGGCATCGACGGTGGCTATCCCGACGAAATCCGCGACGGCGACCGCTACGACGGCGCCGCCGCCTATCGCCCCGGCAGTGGGCTGGGTGGGCCCAAGGGCTACACCCGCAGCGACGAACGGATCCGCGAGGACCTGTGCGAGCGGCTGGCCCATGCGCGCCATGTCGATGTACGCGAAGTGGAGGTGAACGTGACCGATGGATGGGTGAAGCTGACCGGCACCGTGCCGGCACGCCAGCAGAAATACCGGATCGAGGACATCGCCGCGATGGTGTCGGGCGTCAAGGACGTCGAGAACGACATCCGCGTGGTGCCCGGCACGCAGGACACGAGCTGGACCGGCCAGCCCGGCGAACCGGGCCTGACCGGGCAGCCGGGGCAGGCCGACCAGCCCGGCACGGCCGGGCAGAGCGAGGCCGAGCCGACGCCCGAGGAACTGGCCGATCCCGACGCGCCCACCCGGCCTGACGGCAAGCCGGCCTGACGCCTGTCACCGGCCCGCGTGGCCGGTGAAGTGGCAGGCGGTGAAGCGGCAGGCCCCCGGGGGACGCCACGGGCCGCGTATCGATATGCCGCGATCTTCGTTCGCGGCGGCCTTCCGTGCGCCTACGCTTGGCAGGCGCAGTCTTTGACGTGTCCGGTACGCCGACCTAGGCTACTCAGGCACGCGCCCCTGCGCGTTCCCGAGGAGACCTCACCATGGACCTGCGGCCCGATCCGACCTTCCATGCATCGCCGCGGCTCGCGATGCAGGCCCCGGCGGAAACCCACGCCTACACGCTGCTGCTGAGCCCCGATGCGTCGCAGCCCGACGCGCTGGCGGTCATCGACGTCAATCCCGCATCGCCGCGCTACGGCCAAGTGGTGCACACGGTACCCATGACGGCCAGGGGCGACGAGCTGCACCACTTCGGCTGGAATGCGTGCTCGTCGGCGCTGTCGCCGCTCACCGGCCACGCCTTCCTGCAGCGCCGCTACCTGGTCATCCCGGGCATGCGCAGCTCGCGCATCTACATCGTCGATACGCGGCCCGACCCCACGCAGGCACGCATCCACAAGGTGATCGAACCCGAGGAAGTGTTCCGCAAGACCGGCTATTCGCGCCCGCACACCGTGCATTGCGGCCCGGATGGCATCTACGTCAGCACGCTGGGCGGCGCCGGCCCCGACGGCACCGACGGCGCGCCGGGCATCTTCATCATGGACTGCGAGACATTCGAGGTGCTGGGCCGCTGGGAGATCGACCGCGGCCCGCAGGACAAGCACTACGACTTCTGGTGGAACCTGCCGCGCGACTACATGGTGTCGAGCGAATGGGCGCTGCCGCCGCAGTTCGAGCGCGGGCTGGTGCCCGAAGACCTGCTGGCCAACCGCTATGGCCACCGGCTGCACTTCTGGGACCTGCGCGCGCGGCGCAACGTGCAGACCATCGACCTTGGCGCGCAGCACCAGATGGCGCTGGAGGTGCGTCCCGCGCACGACCCCGTGCGCGAGTACGGCTTTGTTGGCGTGGTGGTCGACACGACCAACCTTGAAGGCTCGATCTGGACGTGGTGGCGCGAGGGCGGCCAGTTCCATATCGAGAAGACCGCGACGATCCCGCCCGAGCCGGCCGCCGCTGACGACCTGCCGCCGCTGCTCAAGGGCTTTGGCGCCGTGCCGCCGCTGGTGACCGATATCGACCTGTCGCTGGACGACCGCTTCCTGTACGTGTCGTGCTGGGGCACGGGCGAGATGCGCCAGTACGACGTCAGCGACCCGCGCAAGCCCCGGCAGACCGGATCGGTGCACGTGGGCGGCATCGTCCGGCGCACGCCGCATCCCGATGGCCAGCCGTTCGCGGGCGGCCCGCAGATGGTGGAGATCAGCCGCGACGGGCGGCGCGTGTACTGGACCAATTCGCTGTATTCCACCTGGGACGACCAGTTCTACCCCGACGGCGTGCCCGGCACGCAGGTGATGGCCCATGCCGGCCCCGAGGGCGGGCTGACGCTCGACGACAGGTTTCGCGTGACGTTCCCCGACGGCTATCGCGCGCATCAGATTCGGCTCGAAGGCGGCGACTGCTCGACCGATTCGTTCTGCTACACGTCGGTGCAGGCGCCGGAGCACGCTTGACCGCAAGCTGGGAGCCGGTCGGCCTGTGGGTCGCCGTGGTGGCGAGCGGCCTCTACCACGGCATCAACCCGGCGATGGGCTGGCCGCTGGCCGTCTCCGGCGCGATGCTCGCGCGCAGTGGCCGGCAGTTGCCGGTGTCGCTGGGCTACCTTGGCGTGGGCCACGCGGTGGCCGTGCTCGCGCTCACGCTGCCGTTCGGCCTGCTGGCCGCGCTGGCCGCATGGGCGCCAACGATCCGCATGACGGCGGCGGTGCTGGTGACGGCCTGCGGCGTGGTGCTGCTGTGCCGGCGCCGGCATCCGCGCGTGCTGGCGCGCATCCCGCCGTCACGGCTGATGCTCTGGTCGTTTGCGGTGGCGCTGGCCCACGGTGCCGGGCTGATGCTCCTGCCGATCTACCTGGGCCTCTGCACCGCGCCCGATGCCGGGCACCAGGCGGCCACCACGCTGGCCTTCGGCAACGCCGGCACCGCGCTGCTGGTGGCAGCCATCCACACCGCCGCGATGCTCGTGGCGGGCGGCGCGCTGGCGTGGCTGGCGTGGCGCTACGTCGGCCCGCAACTGGTCTCGCGCAGCTGGTTCAACCTCGACGCGGTCTGGGCGCTGAGCCTCGTGATCGTGGGCGTGGCGTCGCTGTGGCTGCTGGCCGTCGATCCAGGTGTCTGAGTGATTGGTGTCAGTCGTCGCTCTGATAGCGGCCGTCGAGCTCGTCGTAGCGCGGCTTGCGCACCAGCCGCTGGCGTTCGCCGAACGGGACGACGATGGCGGGGTCTTCGGTCATCTGGCCCTGGGTCTGCAGCAGGTCCAGCGCCTGCTGCATGCCGCGCACGGCGCCCTGCAACGCGGCGTTGGCGTACAGCACCAGGCCGTAGCCCATCCGCTCCAGCGCGTCGCGGCCCTGCACCGGTGTCTTGCCGCCAATCACGATGTTGATCAGCAGCGGCACGTCGAACAGGCCGGGCAGCCGCTCGATGTCGCGCAGGTCCTCGATGGCCTCCAGGAACAGGATGTCCGCGCCGGCTTCGGCAAACCGGTGGCCCCGGTCGATGGCGTCGTCGATGCCGTGCACGGCCGCCGCATCGGTACGGGCCACGATCAGGAAATCGGGGTCGTCGCGCGCGTCGGTGGCGGCCCGGATCTTGCCGACCATCTCGCCCGTGCCAATGACCTGCTTGCCGGCAAAGTGGCCGCACTTCTTCGGCATCACCTGGTCTTCGAGCTGGATGGCATCGGCGCCGGCCCGTTCCAGCGTGCGCACCGCGTGGTGCACGTTCAGCGCGTTGCCGAACCCGGTGTCCGCATCCACCAGCAGCGGCAGGTCCACGGCGTCGCGCACGCGGGCGGTGTGCTCGGCGATGTCGCTCAAGCCGATGAAGCCCAGGTCGGGCAGTCCGAACGACATGTTGGTGACGCCCGCGCCGGTCAGGTAGACCGCCTGGAAGCCGAGGTCCTCGATCACGCGCGCGCTCATGGCGTTGAACGCGCCGGGCATCAGCAGCGCCTGGCGCGCCGCCACCTGCTGCCGGAACGCCTGCCGGCGGGCGGAGGCTTTGGAAGTCATGGGGATTCTCCAGTCAGGCGGGACGCCGGCGGCATCCCGATGCAGGCTGAAGATTACACCTTGCCGGGCAACCGGCTAGAGCGCCGCCGGCACCTTGGCGGGGGCGGGCGCAGCCGAGGCGGCGGGCGCCTTGTCCGGGGTGCTGCCATAGGCAAAGTAGCGCGCCTTGGCGCCCTTGCCCCAGTACGCCACGGTGAACTGCTTGCCGTCGCGGGCGTACAGCAGTTCCAGCGTGCCATTGGCGGCCACCCACTCGGCGTAGGCGTTCTGGGCGTTGGCGTCGGTCTTGCGCTTCGATTCGTAGCGCGCGTCGAGCTTGTGCGTGACGTCGTCCAGCGCGGTGCGGTCGAAGGTCAGCGTTACCAGCGTCACCAGGTCCTGCGCATCGCAGTTGACGACCGCGCGCGTCAGTCCGGGCAGGTTGAATCGTTCGAGGTGGCGCAGCTCGAAGGCGTCGCCGCCGGCCCACGGCGTCTTGCCGGTTTTCTCGCGGTTCGGGCCGGGCGTCAGCCTTGCGCACTGGGTCTTGCCCAGCTCCAGCCCCAGCGGCGCCGCGACGGCGCCCACGGTGGACTGCGCGTGGGCCGCGCCGGCCAGGCAGGCCAGGGCCAGCAGGAATACTTGCTTCATGGGATTGCTTCCAGACGATGTCCCGGGATTTTACGGCTTTCCGCGGGCCCGACTTGAGCGCGGCCGGTCAGCCTTCGGTCAGTTGCCGCGCCAGCAGTTGCGCGTGGGGCGTCAGCGCCTGGAAATCGCGCGCGCAGAGATAGAGGCGGCGGGCCGCCCAGGGTTCGGACAGCGGCAGGATGGCCAGCCCGCGCGGCATGGCCTGCGCCAGTGCGTCGGACACGATCGAGATGCCGATGCCGGCGTCGACCAGCATCGCCACATGCTCGACGTTGCGAAGCTGCACGCGGTAGTGCAGCTGGCGCCCCAGCCGCGCGGCGCGCTCGGCCAGGTGCGATTCCAGCGCCGTGTCGGCCACGCCGACGATCGGCTCGCCCACGATGTCCGCAAACGCCACCGTTTCCTGCGTGGCAATCGGATGCATCCGGCCGGCCACGACCACGAGCTGGTCCTGGGCGATGCGGTGGGTCTGGAGCGTCGAGACATCGGTGATGTCGGCGACGATGCCCAGGTCGGCGCGGCCCTCGGCCAGCGCCTGGACGATCTCCGCGCTGGGACGCTCGCCCAGGTCGACCGACAGGTCCGGATGGGCGGCCAGGAAGCGGCACAGGTGGGGCGGCAGGAAGGCAGCCAGCGCGGCGGTATTCGACAGCAGCCGGATGCGGCCCTTGAGGCCCGTGGCGTAGTGGCGCAGTTCGCCGCGCATCTGCTCCACCTGGCCCAGGATCGAGCGCGCGTGGCGCACCAGCGCCTCGCCCGCCGCGGTGGGCCGCACGCCGCGCCGGTTGCGTTCCAGCAGCGGCGCGCCCAGCGCGGCCTCCATGCCGGCGATGCGCTCGCTGACGGACGCCACCGCAAGGTGCATCGCGCGGGCGCCGTGGGTCAGGCTGCCGCATTCCACGACGCTCAGGAACAGCCGCATGTCGGTCAGGTCGAAACGCACCGCAACACTCCTCTGCTTTCGGATGCGCCGAAGTCTAGCACCGGAAATGCCAGATTGCGGACCGGGCCGCCGGTGCATAGCATTCCGTCCATGGATCCGATACTGATGGTTTTTGGCGCTGGATTTGTGGCTGGCGCGATGAATGCCCTGGCTGGCGGGGGCTCGTTCGTCAGCCTGCCGGCGATGATCGCCGCCGGGGTGCCACCGGTTCAGGCGAACACGTCCAGCACCGTGGCGCTGTTTCCGGGCGGGCTCGCCAGCGCGTGGGCCTATCGCGACGGGCTGGGCCCGGTGGGCGCCGTGTCGCTGCGGGCGCTGCTGGTGGCCACGCTGTGCGGCGGGCTGGCCGGGGCGCTGCTGCTGTTGCGCACGCCATCGGCCGCGTTCACGTTCGTGCTGCCGTGGCTGCTGCTGGTGGCCTGCGTGGCGCTGGCGTTCGGGCGCCAACTGGGCGAGGCGCTGCGCAGGCGCTGCCATGTCCACGCCAATGCCGTGCTGGCCGTGCAGTTCGCGCTGGGCGTCTATGGCGGCTATTTCGGCGGGGCCGTCGGCATCATGATGATCGCCATGTGGGGCCTGCTCGACAGCCGCGACATCAAGCGGCTCAATGCCCCGCGCACGCTGATGGTCAGCGCCGCCAACGCGGTGGCCGTGATCGCCTTTATCGTGGCGGGGGCCGTGCGCTGGCCAGAGACGCTGGCGATGCTGATCGGCGCCGTGCTGGGCGGCTACGGCGGCGCGCTGCTCGGCAAGCTCACGCCGCCGCGCGTGGTGCGGGCCGGCACGCTGCTGGCCACGTCGTGCATCACGCTGGCGTTTTTCGTCAAGACCTACGCGCCGGGGATGTTCCGGTAGCGCCCCCGCCGGGTCGGTCAGACCGTGTCCGTGGCGATGGCGGCATCCAGCATGGCGATGGTCAGCCCCACCAGCAGTGCCACCGCCGACGCAATGAACCAGCGCACGGTCTTGCGGTATTCCGGGATGCTGTCGTCTTCCAGCCGCAGCGCGCGAAACAGGGCCAGGATCTGCAGCGCCACCGCGACGATCAGGCACAGCGCGGCCAGCAGCGCGCTGGCGCCCCAGTGGCCTGGACTCTCGAACCCCCAGAAACGCCAGAACGCCAGCGAAAAGCCCAACAGCACCGTGATGGCCGTGATGATGCCCTGCCGGAAGCCCGACGGGACGCCGGACGGCGGCGCAGGCGGTGGCGGGTGCGGCCCATCCGGCGTCGGCATCGGCGCGCTCAACCGGCGGCCCCCGGCATCTGCACCATGGCCAGCGTGGCGATATTGCCGCCGATCACGCGGCTGGCGTGGCCCTTGCCGTGCGTGTCCTCCAGCAGCAGTGCGTTGCCCGGTACCAGCGCGCGGCGCTCGCCGTCCGATGCCTCGAACTCCATCTCGCCATCGAGCACGAAGATCCACATGCGCACCGGCGCGGGATGGAACTGGCCGACCCAGCCGGTGGGGATGACCAGGAAACCCTGCCGCTCGGCCGGGTCCAGGCGCGAGACGCGGAACGCTGGCGCCGGCGGGGCGAAGTCGCGCTCGTGCATGTCGAACGACAGCGCGCCGAAATGCGATTCGCCGGCGTCGTCGCTGTAGAGGCGCCCGAAGGCCAGCGTCGAATGGCTGACGGGCGGGTCGGTGGAGGTGGCGTCGGCCATGGCAGGGCTCCGGTCCGCGTGGCGATCTACCCAGTCTAGTCGCGGCCCGGCTGCCGGCCTAGCCCTGCACGCGCCGCGCGATGGCGCGCTCGAACCAGTCGTCGAGCATGGCTTTCTCGTAGCGCAGCGGGTCGCTGGGGCCGTACAGGTTGACGCCCCAGTTGAAGTGCATGTTGTGGATGCGTTCCTCGCGCGTGGCCAGCGTCTCGTCGCCGTGCGTCAGCACGTAGCGCAGCGTCATGCGCGGCCACGTGGCGTCGCGCACGATGCGCAGGCCGCTTGGGTAGCGCCAGTCGACGTAGCCGGCCAGGTCGATGTCCAGCACCTCGATCGACAGCGCGTAGCCGGGCGGCAGCCCACGGGCGGCCAGCTTCTGCAGGTGATGGCGGATCGCCTGCAGCACCTGCGCGTCGCTGCCGTAGCCGGCGTGGCGCGAGGCGTCCTGGTACGTGTCGGGATGCAGGAACGTGACGGTCAGCGCGCTCGGCGGCTCGGCCGCCAGGGCGCCGCCCATGGTGGCCAGCATGGCAACGAGCGGCGCGCCGGCCAGCCGGATGGAGAAGCGCCAGGGAAGGCGCAAGGGAAAGCGAGACATGGCACCCCGCCGCGAAAACGCCCGGCTGCACCGCTGGCACGGCACGGCTTCCAGCCGGTGAAGCGCGTGGCCTGCTTCAGCTTAGTACACGGCGCAGCGGTTATGATCGGACCCTTCGCACGATGGAGACCGAGCATGACGCAAGCCCAACAGTATCTGCAGGAAGCCATCCGCCTGGCGCGCGCCAACATGGAAGCGGGCGGCCGCCCGTTCGGCGCCGTGATCGTCCGCGATGGCCAGGTCATCGCCACGGCCGTCAATGAGATCCACAAGACCCAGGACCCGACGTCGCACGCCGAGCTGAACGCCATCCGCGCGGCCAGCCACAAGCTCGGCAGCCCCAGCCTGGCCGGCTGCGCGGTCTACGCCAGCGGCCACCCGTGCCCGATGTGCATGGCGGCGATGCGGCTGGCCGGCGTGACCGAGGTGGCCTACGCCTATTCGAACGACGATGGCGAGCCGTTCGGGCTGTCCACGGCAGCCATCTACGCCGACCTGGCCCGGCCCTTCGCCGAGCAGTCGATGACCATCCAGTACCTGCCCGTGCGGCAGCAGGGCGAGCCCGACCTGTACGAGGCCTGGCAGCAGCGGCAGCGCTGACATCCGCCGCGCCGCCGCCGCCGGCGCTACTTCTGCCTGACCAGGTCGCTCGGCTTCCACGCCTTGTCGAAGAACGCCTGGGTCGGGCCGTACAGCCGCAGGATCACGAAGTAGCCCTGCCCCGGCAGCGTGCGCAGCCAGTTGCGGCCCTCGCCCGGCGATGTCGGCCCGAAGTAGATGTCGGTCGATCCATCGGCGTTCTGCGCGGGCTTGTCCATCGTGTTGATCGACGGGAAGGGCTGGCCGTTGTCGACGCCGGTCGCCTTCAGCGAGTCATAGATCGTGACGGACCAGAACAGCGCGGCCGGCACGTCCTTCGGCAGCGTCAGCTTGTAGCGGTTGCCGCCGCTCAGGAACTTGCCGTCGGCATCGACGAACGTCGCCGGATACTTGGCGCCCACGTTCACCATTTCCACGGCCATGCCCGGGCTGGCCGAGTAGGCGTTGGCAAAGAACCCGGTGCGCGGGTCGATGTAGTTGAACGTCTCGGCCGTGAACGTGGCGTTGCCCGGGAAGACGTTGAGCCAGCGCCGGTCCGGGTACCAGAGGCCGTTCTCGACGATGGTCTGCGGCTCGTAAGACGCCACGTGCGCCATCTTGGCTGCCGTGCGCGCGGCCTTGTCCAGCAGCGCCCGCTGCCGCGCGTCCGGCGCGAACGGCTTGTCCTTGCGGATGCCCAGCGCGGCCAGCATGCCGCGCATTTCCATGTCCTGCGGGTCGGCGTACTCGTGCGCGATGTAGCGGGCCAGCATGTCAAATGCCGAGCCGTCGGTGGGGTACAGCATGTCGACGGGCACGCCCGACGCGTTCGGGAACTGCATCGGCCGCGCCGATGCCTCCTTGCCCAGCGGGTAGATGCGGGTCTGTTCCATCACGCGCACCGGCTCGGCCAGCGCCTTCGGGTCCTTGAAGAAGCCGCGCCAGAACACGAACACGCCGTAGGTGCGCGAGCGCATGGTGATGTAGCCCGGCGGTACCTCGCCGCGGTAGTCGGGCGGCAGCAGCAGGTACTTGCCGCCCTTGCCCTTGTCGGGCCCGGGCAGGCCCACGTCGCCGCACCAGCGGCGGCCTTCGATCTCGCCTTCCGTGCAGATCGGCCGCTGGAAGAAGTCGTCGAGGATGCCCTGCAGGCCCGGCGGCACCTCGATCACCATCGGCCCATCCTCCTTGAGGTCCAGGTAGCCCATGGCGTAGATCACGTCCGAGTTCGGCGTGGTGACCCGCGTCTTGGCGTTCAGCCGGTCCTTCCAGATCGGCAGCACGTTGTAGCCCTTGCCGAACGTCTTCTCCGAGCCTTCCTTCATGCCGTACATGTTCAGCGCCGGCAGCGCCCAGATGTAGCTCTGCACCGCGCGCTGGAAGTACAGCTCGTCCTGCAGCGCGGTAATGCCCTGGCGGGTCGGGTAGCCGCCCTGGAACGGCGTGCCCGCCAGATTCTCGTATCGGGAAGACTGCCCGTGTGCCGCGCCGGCCAACGCCATCGCCAGCGGGGCCGCCGCCATCCATTTCAGTGCTCGTCGCATCGTGTTCTCCGCCAGTTGTGCCGGGTTCGACGGAAATGGTATCGACGATGCACCGGGTGGGGCATTCACTTCTTTCGGCGAACGATATGAATTTTCTCGGGCGGGGCCCCGGACGGCTACTTCCAGGTGTACTTGAAGCCGACGCGGGCCGCGTACTGGTAGTAGTTCTGCTGGCCCCAGGAGCCCGAGACATTGGCCCAGGCCGTGCGGCCCTTGCCCAGGTCCGCGTTCAGGCCCAGCTTCAGCTCCATCCGGTTGTGGGGATAGAGGGTGCCCACCGGGATCTGGTTGAAGGCGATGTTGCTGTCCGTGTCGCTGTACCACCAGTTCACGGTCAGGTACGGCTGGTACTTGCGGCCGTCGGCGCGGTCGTAGGTGCGGTGCGTGCGCACGCCGAGCCGGGTGATGACGCCCGAGCTGTCGGCGCCGTTCACGCGCGTGCCGTTGGGCTCGGTGACATCGTCCTCGTTGTAGTCGACGTAGATCAATTGCGCCTGCGGCTCCACCACCCAGCCGTCGCGCAGCGGCACCGCGTAGCCCGACTCGCCCGACAGCGCCAGCCCCTGTGCGTGGTAGCGCACCGAGGGCAGCAGGTCGCCCTCCACGCGGTTGGTGAACCAGCCGTACTGGAACCACGTGTCGACGTAGGCGCCCAGCCGGTTCTCGTCGTTCTGGTACCACGTGCCGTACGCGCCGACGCTCCAGCCTTCCACCTTGCCGCGCGCGTGGAACGCGTTGCCGGCGGCGTCCGCGTCGGTGCGGGCGTTGCCGTAGCTGGCCATCAGCCCGGCGTGCGCGCGGTCGGTCTCCGAGCCCAGGTGCCACTTGGCGAGTTCGAGCCCGCCGTGCAGCAGGAACGAGTCGGTGCTGGTCTTGTACACGCCGTCCTTGCTGCGGCTGCCCTGCCAATTGCCCACGGCGCGCAGCCAGCCCGCGCGCGGCTTGTCCTCCGCCCGGTCGAAGCCCTGCGATTCCGCGTACTGCGGCTCGCCCAGCCGGTCGTGCAGGCTGTGGACGAACATCTGCCCGGCCAGCCGCTGGTTGGCCAGGTAGGCCGCCACCTCGGGCCGGTACAGTGCCTGCGGGTTTGGCGTGGGCTCGGGGCTGCGCTCGGAGCGCAGGTACCAGACGTCGGGATTGGCGCCGGCCTGGTCGCCGCGAAACAGGCGGTACTCGTAGACCCCGGCCACGGCACGGCCGTTCAGCGCGAACGCGTTGGGGTCGCTGGCCGACGGCGCCTTGTTGGTCAGCTCGACCAGCGCGATGCCGGCACCGTTGGTCAGCGCGCCCGTGCCGCCCACGTTGTTCACGGCGATGCGGGTCGGCCCGCCCGGGCCGGTGGCGGTGGCGTCGACGACGAGCATGTCGGACCGGCTGGCCGCGCCGCCTTCGTTGAGCACCGTGTTGAGCTTGAGCGCGCCGCCGTTCGACACGAACGTGCCGCCGCCATCGGCGCCGGGCGTCTGCCCGCCGGTGATCACCAGCACGTTGCCGACGGCCGTGCCGCCACCGGCCACGTCCACCGTGCCGCTGTTCGTGAACGTCCGCACGCCCAGCAACTGCCCCTGCACAGCGCCGCCCATCACCGGCGCGTTGGCCGACTGGCCGAGCGGCAGGTAGGCGCCGGTGGCGTCGAACGTGGCGATGGCGTCGGCCGGGCTGCGCGTGGCGGCCGTGCCGACTGGCTGCGGCGCCAGCGCCAGCGTGCCGCCGTTGTCGACGCTGTTGGCGCCGCTCGCGCCCAGGTTGGCGACCGCCACCTGCCAGGTGTCGCGGACACCCGTGCCGCTGCCGTCGATGAACCGCCGCAGGTTCCAGGCCCCGGCGTTGGCGATCTGCGTGGCCGACGTGGCGGCGGTGACCACGCCCGTCATCGCGCCCGTGTTGCGCAGCACGAAGCTGCCCGCCGCGCCGTTGTCGGCTGCCACCGCCACGTCGCTGAGCGCCGACAGCCCGGCCCCGTTCTGCACGGCCTGCGCCACGCCGCCCACGCGGATGCCGGCGCTGGTGCCCCAGCCCGCCGAAATCGGCCCGGTGCTGGTGACGTCGACCGTGCCCTGCGTGGTGGCTTCGATGCCGGATGCGTTGTTGCCGACGGTCTGGATGCCGCCGCTGTTGGCCACGGTGATGGCCGCGGCGGCAGTCGCCTGGGCCAGGATGCCTTGCGAGTCGGCTACGCCGAGCGTCTGGATCGATCCGGTGTTCGTGATCTGCTGCGCGCCGGTGCTGCTGAAGCTGCGCATGCCGCGCTGGGTGGCGCCGCGCGCGAGGATCGCGCCGGCGTTGCGGACGGTGACGCTGCCCGCGCCGGTGCCGCCGCTGAAGCCCGAGCCGGCGACGATGCCCGCGCCCGACCCGTTGACGTCGATCTGCCCGCCCTGGAAGTCGATGCTGACCGGGCCGCCCAGCGTGGTGGCCTGCAGGCCGAACGAGCCGCCGCCGGAGCCGTCGCCGCCGCCGTTGTCGGCATGGGTGACGATGGTGCCCGACGCGCGCACGGTCACGGGCGCGGTGCCTGAATCATTGGTGGCGTAGATGCCGTTGGCGTTGGCGTTGAACGTTTCGAGCTTGCCGCCGTGGTAGTCCACCGTCGTCGCGTTGGTGTTCGAATGGGCGCGGATGGCGCCCGCGCCGTTGCCGACCACCGTGATGTTGCCGGAATAGTCCACCGTCGACGTGCCGTTGACCGCGCTCATGATGATGCCGTAGCCGCGCCCCGAGGTCGGCGCGCCGCGCACGGTAATGTCGCCCGAGCCCGTGACCTGGGCGTTGCTGGCGCCGCGCGCGATCACGTAGATGGCGCGCGACCCCTCCGCGTCGCCGGCGTTGGCGGGGCTGCCCACGGTCAGCGTGCCGTGGTTTTCCACGGCGATGTTGCCGTCGGTGGCGCCGCCGCTGACGTAGATGCCGTGGCCCTGTATCCCGGTGGTCGTCAGGGCGCCACGGTTGACGATGGTGATGTCACCGCTGGTGGTGGCGGCGGCGCGCAGCGCGCTGCCGGCCGTGCCGTCGGTCGTGATCGCGCCCGTATTGCGGATGCTGACCGCGCCCGTGCCGCCCCAGCCCAGGATGCCGAACGCGTTCTCGTCGATGGACCGGATGCTGGCGCCGTTGTCGATCGTGATCGCGCCGCTGCCGACGGTGCGAGCCCAGATGCCGGCGTGGTTGGCCTTGCCCGCTTCCAGGCCGGGGTCGGCGGGGTCCGCCACGCCGTTGGTGTTGTCGACGATGATCGACACGCCGTTGCCGACCGTCGCGGAGATGGTGCCGGCGCCCACTGCGCGGCCATGGACGCCGTTGCCGCCCACCACCGAGATCTGGCCCGTGCCGTTGTGCACGATGCTGGCATTGCCGCCGCCGGTGTTGTTGGCGTCCAGCCCGTCATGGTCGTTGCCGTTGACGAGGTTGGTGATCTGGAGCGCCGTGCCGGCCGTGACCGAGATCGACGCCGCGCCCGCCGTGTTGTTGAGCGCGTTGGCGCCGTCCAGCGCAGTCGCGCCGGTCAGCGTGATGCCGGTGGCACCGCCGGAGAACGTCACCGTGGCGTCGCCCGGCGCGCCCGTGACCTGGGCCTGGACCCCATGGGCGTTGCTGACCGTGGCGCTGTTCGTGATCGTCGCGCCGTCCACGGTCACCGACGCGCTGGCCTGTCGTCCGAATGCCCGCAGGCTGGAGGCGGTAATGCCGCCGAACGTGGCGCCTGGCAGCGTGCCCAGCACGGCCGCCGTGCCGATGGCCGGCTGGCACAGCACGCCGGTCGGAAAGCTGCCCGAGATGTCGCTGCCGCAGCGCGCCGTGGCCTGGGCGGCGGCCGGCGTGGCATGCACGGACAGCGCCACCAGCGCGGCGGCGCCCAGCGTCACGCGCGGCGTGGGCGCGTCCGGCTCCGGGCCATCGTTGCGGAAGGGTGGGTAAGAAGCAGACGCAGCCAGGCCCATGACATCGTTCGCTGGGGAACCATCGTCACTGCATTGTTGGCGGTCGCGTCACCTTCCGTAATTGAATCTTTTTTGATTGCGTCTGAAGAGATTTGTTAGAAGTATCAAAATCTCTGACTGCGCAGTGAAGGTGCGGGCGGGCGGCTTCCGGTGGAAACCGCCCGCCCGTCCGGGCCGGCCGCCGTTCAGTCGAGCGTGATCTTGCCGGCCTTCACGATCTGCGCGTAGCGCGTGGTGTCGCGCTCGATCAGCTTGCGGAACTCGTCGGGCGTGCTGCCCACCGGGATGAAGCCCAGCTCGGTCAGCTTCTTCGCCACGTCGGGGCTGCGCGTGGCGGCCGCGATCTCCTTCGCCATGCGGTCGACCACCGGCTGCGGCGTGCCGGCCGGGGCCAGCAGGCCGGTCCACGAACTCATGATGAAGCCGGGAAAGCCGGACTCCTCCATGGTCGGGATGTTGGGCTCGCCGGGCCAGCGCTTGGCGGATGCCACGGCCAGCACGTTGATCTTGCCGGACTTCACGTGCGGCATCGGCACCAGCAGCGGGTCGAACGCCACGGAGACCTCGCCGGCCACCAGCGCGGGCAGGATCGGCGCGCTGCCGTTGTACGGCACGTGCGTCATGCGGACTTTCGATTCCATCGCCAGCCGCTCGCCGGTCAGATGCGCCGAGCTGCCGACGCCGCTGGAGCCGAACGTCAGCGCGTCCGGATGCTTGCGGCCGTAGTCGACCAGCTCGCCGACGCTCCTGGCGGGCACCTTCTTGCTGGCAAACAGGAACAGCGGCAGTTCTGCCATTTCCGCCACCGGCGTCAGGTCCGACGGCTTGTAGCTGAGCTTGGAGTACAGCGACATGTTCGCGCTGTACGCGGCCAGCACCGACACGAACGTGTAGCCGTCCGGCGCCGAGCGCGCGGCCACGCCCACGCCCAGCGTGCTGTTGGCGCCGGGCTTGTTCTCGATGATGATCGGCTGGCCCAGGCTCTGGGACACGCGCTCGAACACCACGCGCGACACGGTGTCGGTGGACCCGCCCGGCGTGTACGGCACGATGACCTTGATCGGCTTGCTGGGCCAGGCGTCCGCGGCAAAGGCGGACGGGGTGGACAGGGTGGCGATGGCAACGGCCATCCCGCACGCGGCACGCGCGGCTTGACGCTTGATACGCACTACATCTCCTTCACTGATGTTCTGCTCGCACCCGGTGGCGGCGCCCCGGGGCTCTCGGCCGGACGGCGCCGGCCGGGCGATTATCGGCGAGGAACCGGGCGGCCGGCGTCAGGGTCAGCCCCCGGTTGTGCGATGCAATGTGCGATAGCCGCACCGGCGCGGGCCGGCCATGCTGCAGGGCAGGCCGGCATGGCGCGACGGGTGCCGGTCAGTCGATGCGCGCGCCCGAGCTGACCACTACGGGCTTCCACGCCTGGTACTCGGCCACGACGAACTTGCCGAACGCGTCGGGCGTCAGGCTCATCGCCTCCGCGCCCTGCTGCGCGAGCTTGCTGCGCATCTCGGGCTGCGACAGCGCGTCGGTCACGGTGCGGTTCAGCCTGGCGACGATCTCCGGCGGCGTGCCCTTCGGCGCGAACAGGCCGAACCACGCGCCCGTCACCACGTTGCGCACGCCGGCCTCGGCCATGGTCGGCACGTCGGGCA
This sequence comes from Cupriavidus sp. SZY C1, assembly GCF_032190535.1. Taxonomy (NCBI): domain Bacteria; kingdom Pseudomonadati; phylum Pseudomonadota; class Betaproteobacteria; order Burkholderiales; family Burkholderiaceae; genus Cupriavidus; species Cupriavidus sp. SZY C1. The sequence continues at coordinate 79,036 of NZ_JAUANU010000016.1, forward strand.
GCGCGCTCGACCGCTTGCGCGACGTCACGGCCAGCGCGCGCAGTTGCCCGCCGCGGATATGCGAGATCACCGACGGCACGGTCGCGAACATGAACTGCACGCGGCCGGCCAGCAGGTCGTTCAGCGCGTCGGCGCCCTTGTACGGCACATGGGTCGTCTTGGTGCCCGCGCTCTCGTTGAACAGCACGCCGGACAGGTGCGCGGCCGTGCCCACGCCGGTGGAGCTGAAGTTGAGCTGGTTCGGGTGCGCCTTGGCGTAGGCGATGAACTCCTGCACGGTCTTGGCCGGCACGCCGGGGCTGACGACCATCACGTTGGGCACGTCGGCGATGGGCGCCACGGCCTGCAGGTCGGTCTGCGGGTTGACCTTGAGGCGGCTGTACAGCGTGGGGTTGATCGCCACGGGGCCCACCGACGTGGCCAGCAGCGTGTAGCCGTCGGGGTCGCTGCGGCCGACGAAGTCCGTGCCGATGTTGCCACCGGCGCCGGGGCGGTTTTCCACCACCACGCTCTGGCCCAGCGCCTTGCCCATCTGCTGCGCCACCTCGCGCGCCAGGATGTCGGTGGTGCCGCCGGCCGTGAACGCCACGACCACGCGGATCGGCTTCGACGGGTACGGTTGCTGGGCATGGGCTGTCGCGGCGCAAAAAAGCAGTACGCCGGCGGCCGAGCGCCGCAGGAAGTCTTTCATCGCTGTCTCCGTGTGTCTCTTGTCATGGGGCCTGCCGCTGGCGCGGTAGCCCTGGGACCATCTTAGAAAGACGGCGGCGCCGAGCTTTGACGAAACAGAAACGCTGCGTTCTTGCCGTGCGGCGCGGGCGCGGCTACCTGGGCTTCAGGAAATGCTGCTCCATCGCGGCGCAGCGGCTCAGGTATTCCAGCAGCCGGCCCACGGCCGATGGCAGGCTGTCGCGGTCGCGCACGCAGACATAGAACGCGCGCTCGGCCCAGTCGTCCTTCAGCGTCAGCAGTGACAGGCCCATCATCTGCAGGTAGTTGCGGGCGATGCCCTCGGGCACCACGGCCAGGCCCAGGCCCTCGCGCACCATGCGGCAGCGCGCCTCGAAGTTCGACACCTGCGTCTTGACGGTCAGCGGCCGCGAGATCGTGCCGGACACCAGCGTCAGGAACGCGTCGAACGTGTGGCGCGGAAAGTAGCCCAGGAAGTCGTAGTCCAGCGCCTCTTCCAGATGCAGCGCGCCGCGCGCCTCCAGCGGATGCCCGCGCGGCACCACCAGTCCCACGCGGTCCTGGCGGTACGGCAGCGAGTGCACGCCGGGGCTGGGGCTGCGCGCGTGGTAGATGCCGATGTCGGCATCGCCGTTGGAGACCATGCGCGGGATGTCGAAGCTGAACGCTTCCACCAGGTCGATGCGGGCCTCGGGGTCGTGCTTCAGGAAGCCGCTGATGTCGGCCGGCAGGAACTGCAGGATGGTCGACCGGTTGGACGCCAGCCGGATCTTGGCGATGCCGTCGAGCGAGTAGGCCGCCAGCGCGTCCTGCGCAAGCTGCACGCTGCGCACGATGGCCTTGGCGCGCTGGTAGAGCATGGCGCCGGCCGGCGTGGGCTCCACGCCGCGCCCGTGGCGGCGCAGCAGCGCCGTGCCCGCGCGCCGTTCCAGCTCGGCAATCCGCTTGCTGGCGGCGGAGGTGACCAGGTTCTCGCGCTCGGCCGCGCGTGACAGGCTCTTCTCTTCCACGGCGGCAATCAGGATGGCAAGCGAAGGAATGTCCATGTCCATGGGTCGGGCGTGCTCCAGAAGGAAAAGCTGCGCGCAAAACGGCGTGCGCCGAGTATGCACCAGCCCGGGCCGGGCCGGATACGCGGCCGGGCTCGGGAGCTTTCACCAAATGTCAAAGCTGGGCCGGTGGCGGTTCGTACGATGGAGGCATTCCAGAGGAGACCACCGGAGACCCCCGGCATGCTGATCGACCGATTTGCCGACTATGTCGGCAGCCAGGCCCATGCGCCGCTGCCCGACGACGTACAGCACCACGCCCGGCGCGTGGTGATCGACTGGTTTGCCGCGCTGCTGGCCGGCGTGCCGATGGCGCCGGGCCAGCAGCTGATGGCGGCCCATCGCGCCGAACTGGGCGTGGGACACAGTACCGTGCTGGGCCATGGCACCACGGCCTTCCCGGCGCTGGCCGCGTGGATCAACGGCAGCGTGTCGCACGCGGCCGAGTTCGACGACATCTACCGCGACGCGGTCTATCACCCGGGCTGCCCGACCATCGCCGCCGCCCTGGCCGTGGCCGAGCAGTGCGACGCCAGCGGCACCGACCTGCTGCGCGCCGTGGTGGCTGGCTACGAGGTCTCCACGCGCATCGGCGCGGCGATCCAGCCCGCGCACTACCGCTACTTCCATACCACCGGCACGGTCGGCTGCATTGGCGCGGCGGCGGCCGGCGCGCTGCTGCTGGCGCCGGGCGATGCCGGCGTGGCCGGCCATGCGATGGCCACGGCCACCACGTTTGCCTCGGGGCTGCAGCAGGCGTTCCGCTCCGATGCGATGACCAAGGCGCTGCACGCGGGCCATGCGGCCCAGACCGGCGTGCTGGCCGCGCAGGGCGCCGCGCATGGCGTGACCGGCGTGCGCGACATCCTGGAAGGCGACGCCGGCTTTGGCGCGGCGCTGGGCGGCAGCCCGGACTGGTCGCGCGTCACCGACGGCCTGGGCAGCGACTTCCACGTCACGCGCATCACGCAGAAGAACCACGGCTGCTGCGGCCACACGTTCGCCGCCATCGACGCCGCCATGCAGCTCGTGCGCGACCACGACCTCGATCCGTCGCGCATTGCCGCCGTGCACGTGCAGGCGTACCAGGTGGCGCTGGACGTCACCGGCAACTTCCAGCCGGCCACGCCGTTCGAGGCGCGCTTCAGCCTGCCCTACGTGGTGGCGCACGGCATCCTGCACGGCGCGGTGCGGCTCGATGCGTTCAGCCCCGCGCGCCTGGCCGATCCCGCCATCCGCGCGCTGATGCAGCGCATCACGCTGGCCGCCGATCCCGTGCTGACCGCCGCCTTTCCGCGCCAGCGCGCCGCGCGCGTGGCGATCGAGATGGCCGACGGCCGCCGCCACGAGCACTTTGCGCCCTACCGGCGCGGCGACCCCGAAGCGCCGCTCGACGACGCGACGCTGGCGGACAAGTTCATGGAGCTGGCCGGCCCCGTGCTGGGCACGATCCGCGCCGCCAGCCTGCTGGACGCGCTGTGGCAGCTCGACGCGCGCCCGGTGCGCGCGCTGGGGCTCGGTGCGCTGCGCGCGCGCTAAAGCCATCCCCTCATTGATACCGAAGCAGACGGAACAGTCATGACGAGAGTCGACAAGGAAATCGTGGCCGGCGCGCCCGCCGTGGCCGCCACGGGCAAGGACCTGGCGCGCGCGCTGTTCGCGCCGCAGGCCGTGGCGCTGGTGGGGGCATCGGCCGACGAGAAGAAGAACACGGCCCGGCCGTTGCGCTTCATGCGCAAGCACGGCTTCCAGGGCCGCATCCTGCCGGTCAACGCTGGCCGGACCGAGGTGATGGGGCTGGCCGCGTACCCGAGCGTGGCGGCGCTGCCAGAGCCGATCGACCACGCGTTCGTGATGGTGCCCGGCGCCCACGTGGCCGAGGCGCTGGCGCAGAGCGCCGCGCAGGGCGCGCGCGTGGTGACCATCTTCTCCGATGGCTTTGCGGAACTGGGTCAGGCCGGCATGGCGGCGCAGCAGGCGCTGGCCGAGCAGGCGCGCGCGCTGGGCGTGCGCGTGCTGGGGCCGAACAGCATCGGCGTGGTCGACATCCATAGCGGCGCGGTGCTGTCCGTCAACGCGGTGCTGGAGATGGACGCGCTGCATGCCGGCCCCGTCAGCGTGGTGTCGCAGAGCGGGTCGATGCTGGGCGCGCTGCTGTCGCGCGGCGCGGCGCGCGGCATGGGCTTTGCCAAGCTCGTGTCGGTGGGCAACGAATGCGATATCGGCGTGGGCGAGCTGGTGGACCTGCTGGTCGACGACGCCGCCACCGAGGTCATCCTGCTGTTCCTGGAAACGATCCGCGACGCGGCGGCGCTGGGGCCGGCGCTGCGCCGCGCCAGGGCCGCCGGCAAGCCGGTGCTGGTCTACAAGCTCGGGCGTTCCGCGCAGGGCGAGGCGCTGGCCCAGTCGCACACGGGCGCGCTGGCCGGCAACGACGCGGCCGTGGACGCCTTTCTGCGCCGGCATGGCGCGATGCGCGTGGAACTGCTGGAAACACTGTTCGAGGCGGCGCCGCTGGCCAGCCGCTACGCGCGCACGGTGCCCGCGCTGGACCGCGCGCCGCGCGTGGCCGTGGTGACGACGACCGGCGGCGGGGCGGCCACGGTGGTGGACCGCCTGGGCCTGTCCGGCGTGGAAGCCGTGGCGCCGCCCGACGCCTTCATCGCACACATGGCGGCGCGCGGCGTGAAGATCCGGCAGACGCCGATCATCGACCTGACGCTGGCCGCCACCGGCGCACAGTACCGCGACCTCGTGGAGCAGATGCTGCAGGGCGACTGGTGCGATGCCGTGCTGTGCGTGGCCGGGTCGTCGGCGCAGTTTCATCCGCAGCTTGCGGTCAGGCCCATCGTCGAGGCGTCGGCGGTGGGCGGCAAGCCGCTGCTGGCGTTCCTGTCGCCGGAAGCCACGCAGTCGCTGCAGGTGCTGCAGCACGCCGGCGTGCCCGCGTTCCGCACGCCCGAAAGCTGCGCCGATGCGCTGGCCTGCCTGTTCCGCGCGGCCCGGGCGGGTCAGGCGGCACCCCATGCGCCGCTGCCGCCGCTGGCGTGGCCGGCCGGGCTGCCGACGCAGGGCGATCTCAGCGAGATCGAGGCCGGCGCCGTGTTCGCGGCGCTGGGCGTGCCCGTGGCGCCGGCGGCGCTGGTCGATCCGGCGTCGCCGGCCCACGCGGTGCCGTATCCGGTGGTCGCCAAGGTGTGCTCGCGCGACATCCTGCACAAGACCGAGATCGGCGGCGTGCAGGTGGGCGTGCGCGACAACGCCGAACTGGCCGCCACCGTACAGCGGCTGATGGCCAACGCGCGCGCCCACGCGCCGGCTGCCCGCGTCGACGGCATCCTCGTCCAGCGCATGGAGGACCGGCTGCTGGAGCTGATGCTCGGCTATCGGCTGGACCCGCTGGTGGGGCCCATCGTCGTGCTCGGCGCCGGCGGCATCACGGCCGAGCTGCATCGCGACGTCAGCCTGCGGCCGGCGCCCGTGAGCCTGGCCGACGCGCGGCAGATGATCGACGAAGTGCGGTCCACGCGCATCGTGCGCGGCTTCCGTGGCCTGCCGCGCGGCGACGTCGACGCGCTGGCCGATGCCATCGTCCGCTTCTCTCGCCTGGCGGCGCTGGACGGCGCCACCGTGGCCGAGGCCGAGATCAACCCGCTGTTCGTGCGCGCCGATGGCGTGGTCGGCGTCGACTGCGTGCTGCGCTTGGCCGACTGATCGGCGCGCGCAGCCATCCCCATACCCAGCCTCACCGGAGACACCATGCATTTCAAGCTCACCCCCGAACAGCAGGAATTCCAGGACGCCGTGAGCCGCTTTGCCGAGAAGGCACTGCGCCCCGGCGCCCGCGAGCGCGCCCATACCGACGCCTACCCGTGGGACGTGGCGAAGAAGATGGCCGAGCAGGGCCTGCTCGGCATCACGATTGCCGAGGCCGACGGCGGCCAGGGCGGCACGCTGATGGACGCCGTGATCGCCATCCAGGCCGTGGCGGCCCACTGCCCGCGCAGCGCGGACGTGGTGCAGGCCGGCAACTTCGGCGCGATCCGCGTGCTGGCCGAGTACGGATCGCCGGCGCAGAAGGACAAGTGGCTGGCGCCGCTGCTGCGCGGCGAGACGCTGATCTCGGTTGGCATGACCGAGCCCGAGGCCGGATCGGCCGTCACCGAGCTGAAGACCAGCGCCACGCCCGACGGCGAGGGCTTCCGCATCAACGGCACCAAGATCTTCACCACGCATGGGCCCCATGCCGACGTGATCCTGGCGTACGTGCGATTCGGCCCCGGCGTGGGCGGCATCGGCTCGGTGCTGATCGACACGAAGGCGCCGGGCGTGCGCATCGGCCAGAAGTCGCGCTTCATGTCGGGCGAGGAATGGGCGCAGATCTACTTCGAGGACGTCTACGTGGCGCCGCAGGACGTGCTGCTGGGCGAGGGCGGCTTCAAGAAGCAGATTGCCGGCTTCAACGTCGAGCGCATGGGCAACACCGCGCGCTCGCTGGCGCTGGGCCGCTATGCGTACGAGGTGGCGCGCCAGTGGGCGCTGCAGCGCAAGCAGTTCGGGCGCCTGCTGTGCGAATTCCAGGGGCTGCAGTGGAAGTTCGCCGAGATGAAGATGAAGCTCGATGCCGGCCAGCTGCTGCTGTACCGGGCGGCCAGCAATGCCGACAGCGGCCTGCCGTCGGCCGAGGAAACGGCCATCGCCAAGGCGTTCTGCAACCAGGCCGGCTTCGACATCGCCAACGAGGCGCTGCAGGTGATGGGCGGCATGGGCTACAGCCAGGAGGAACTGGTCGAGTACTGCCAGCGGCGCTGCCGGGGCTGGATGATCGCCGGCGGCTCGATCGAGATCCTCAAGAACCGCATTGCCGAGGCGGTCTTCGAGCGGACGTTCTCGCAGCGGCCCTGAGCGCCGGGTGTGCCGGGGGCGCCGGGATCAGGCCGCCTCGGCCGTCACGGCGGCCGACGGCACGCTCAGCATGGCGCCTTTCTCGCGCGCGCGGAACACGGCCTCGGTCTTGCTGCGGGCCGCCAGCCGGCGGTAGATCTGCAGCGTGTGGCTCTTGACCGTTGGCACCGAAATGTCCAGCCGGCGGCTGATCAGCTTGATCGACATGCCCTTGGACAGCAGCACGAGCACGTCGTACTGGCGCTGCGTCAGGTTCAGCAACTGGGCCTCGGCGGCAAACGCGGGCAAGCCCTGGCCGACATTGCGCGCGGGCACCATCGGCAGGACCACGGCAACCCCATCGTCGGCCGGCGCGGCTTCGCGGCCGGGCTCCGTGCCGCCGGTGCGCATGGCGCCGATGATCCGGCGCATGGTCTGCTCGATGTCGTCGGCCGGGGCGTTCTCCGGCAGCCACGACAGCAGCGGCGACACCGTGCGCGGGGGCGTCCACTGGACCGTGCCGCTGGAGCCCAGGTACAGCACGCCCCGGACGGCGTCGGCGGTGCCCAGCAGTTCGAGCGTGGCGGCGTCGTACCCCTGGAACAGGTCGCCGACGATCAGCAACTCGATACCCCGCAGGGAATGGGCGCGCGATGGCGATGGCGACAGCGCAGGCGAGACCACGCTGGCGTCGTGGACGTCCGCGATCCGGTGCAATACCTGCTGGATGCCAAGGCCGATCAGCGGCCTGGACTCTAGAACCGCAGCCTTCATCTGAAGCTCCCCTTGTTTCTGATTTTGTGTTTGAAAAAGGAGCAGCGCAAAAACCGTTCCAGAATGAAAATCGCGCCACAACCCGCATGGCGCCGTGAAAACCTGACCGGCGCCCGTTACGTGTTACGTAACATTGGGCGCCGCACATGCTGCAATATTTACCTTTTTTCCGATTGCCAGATTAAGGTGGGATTAAGTCGAAATGTATGCATGCCCCGCCGTTGGGGGGTATTCGGATAATCGCCGCGGCATTTACTGGCTGGTCGCGTCCGCGTCGCCTTCGCCCGCCAGGCGCTCGTTCGGCGTCTTGCCGGGCGCGGGGTGCTCGGGTTTGAGCACGTGGCCGGAGGTTTCGTCGTCGACGAGTCCATTACCGTCGCCGGACACCTTGATTTCGACTGTCTGGTTTTCGCTCGCCTTGTTCGTGTCGTTTTCGGCGGGGGTGTTTTGCGGGGCATTGTCCCGGGGCGTATTCATCTTGGACTCCTTTGGCTGCTGAATAAGACATGGGTAACCGGATGTGCTTGGCGCAGCAAGGTTCAGACCAAGGTTTGCCGCCGGAACGCAAAAAGGCCCGCATCGCTGCGGGCCTTTGATACCAGCGCGAAGCCGGCGGGTTACAGCGCCCCGGCCAGCCGGAACTGGCCCACGGCGCGGTGCAGCGCGTCGGCCTGGTCCTCCAGCGACGCGGCGGCGGCCGTGGCCTGCTCCACCAGCGCGGCGTTCTGCTGCGCCATCTGGTCCATCTGCGACACCGCCTGGTTGACCTGCTCGATGCCGCCGGTCTGTTCCTCGGTGGCGGCGCGCATCTCGCCCATCAGGTCGGTCACGCGCTTGACGGCCTCGACGATCTCTTCCATCGCCTTGCCGGCGCCTTCCACCAGCGTCGCGCCGTCTTCCACGCGCTGGGCCGAGTTGTCGATCAGCGACTTGATTTCCTTGGCCGCCGTGGCGCTGCGCTGGGCCAGGCTGCGCACTTCCCCGGCCACCACCGCGAAGCCGCGGCCCTGCTCGCCGGCCCGGGCCGCTTCCACGGCCGCGTTCAGGGCCAGGATGTTGGTCTGGAAGGCGATACCCTCGATCACGGCGATGATGTCCACCACCTTGCCCGAGGCGTCCTTGATCTCGCCCATCGTCGCCACGACCTTGTGCACGATCTCGCCACCGCGCACGGCGATATCCGACGCGCCCTCGGCCAGGTGCGCCGCCTGGCGCGCGTTATCGGCGCTCTGGCGTACGGTGCTGGTCAGTTCCTCCATGCTCGCGGCGGTCTGTTCCAGCGACGCCGCCTGTTCCTCGCTGCGGCGCGACAGGTCGACGTTGCCGGCCGAGATCTGGCGCGCCGCCCCGGCGATGGCGTCGGCGGAGCCGCGGATCTGGCCGATGGCGCCGGTCAGCCGCGCCTGCATCTGCTGCATGTTGTACAGCACGCTGTCGCGGTCGTGCGGCGCGGTCTCGACCTGCGTGGCGAGGTCGCCCTCGGCGATGCGCGCGGCAATGTGCGACGTCAGCGCCGGTTCGCCGCCAAGCTGCTTCTGCAGGCTCATCGACACCCGCACCATCACCACGCTCATCAGCGCGCCCACGGCCACCAGCCAGCCCAGCGCCTTCCAGAGCGCGGCGCGGAATTCGGCGTGGATGTCGTCGAGGTACAGGCCGGCGATGAAGTCCCAGTCCCACGGCTTGAAGTTCAGCGTGTAGCTGAGCTTGGGCTGCGGCGCCTCGGCGCCCGGCTTGGGCCACAGGTATTCGATGAAGCCCTTGCCGGTGGTCTTGCCGATCTGCGCGATGTCGCGGAACAGGTAGACGCCGTTCGGGTCCTTCATGTCGCCCATGAACTTGCCATTGAGTTCGGACTTGATCGGATGCATCAGCACGACCATGTCGGAGCGCATGATCGTGAAGTAGCCGTCGGCGCCAAAGCGGATGGCCCGCACGCGGTCGATGGCCTGCTTCTGCGCGTCCTCGCTGCTCAGCTTGCCGGCGCGCGCCAGCGCCTCGTATTCAGCAACCACTGAATTGGCCACGTCGGTCACCTGCTCCAGCGCCACCTTGCGGTCCTCCAGGCGCTGCTCGCGCATCTGCCAGACGTTCCACAGCGTGATGGCCAGCAGGCAGGCCCAGCTCAGCACCAGGGGCAGCATGAGCTTCTTTCTCAGACTCAGGTTTTGCAGCATCCAACTCCTCCGTTTCGCTTCGTTGATCGGCGGGACGTTTGGTCGCACGTCCTCTATGAGCGGCGCTAACGGCCGTCCGGAGCGGAAACTTGACTGAGGATTGATACCAATAGCGTGGGTAGTGGCGTGGGCGCCGCTTTCTGGCCGCCCCATGCCACGCATGGCTCACGCGAACTTGCGGATCAGCTGCTGCAGCCGGTCGCAGGCGTTCGGCACCTGCCGCTCGATGGCCGTGGCCACGCCCAGCAGCAGCCCGGCGCGGGCCGTGCCGGGGTCGCAGTAGAAGCCGGACAGCGGCGCCGGCGCCAGCCCGTAGGCATAGGCTTCGCGGGCGATGCGGCGGTCGTCGGCGCCATCGGGCAACTGGACGACGACAGCCAGCCCGGCCGGGTAGGCGTGGAACTGGCGCGCCTGCAGCGCGGCCAGCAGCGTCTGGCTGCGCTGGGCGTAGATCCGCTTCATCCGGCGCAGGTGGCGCATGTAGTGGCCGTCGCGCATGAATTCGGCGGTGGCCAGTTGCACGGCCGGGCCCGGCGCCGATCCCAGGCAGGCCACGGCCTCCTCGAAGCGGCCGACCAGCGCGGGCGGCGCGACCACAAAGCCAAGCCGCAGCGTGGGGCTGATGGTCTTGCTGAACGAGCCGATGTGGATCACGCGGCCGGCGCGGTCCAGCGACGCCAGCGCCGGTGCCGCCCGGCGCCGCAGCTGCAACTCGCCCAGGTAGTCGTCCTCGATGACCCACGCGCCGGCCCGGCCCGCCCAGTCCAGCAACTGCATGCGCCGTGCGAGCGACAGCGTCGGCCCCAGCGGCGCGTGCTGGCCCGGCGTCACCAGCGCCACGGCGGCGTCGGGCGCCAGCCGCTCGCCGTGCGCCACGTCCAGCCCGTCCTCGTCCACCGGCACCGCAACCGTCCGGAACTGGGCGATCGACAGCGCGGTACGGCTGGGCAGGAAGCCGGGATTCTCGACCCAGGCCGCGCGGCCCGGCGCCGGGATCACGCGCAGCGCCACGCCCAGCGCGCCCGTGAAGCCGGCGGCGATGAAGACCTGCGACGGCTGGCAGTCGATGCCGCGCGACAGCGCCACGTGGGCCGCAATCTCGCGCCGCAGCGCGTGCTCGCCGCGCGGATCGGGGTAGGACGCGGGCACCTCCACCTCGTCACGCACGGCCCGCGCGCGCAGCCGCGCGACCAGCGACACCGGAAAGCAGTCGGACGCCGGCACGCCCATCTGGAACACTGCCGGCCCTGGCAGAAAGTGCTGGTACAGCGCGGACTGCAGGTCGGCGTCGATGGACCGCGCCGCGCCGGTGGGGCCGGGCAACGCGGCCGGCTGGTCCGCCACCCGCGTGCCGGCGGCGCGCGATGCGACCAGCAACTGCGCATCGACCAGCCGCTCGTAGGCGGCCTTGACCGTGCCGCGCGCCACGCCAAGCTGGGTGGCAAGGTCCATCCACGATGGCAGCCGCGCGCCGGGCGCCAGCACGCCGCTCTCGATGGCGGCGGCGACACCGGCGCGGATCTGCTCCGCAAGTGACGTGCGGGACGTGCGGTCAAGCTGCAGGTGGAGTGGGGGCGGCATGGTCGGGGGCGGGGTGGTGCGGGATCGGCCTGGTACAGCCGGTTGCGCGCATCTTGGTGCTTTTCGGTGTACCAGCCTGCGGCCATGATTCTACCCATCGGCCGGGCGCTCGACCCGGCCTGCCACGACAGACAGGAGTTGGCAATGCGACTGGACTACACCAAGGCGGCGCCGGGCGGCGTGAAGGCATTCGGCGGCGTCTACGGCTACATCATGCAATCGGGGCTCGAAGACGTGCTGGTCGAGATGGTCTACCTGCGCGTAAGCCAGATCAACGGCTGCGCGTACTGCCTGGACATGCACACGCGCGACCTCGTCAGGAAGGGCGTGTCGCCGCAGAAGCTGGCGCTGGTGCAGGTCTGGCACGAGGCGGGCAGCCTGTTCAGCGCGCGCGAGCAGGCGGCGCTGCGCTGGGCGGAATCGGTCACGCGCGTGGCCGAGACCCACGTGCCGCAGCCGGATTTCGACGCCGCCGCGGCCGTGTTTGCCGAGAAGGAACTGGCCGACCTGACGATGGCGATCGGCCTGATGAACGCGTTCAACCGGCTGGCCATCAGCTTCCGGCGCGGCCCGGAGCCGGCCGAAGGCTGAGTGCCCCGGCTGCCGGTGACGATGGCGGCCTAGCGCATCGGCAGGCTGTCGATGGCGTTGCCGCCGCCCTGGCCGGTGGGCACGCGCGCGTCGCGGCGGGCCGGCACGATGCCATCGTCGGCCAGCCGCTGCTGCAGGGTGCGGTTGTCGAGCTGGCAGTAGTCCTTGCCGATCTCGCGCGTGATGGCGTCGCTGACCGACGCCGGCAGCGCCTGCCGCAGCAGCCCCAGAAAGCGCGGCGGCGCGATCACGACCAGTTCGTCGAACCGTTGCCGGTTGCGCGCGTCCTCCAGCAGCTTCGCCACGCGGCGCGAGAACAGCTGCGCCTCCTGATGCAGGGCGTCCTCGCCGGCCGACGACACCACCGTGGCTGTGCGGCCCGCGTGCGCGCCGGGGTGGCCGGCATCGCCCTGCACCGGGGCCTGCCCACGGCGGCCGTAGGCGTCGCGGCGCAGGTCGGCATTGTCGGCATGGGCGCCGGCGTCCGTGACCTTCTCGACTTCTTCCAGGCGGGCGTTGTCGCCCTGCGGTGCCAGCACGCGGGCGACACCTTCGTCCGCCACCAGTATCCAGACTGTTTTCATGGGAAGTCTCCGATTGGGGCCTGCAAATCAGGCCCGTGGAGAGAGAGGCTTGCAAACACCACGCCACGCCCGCCGGAGTGCCCGCGCGGCGGGTGGCGGCGGCGCCGATTGCAGCTTCGACGGGCAGCGTCGCAAGATTTGCAGCCCAGGCGTCATCAACCGTAATCAGAACGCCCGGCCATCCGTGCCCGGATTGGTTGCCGCACCAGATGAGAATCATTATCAGCCTCGGCTTGCGGCGCCGGACGTGGCCGCCGCACCGCATGGACGATGCGGCGGGGTTGCGGCGGCGCATGATCGCCGTGGCCGTCACATTCCGCTATCCTCGCAGCAGTTTCCGCCGAGGAGTCGCGATGTCCCGTCTGATCCGTCCATGGCGCGGCGCTGTTGCCGTCGCCGCCTGGCTGTCCGCCGCCAGCCTGCCCGCCGGGGCCGCCGGCCCCGACAAGTTCGCCGTGCCGGGCCTGGAAAAACCGGCCACGGTGCTCGTGGACCGCTGGGGCGTGCCGCACATCTATGCCAATACGCTTTACGACGCGTTCTACGTGCAGGGCTTCATGGCCGCGCGCGACCGGCTCTGGCAGATCGACCTGTGGCGCAAGCGCGGGCTGGGCGAGATGGCCAGGGACTTCGGCCCGGCCTACGTCGACGGCGACCGCATGGCGCGCGCGGTGCTGTTCCGCGGCGACATGTACCGCGAATGGCTGGCCTACGGGTCCGATGCCAAGCGCGTGGCCGAGGCATTCGTGGCCGGCGTGAACGCCTACGTGGCGCAGGTGGAGGCCCGGCCGGAACTGCTGCCGCCCGAGTTCAAGATCCTCAACTACAAGCCGTCGCGCTGGCGCGCCGAGGACGTGGTGCGCATCCGCCACCACGGCCTGACGCTGAACTTCACCGGCGAGATCGACCGCGCGCAGGTGTTCTGCCACGCCAGGCCGAACGCGGTGCGCGCCGACTGGGTGCGCCGCGAACTCGATCCGCCGGTGGAGCCCAGGCTGCCGGACGGGCTGGACCCGTGCGGGCTGCCCGGCGCCGAACTGCGCAAGGCGTACGACCTGGCCACGGCGCCGCCGCGCTTTCCGAAGGACTGGTGGCAGGGCGCCGCCAAGGCCGCCAGCCTGCCGGTGGACCAGCTCTACGCAACGGTGGACGCCAACAGCGACACGGGCCGCAGCCTGGGCTCGAACAACTGGGTCATCGCCGGCAGCCGCACCACCACGGGCCGGCCAATCCTGGCCAATGATCCGCACCGCGCGCATGGCGCGCCGAGCCTGCGCTACATCAGCCACCTGAACGCGCCGGGGCTGTCGGTGATCGGCGCGGGCGAGCCGTTCCTGCCCGGCATCTCGATCGGCCACAACGGCACCATCGCGTTCGGCCTGACCCGGTTCTACATGGACCAGGAGGACCTCTACGTCTACGAGACCAATCCCGCGCAGCCGCACGAGTACCGCTACAAGGGCCGCTGGGAGCCGATGGAAACGGTCACCGAGCAGATCGCCGTGCGCGGCGAGCCCACGCCCCGCAAGGTGACGATCGACTACACGCGGCACGGGCCGGTGCTGTACGCCGACACCAAGGCCGGCCGCGCCTACGCGCTGCGCGCCGCGTGGCTGGACTACGGCATGGCGCCGTACTTCGGGTCGATGGACTACATGCGCGCCCAGAACTGGGACCAGTTCCGCGCGGCGATGAACCGCTGGGGCGCGCCGGGCGAGAACCAGGTGTACGCGGACCGCACCGGCAACATCGGCTGGATTCCGGGCGGCCTCACCGTGAACCGCCCGAACTGGGACGGCCTGATGCCGGTGCCCGGCGATGGCCGCTACGAGTGGGCCGGGTATCGCAACATGGACGAGCTGCCGTGGGCGTTCAACCCGTCGCCGGGCTTCGTCGTGACGGCCAACGAGAACAACATCCCGCCCGAGCATCCGGCCGCGAAGATCGGCGTGGGGTACGAATGGAGCGACAGCTCGCGCGCACGCCGGCTCAAGGCGCTGGTGGCGGCGAATCCGCGCAGTTCGCTGGAGGATTCGATGGCGTGGCAGAACGACACCGTGTCGCTGCCCGCGCAGCGCGTGGTGGCGCTGGTCAAGCCGCTGAACAGCAGCGACCCGCAGGTGCAGCGCGGGCTGGACCTGCTGCGCAACTGGGACGGCAACGCCCGCGCCACCAGCGCGCCGGCCGCGCTGTTCGAGGTCTGGTTCAGCAAGTACCTGCGTCCGGCGGTGGTGCGGGCCGCGCTGCCGGCGGACGCGTCGCGCCTGGTCGGCGCCGGCGACGCCAGCCGCGTGATCGCGGTGCTGGAGCGTCCCGACACGTGGATGGCGATGGACAAGCGCAACGACATCCTGTTCGGCACGCTGAAGTCGGCCATGGTCGAGGTCGAGAAAAAGCTCGGCACCGACCCGAAGGCGTGGCAATGGGGCAAGCTGCACACGGCCGTGTTCAACCACCCGCTGGACCCGATTCTCGACGCCACGCAGCGCCAGCAGTTCGACGTCAACGCGGGCCCGATCGGTGGGTCGTCGTTCACGCCGATGAACACGAGCTACCGCAACAGCGACTTCCAGCTGACCGCCGGCGCGTCGTTCCGCATGGTGCTCGACGTCGGCAACTGGGACGCCTCGCGCGCGGTCAACACGCCGGGACAGTCGGGCAACCCGGCCAGCCCCCACTACCGCGACCTGGCGCCGCTGTGGGCCAAGGGCGAGTATTTCCCGCTGGTCTACACGCGCAAGGCGGTGGAAAAGGAAAGCAGGGAACGGGTGGAACTGGTGCCGCAGTAGGGGGGGTGTGCTCCCCTCTCCCGCCTGCGGGAGAGGGGCGGGGGAGAGGGCCAGTGGTGCAAATTGCGACGGTCGGCAAGCAGAACCTCGTCGCCCTCTCCCCCAACCCCTCTCCCGCGAGCGGGAGAGGGGAGCAAAAACAAACCAGACCAACCAGACCAGACCATACCTACAACGCCATCTCCAGCACCCGGGCTACGTGGATGGCCTGGCGGCCGGTGCCGTCGTGGATCTGGTGGCGGCAGCTCGTGCCGTCGGCGACGACCAGCGTGTCGGCGTCGGCCTTGCGTACGGCGGGCAGCAGCGACAGCTCGCCCATCTTCATCGAGACCGCGTGGTGCTCGGCCTCGTAGCCGAAGCTGCCGGCCATGCCGCAGCATGACGATTCGATCACCGACGTCTTCAGCCCGGGAATCCAGCCCAGCACCTGTTCCACCGGCCGTACCGCGTCGAATGCCTTCTGGTGGCAGTGGCCGTGCAGCAGCGCCTGGGCGTGGCCGACTGGCTTCAGCGCCGGGGCAAAGCGGCCGGCGGCGTGCTCGCGGACCAGGAATTCCTCGAACAGGAACGCGTGGTCGGCCAGCCGTCGCGCGGCGTCGCCGTAGCCGTACTGCAGGAATTCGTCGCGCATCGACAGCAGGCACGACGGCTCCAGCCCCACCACCGCCACGCCCCGTTCGACGTACGGCAGCAGCGCGTCGAGCGCGCGCCGGGCCTCCGCGCGGGCCTCGTCGACCAGCCCGGCAGCCAGGAACGTGCGGCCGCAGCAGAGCGGGCGCTCGCCGGGCACGCCGGACAGGTGGACGGTGTAGCCGGCCGCCTGCAGCACGCGCTGCGCCGCGCGGGCGTTTTCGGGCTCCATGTGGTTGTTGAAGGTATCGACGAACAGCAGCACTTCCTTGTCCGCCGTGGGCTGGGCGACATAGTCGTCGCGCACGAAGGCCGGCTGCCAGCGCGGCAGCGAGCGCCGCGCGGACAGGCCCAGCAGCCGCTCGCCAAGCTGCGGCAGCCCCGGCACGCGGTCGCGCAGGTTGAACAGCCAGGGCAGCTTGCTGGCGATGCCGGCGTAGCGGGGCAGGAAGGCCACCAGGCGGTCGCGTGCGCGCAGGCGGCCGGCGCGCGCGTTGGCGGCGCGCACCTCGATCTTCATCTTGGCCATGTCGATGCCGGTCGGGCAGTCGCGCTTGCAGCCCTTGCACGACACGCACAGGTCCATCGTCTCCTTGACGGCCGGGTCGAGCAGCCCGTCGGGGCCAAGCTGGCCGGACAGCGCCAGCCGCAGCGTGTTGGCGCGGCCGCGCGTCAGGTGCTGCTCGTCGCGCGTGACGCGGTAGCTGGGGCACATCGTGCCAGCGTCGAACTTGCGGCAGTGGCCGTTGTTGTTGCACATCTCCACGGCGGCGGCCAGGCCGCGCGCGGGGTCCAGGCCCGTGCCCGGCGCGCTCTCGGCCTCGGTGACGGGGTCGCGCGTGACGTTCCAGGCCGACCAGTCCAGCGCCGGCGTCAGCGGCGTGACGGTGTAGCCGGGCGGAAAGCGGAACAGCGCGGTGTCGTCCATCTTCGGCGTGCGCACGATCTTGCCCGGGTTGCAGCGATTGTCCGGATCGAACAGCGCCTTGACCTCCTCGAACGCGCGCGCCAGCGACGGCCCGAACTGCCAGGCCACCCATTCGCCGCGGCACAGGCCGTCGCCGTGCTCGCCCGAGTAGGCGCCCTTGTACTCGCGCACCATCGCGGCGGCTTCCTCGGCGATGGCGCGCATCTTGGCCGCGCCGTCGCGGCGCATGTCCAGGATCGGCCGCACGTGCAGCGTGCCCACGCTGGCGTGGGCGTACCAGGTGCCGCGCGTGCCGTGCTTGTGGAAGACCTCGGTCAGGCGCGACGTGTACTCGGCCAGGTGTTCCAGCGGCACCGCGCAGTCCTCGATGAACGACACCGGCTTGCCGTCGCCCTTCATGCTCATCATGATGTTCAGCCCGGCCTTGCGGACTTCCCACAGTGCCTTCTGCGGGCCGGCGTCGGGCATCTCGACCACCGATCCGGGCAGGCCCAGGTCGGCCATCAGCTCCACCAGCTGGCGCAGGCCGCGCAGCGTGGCGTCGCGGTCCTCGCCGGCGAACTCGACCAGCAGGATGGCCTCGGGCTCGCCGATCAGCGCGCGCTCGATCACGGGCCGGAACGCGGGGTTGCCGCGCGCCAGGTCGATCATCGTGCGGTCCACCAGCTCCACGGCGGCCGGCTTGAGCGCGACGATATGGCGCGTCAGGTCCATCGACTGGTAGAAGGTCGGGAAGTTGACCACGCCGAGCGTCTTGTGCGTGGGCAGCGGCGCCAGCTGCAGCGTGATCTGCCGGAAGTAGGCCAGCGTGCCTTCGGAGCCCACCAGCAGGTGCGCCAGGTTGACGCTGCCGTCGGCCGTGTAGGGCCGCTCGTTGCGCGGCGCGAAGATGTCGAGGTTGTAGCCGCCCACGCGGCGCAGCACCCGGGGGTACATCTGCGCGATGGCATCGGCTTCGCGCGCGGCAATGCGGCGCACGCCGTCGGCGATGGCGCGGTGCGGGGCGTCGTCCGCCGGCCACCGCGCGTCGAAGCGCACGTCGTCGCCATTGGCCAGGATGGCCTGTACCCCCAGCACGTTGTGCACCATGTTGCCGTACTGGATGGAGCGCGAGCCGCACGAGTTGTTGCCGGTCATGCCGCCGATCGTGCATTGCGCGGCCGTGGACACGTCCACGGGAAACCACAGGCCGTGCGGCTTGAGCCAGGCGTTCAGGTGGTCCAGCACGATGCCGGGCTGCACGGTCACCGTGCGCGCCACGGGATCGAAATCGACCACCTGGTTCAGGTACTTGCTGTTGTCGATGACCAGCGCCTCGCCCACGGTCTGGCCGCACTGGCTGGTGCCGCCGCCGCGCGGCAGCAGCGGCGCCTTGAGGTCGCGGGCGATGTCCAGCGCCAGCCGGGCGTCGGCTTCGTCGCGCGGCACCACCACGCCCAGCGGCATGACCTGGTAGATCGACGCGTCGGTGGCATAGCGGCCGCGGCTGGCGGTGTCGAACAGCACGTCGCCGCGCAGTTCGGCGGCCAGGCGCCGGTACAGCGGCGATTGCAGGGCAGGGGCGGAAGCCGCGCCGGGCATGAAGCGCAGCGGCTGCACGCCGGGCGGCGTGGGAGTGACGGGCAAGGCCATGGGCGGGGATGTCTCCGGGTTGCGGGCGCCTTGCCGGACCCCGCCACCTGTGCCCGATGCGCGCCGCGCGGCGCGCCGGCGGCTCAGGCGGCGACGTCCTGGGCGCGTTCTAGTTCGGCGATCAGCGCGTCGTGCTTGTGCTTCAGGTGCGCGCGCAGGATGTCTCGCAGCGCCGCGCCGTCGCGTCTGGCCAGGGCATCGAGCATGGCGCCGTGCTCGCGCACGGCCATGTCCCATTTGTCGTGGTCGAAGTTCGAGCGGAAGCGCAGCGCCTGGATACGCAGGTTGATGCGGCGATAAGTCTCCTCAAGGATCGGATTGCGAGCGGCGGCGTTGATGGCGTCGTGGATGCGCCGGTTCAGCGCGTAGTAGTTGGGCAGGTCGCGCCGCGCATGGCAGGCCAGCATCTCGAAGTGCAGCGCGCGGATTTCGTTGAGCTCGGCCTCGGTGATGCGCTCGCAGGCCAGTTCGCCGGACATGGCCTCCAGCGCGCCCATCATCTCGAACAGGTGGTCGATGGTTTCCTTCGACAGCACCACGACCTCGGCGCCGCGGTTGGGCAGCAACGTTACCAGGCCGTCGGCGGCCAGCACCTTGAACGCCTCGCGCAGCGGCGTACGCGACACCTGGAGCAGATCGCACAGCACGCGCTCGTTCAGGCGGGTGCCGGGCGCCAGATCGCCTTCCATGATCATCGTGCGCAGGCGCTGGGCCACCGCCACATGCAGGATCTGGCGGTCGACGGCTGGCGCGGAGAGGAGGGTCGGAATTGTGCTCATCAGGGATCGTGTGGCTTGACAGTATTGTATTCAAAACCTACTCTGGGGCAAGCACGAATCAGGTTCCGGTAGCGTTTTCCCTTACCGGCACCCGGCGGCGAGCGGCAGGTATTCCTTATAAGCGTTGATTTATAAGGGTTTGTAGCGGAGAGGCAGGTGCTTGCGCCCGCCAACATTATCCCGCATGCCGACGCGGTCGTGCATCTCGGTTTTTTGAATACAAAATTCAAACGTGAGGACGCGAGGCGACATGATCCGACTGAATTCCCATCCGAGTGGCCGGCACTTCCTGCAGATTCCGGGCCCCACCAACGTGCCCGACCGCGTGCTGCGCGCGATGGACTACCCGACCATCGACCATCGCGGCCCCGAGTTCCAGCAACTGGGCAAGAAGGTGCTGGCCGATATCCGCAAGGTGTTCCAGACCACGCAGCCGGTGGTGATCTACCCGGCGTCGGGCACCGGCGCGTGGGAGGCGGCGCTGGTCAACACGCTGTCGCCCGGCGACAAGGTGCTGATGTACGAGACCGGCCACTTCGCCTCGCTCTGGAAGAAGATGGCCGACAAGCTGGGCCTGAAGCCCGAGTTCATCGTTGGCGACTGGCGCCATGGCGTGGATGCCGCCGCCATTGGCGCGCGGCTGGCCGAGGACCGCGGCCACGAGATCAAGGCGGTCTGCGTGGTGCACAACGAGACGTCGACCGGCGTCACGTCCGACATCGCGGCCGTGCGGCGCGCCATCGACGGCGCCAGCCATCCGGCGCTGCTGCTGGTCGACACCATCTCGTCGCTCGGCTCGGTCGACTACCGGCATGACGAGTGGGGCGTGGACGTGACGGTGTCGGGCTCGCAGAAGGGGCTGATGCTGCCGCCGGGCATCTCGTTCAACGCGGTCAGCCAGAAGGCCGTGGCGGCGTCTGCCCACGCAAAGCTGCCCAAGGCGTTCTGGGGCTGGGACGAGATCCTGGAATCGAACAAGAACGGCTTCTGGCCGTACACGCCGGCCACGAACCTGCTCTACGGGCTGGCCGAGGCGTGCGACATGCTGTTCGAGGAAGGGCTGCCCAACGTCTTTGCGCGCCACCAGCGCCACGCCGCCGCCACGCGCGCCTGCGTGACCGCCTGGGGGCTGGAGATCCTGTGCCAGAACCCGGCCGAGTACAGCCCGGCGCTGACCGCCGTGGTCATGCCCGATGGCCACAACGCCGACGCGTTCCGCAAGGTGACGCTCGAACATTTCAACATGTCGCTGGGACAGGGGCTGTCCAAGCTGTCCGGCAAGGTCTTCCGCATCGGCCACCTTGGCGATTTCAACGACCTGACGCTGATGGGCACGCTTGCCGGCGTGGAGATGGGGCTGGCGCTGGCCGGCGTGCCGCACCAGACCGGCGGCGTGCTGGCCGCGATGGCCAGCCTGCGCGAGGCGGCGTCGAAGCCGGCGCTGCGCGCGGCGTAGCACGCCATGGCGTGACACAGGCGCCCCGCTTTCCCAGGACAACAGGACGGGAGCGGGGCGCAGATCAGCAGGGATCGGCACAGGCTCGATCCGGTTTTTCCAGGAGTCCGCAGCACCCGCAGTCATCACCGCAAACCGAGGCCGCCCGCCAGAGGCGCCCCGCTACCCTAGGAGACAGATCATGACGTTGCGTTATGCCGCACGCGCGCTCGCGTGTGCTTCGCTGTTCGGCGCTGGTTGGGCCACCCCGGCCCTGGCCTGGGAGCCGACCAAGCCCGTGGAAGTGGTGGTGCCGTTCAGTGCCGGCGGCGCGTCGGACCAGATGGCGCGCTCGATCCAGGGCATCATCGCCAAGCACAAGCTGATGAACCAGCCGATGATCGTCGTGAACAAGGCGGGGGCCAGCGGCGCGGAAGGGCTGATGGACACCAAGGCGTCGAAGGGCGACGCGCACAAGCTGCTGGTCACGTCGTCGGCGCTCTACACGGTGCCGATGATCAGCCAGTTGCCGTTCAACTGGCGCGACCTGACGCCGGTGGCGATGGTCGCCATGGACGAGTTCGTGCTCTGGACCAACGCGCAGGACCCGTACAAGACGCCGTCGGACTACCTGGCCGAGGTCAAGAAGAGCCCGGGCAAGTTCAAGATGGGCGGCACCAGCTCCAAGCGCGAGGACCAGATCATCACCGCGCAGACCGAGCGCAAGGCCGGCGTGCGGTTCATCTACATCCCGTACAAGGGCGGCGGCGAGGCCGCCACGCAGCTATCGGGCAAGCACATCGACTCCAACGTCAACAACCCGTCCGAATCGGTGGGCCAGTGGCGCGCCGGCGAGCACCGCGCGCTGTGCGTGTTCGCGCCGGACCGCATGCAGTACACGTCGAAGATCACCGGCACGCAGAGCTGGCACGACATTCCCACCTGCAAGGAGCAGGGGCTGGACGTGCAGTACCAGATGCTGCGCGTGTTCATGCTGCCCGGGGGTGTCAAACCGGACCAGCAGAAGTACTACGTCGACCTGATGCAGAAGGTGGTGGCCACGCCCGAGTGGAAGGAATACCTGGAAAAGAACGCGCTCAAGAACGACTTTGTCACGGGCCAGAAGCTGACCGAGTTCCTGACGACCGACGAGACGCGCCACAAGGACATCATCAAGGAAGCGGGCTTCGTGGCGGCCAAGTAGGGCAGGGTGGTCTCCCCCTGGCCCGCCGCGCGGGCGGGGGGAGCCTGACACAAGAGCGGGGAGACGGATTCCATGCACGACGAAACACATGAGGACGCCGCGCCGGCGGCGATATCGGTGCGCGCGGCGGAGATCGCCATGGCGGTGCTGATCGCGGCCGGCGCGGTGGTGGTGATGGTCACCAACTACGGGATCGGCGCGGGCTGGGCGCCCGACGGGCCGCAGGCCGGCTATTTTCCGCTGCGCATCGGCGCGCTGATCTTCATCGCCTGCCTGGCCGTGCTGTGGACGGCGCTGCGCACGCCGAACGATGCCGTCTTCGTGACGTGGCCGCAGTTGCGGCAGGTGGCGGTCATCCTGGTGCCGCTGACCGTGTACGTGGCGCTGATCGGGTTCCTGGGCATCTACGTGGCATCGGCCATCTTCATCGCCGGCTTCATGCTGGCCATCGGCAAGTTCGCGTGGTGGCGTGCCGTGCTGACCGGCGTGGTCATCAACGCGGCGCTGTTCTGGATCTTCGAGATGCAGTTCCGCGTGCCGCTGCCCAAGGGCCCGCTCGAAGCGGCCTTCGGCTTCTGAAGGGGAACGCGCATGGAAGAACTCAATGCATTGATGGGCGGCTTTGCCGTGGCCATGTCATGGCACAACGTCGGCCTGATGCTGGTGGGCATCCTGCTCGGCATCGTGGTGGGCGTGCTGCCGGGGCTGGGCGGCCCCAACGGTGTGGCGATCCTGCTGCCGCTGACGTTCTCGATGGAGCCCACGTCGGCCATCATCATGCTGTCTTGCATCTACTGGGGCGCGCTGTTCGGCGGGGCCATCACGTCGATCCTGTTCAACATCCCCGGCGAGGCGTGGTCGGTGGCCACGACGTTCGACGGCTACCCGATGGCCCAGCAGGGCGAGGCCGGCCGGGCGCTGACGTCGGCGTTCACGGGGTCGTTCCTGGGCGCGCTGGCCGGCGTGCTGCTGATCACGTTCCTGGCGCCGATGGTGGCAAAGTTCGCGCTGCGGTTCGGGCCGCCGGAATTCTTCGCGGTCTACTTCCTCACGTTCTGCAGCTTCATCGGCATGGGCAAGGAGGCCAAGGCCAAGATCGTCATCGCGATGTGCATCGGCTTTGCGCTGGCGGCGGTGGGCATGGACACGGTGTCCGGCACGCTGCGCATGACCTTCGGCTCCACCGAGCTGCTGCGCGGCTTTGACTTCCTGGTGGTGGTGATCGGCCTGTTCGGCATCAGCGAGATCCTGATGACGATGGAAGAGGGCGTGGCGTTCCGCGGCAAGAAGGCCAGCATCGACCTCAAGGTGGTGCTCAGGACGTGGGCCGAACTGCCGCGCTACTGGATGACGCTGATCCGCTCGTCGGTCATCGGCTGCTGGCTTGGCGTGACGCCGGGCGGCGCCACGGCGGCGTCGTTCATGGGCTACGGCGTGGCCAAGCGCTTCTCGCGCAAGCGCGACACGTTCGGCAAGGGCAACGTCGAGGGCGTGATCGCACCGGAATGCGCCGCGCATGCGGCCGGCACCAGCGCGCTGCTGCCGATGCTGGCGCTGGGCATCCCCGGGTCGGCCACGGCGGCGGTGCTGCTGGGCGGGCTGATGATCTGGGGCCTGCAGCCTGGGCCGCTGCTGTTTGCCGAGCAGAAGACGTTCGTCTGGGGGCTGATCGCCAGCATGTACCTGGGCAACCTGGCGGGGCTGATCGTGGTGCTGTCCACGGTGCCGCTGTTTGCCGCCATCCTGCGCATTCCGTTCGCGATCATCGCGCCGCTGATCCTGGTGGTCTGCGCCATCGGCGCGTTCACGGTGCACAACGCCATGTTCGACGTCTGGCTGATGCTGATCTTCGGCGTCATCGGCTACGTGCTCAAGAAGCTCGACTACCCGCTGGCGCCGCTGGTGCTGGCGCTGGTGCTGGGCGACCGGGCCGAGGACGCGTTCCGGCAGACCATGCTGATGTCGCAGGGCGAGATGAACGTGTTCTGGTCGAACGGCCTGGTCGGCACGATCATGGCGCTGGCCGTGGTGATCCTGGTGTGGCCGGTGGTCGGCGGGGTGCTGGAAAAGTCCCGCCGCCGCAAGATGGTGTCGGCGCCGGGCGGCGCCGCGGAGTAGCCCCGGCCCAGGGCGGGCCGCGACGCATTCAGTTGACGTAGAACAGGATGCTGATGAACTGGCAGAAGCTGCCCGCCAGCACGAACAGGTGCCAGATGCCGTGGAAGTGCCGCACCTTCTCGTCGAACAGGAAGAAGCCGATGCCGGCGGTGTAGATGGCGCCGCCGGCCACCAGCCAGTACAGGCCGGCCGGGGGCAGCACCGCCGTGAGCGGCTGGAACGCGATCAACACCAGCCAGCCCATGATCACGTAGATCGACAGCGACAGCACGCGGGTGCGGTGGCCGATCCATAGCTCCTGGACGATGCCGATGGCGGCCAGCGCCCAGTTGATGCCGAAGAGCGTCCAGCCCCACGGGCCGCGCAGCGTGACCAGCGCGAACGGCGTGTAGCTGCCGGCGATCAGCAGGTAGATCGCGCAGTAGTCGAGCCGCCGGAACACGTCCTTGGCCGGCCCGCGCACGCTGTGATAGACCGTGGAAATCGTGTAGAGCAGGACCAGCGTGGTGCCGTAGACCACCGAGCTGACCACCTTCCAGACGTCGTGGTAAAGCGCCGACGTCGTCACCAGTACGGCCATCCCTGCCGCGGACAACACCGCGCCCACCAGGTGGCTGTAGCCATTGAACCGTTCCCCGCGATACATCCCGAAAGCTCCGTGTGCGTAGTTGGCAAGCGGCCATTGTGGCATGGATCGGCGCCATACCCCGACGAAGCGGACAGAAGCCGCGCAATTAGCCCCGCCAACATGACGTCCGTGTGTCCGGCTGTCGTTTTCCGTTCATTCGCAAACGGTTGACTTTCAAACGGCCGATCGTATCGTTATGGTCACATGGTTGACATATCAAGCGTCCAGACTTCCACGTCTCGCCCGCCGATACCCCTCCACCGGGGGGTAATCGTTGTCAGACAAGACATTGGAGGACAAAGGCGGCCGGGATGTGCACGGGCGGCAAGGTGCTTCGACGCCCGGACCAGTGACGCGAACCAACCTGACCTCGACCATGATCCTCACGAAACCTGTTCATTCGCGCATGCACAGGCCGCTGCTTGGCGCCGGCGTGCTGTGCCTGGCGCTGCTGCTGGGCGGCTGCGGCGGCGATGACAACAACAACAGCGGCGGCCAGCCCACGCCGCCGCCGGCCACGGGTGGCGGCAACGACGGCGGCGGCACCAAGCCGCCCGCCGCCTGCACCACGGCGCATTGCGCGCCGGCACCGTGACGCAGGCGCCGCGCCTGCACCGATCCCACCCAACCGACACGCTCCCCGCATGACATTCAACCCCTCCAAGCGCAAGTTCCTGCGCAACACGCTCGGCACCGCGGCCGCCGCCGCCACGCTGGCATCGTTCCCGCCCAGCATCCGCCGGGCGCTGGCCATTGAGGCGAACAACGCCACCGGCACCATCCAGGACGTCAAGCACGTGGTGCTGCTGATGCTGGAAAACCGCTCGTTCGACAACTACTTCGGCACGTTCAAGGGCGTGCGCGGCTATGGCGACCGCTTTGCGATTCCGCTGGCCAACGGCCAGAACGCGTTCTTCCAGACCGACGCCACCAACAACACGATCACCCCGTACCGGCTGGACGGCTCGTTGGGCAACGCGCAGCGCGCCGGCAGCACGCCGCATACGTGGCCCGACGCCCAGGCCGCGTGGGACCACGGCCGCATGAACCGCTGGCCCGTGGCCAAGAACCGGCTGTCGATGTCGTACTACGACACGGCCGAGATTCCGTTCCAGCGCGCGCTGGCCGATGCGTTCACGCTGTGCGACGCCTACCACTGCTCGATGCACACGGGCACCATCCCGAACCGGCTGTTCTACTGGACCGGCACCAACGGCCCCAGCGGCGCCAACGTGGCGGCCATGGTCAACGAGTTCAATGGCGGCAACGACGTGGGGCCGTCCACGCAGGGCTGGACGTGGAAGACCTACGCGGACCGCCTGGTCGACGCCGGCGTGAGCTGGAAGGTCTACCAGAGCCTGGCCGACAACTACGGCTGCAACGAGATGATGAGCTTCCGCCACTGGCGCGCGGCCATCGAGTCGATGCCGGTGGCGCGCCGGCCCGTGGCGCTGCCGGGCACGTCGCCCGCCTACGACCCGGCCATCGACGACGCGCTGAGCCCGCTGGCCAGGGGCTTTGGCAACACGATGCCCGACGGGCTGCTGCAGTCGTTCCGCGACGACGTGCAGAACGGCACGCTGCCCGAGATTTCGTGGATCATCCCGCCGTCGCTCTACAGCGAGCATCCGGGGCCGTCCAGCCCGGCGCAGGGCGGCTGGTACGTGCAGCAGGTGCTGGACGCGCTGACGGCCAACCCCGAGGTCTTCAGCAAGACCGTGCTGCTGATCAACTACGACGAGAACGACGGCTTCTTCGACCACGTGCCGCCGCCGTCGGCCCCGTCGCGCAATGCCGATGCCTCGCTGGCCGGCGGCAGCACGCTCAGTGACGCCGACATGGCGTTCGAGTACCACAACTACACGCCGGCCACGGCCGCCCAGTCGGCCATCGACGGCAAGCCCTACGGCCCGGGCCCGCGCGTGCCGATGTGGGTAGTGTCGCCGTGGAGCCGCGGCGGCTACGTCAATTCGCAGGTGTTCGACCACACGTCGACGCTGCTCTTCCTGGAAAAGCGCTTTGGCGTGAAGGAGCCGCAGATCGGCGCCTATCGCCGGGCGGTCTGCGGCGACCTGACGTCGGCGTTCAACTTCGTCAACCCGAACAAGGACCCGCTGCCGACGCTGGCCGGCCGCAGCACCAAGGTGACGGTGGACAACCTTGCGCTGACGCAGAAGGCGATGGCCGCCATTCCGGTGCCCACCACGCCGG
This sequence comes from Cupriavidus sp. SZY C1, assembly GCF_032190535.1. Taxonomy (NCBI): domain Bacteria; kingdom Pseudomonadati; phylum Pseudomonadota; class Betaproteobacteria; order Burkholderiales; family Burkholderiaceae; genus Cupriavidus; species Cupriavidus sp. SZY C1. The sequence continues at coordinate 105,720 of NZ_JAUANU010000016.1, forward strand.
TGCTGCCGGCGCAGGCCACGGGCACGCGGCCGTCGCGCGCGCTGCCGTACGAGCTGCACACCACGTCGCGTGTCGATGGCACGGCCCGGACCGTGTCGCTGACCTTCGCCAACAACGGCACGGCCGGCGCGGTCTTCCACGTCTACGACCGGCTGCACCTGGACGCCATCCCGCGCCGCTATGTCGTGGAGGCCGGCAAGAGCCTGGACGGCGTGTGGAACGTGGCGGCCGACAACGGCAAGTACGACCTCTGGGTGCTGGGCCCGAACGGCTACCACCGCGCGTTCATCGGCGATGCCAGCGAGCAGGCCGGCGCGGCTGGCGCCGAGATCCAGGTCTGCTACGAACTGTGCGAGCCGCCGGTGCTGCAGGTGAAGCTGTACAACCGGAGCGACAAGGCGTGCACGTTCGGCGTGGCGGCCAAGGCGTACCGCACGGACGGCCCGTGGGGCCAGAAGGTGGAAGCCGGCAAGGTCGGCGAGCTGACGTGGCCGCTGGCCGACAGCGGCAACTGGTACGACTTCGAGGTGAGCTGCGACATCGCGCCGTCGTTCCGCCGCCGCGTGGCGGGCCGCATCGAGACCGGCAAGGATTCGGTCAGCGACCCGGCGATGGGCGTGGTGGCCTGAGGCGTGCCGTGGCGGTGCCGCGCCCTCCCGCGCGGCACCCCGGGGCCGGCCGGCATGGCGTGTACACTTGCCGGCTGGCACCGGGCCGCGCCGCGGCGTCGGGCGCCATCCTCCAGAACCCGACTCGACAGGATTCCATGAAGACCATTCCGATGTTCCTTGCTGCCGTCGCGCTGACCGCCTCGGGTGTGGCCGCCGCCGCCGAAACGCTGCCTTCGGGCGTGGTGATCGAAACCGTGACCAAGGGCACGGGCGCCTCGCCCAAGGCCAGCGACACCGTGAAGGTGCACTATCGCGGCACGCTGACCGACGGCAAGGAGTTCGACAGCTCGTACAAGCGCGGCCAGCCGATCTCGTTCCCGCTGAACCGCGTGATCCCGTGCTGGACCGAGGGCGTGCAGAAGATGCAGGTGGGCGGCAAGGTCAAGCTGACCTGCCCGGCGTCGACGGCCTATGGCGCGCGCGGCGTGCCGGGCACGATCCCGCCCAACGCGACGCTGAACTTCGAGGTGGAGCTGCTGGGCATCGGCGGCTGATTCCCGCACCGGGGCAGCGCCGTGGATTCCGTCATCGTGATCGTCGCGCTGGGCGCGGCGGTTGCGGGCTTCGTGCAGGGGCTGTCCGGCTTTGCGTTCGGCATGGTCGCCATGTCGTTCTGGGCGTGGGGCGTGGACCCGCGCATGGCCGCGGCGATGTCGGTGTTCGGCGCGCTGACCGGGCAACTGCTGGCCGCCGTGACCGTGCGGCGCCAGTTTCATCTGGCGGCCGTGCTGCCGTTCCTGCTGGGCGGCCTGGTCGGCATTCCCATCGGCGTGAGCCTGCTGCCCAGGCTGGACGTCAACCTGTTCAAGCTCTGCCTGGGCACCATCCTGATCGTGTTCTGCCCGATCATGCTGGTGGCGGCGCGGATGCCGAAGATCCATCACGGCGGCCGCGTGGCCGACGCGGTGGCCGGCGGCATCGGCGGCATCATGGGCGGCATCGGCGGCTTCACCGGTGTGGTGCCGACGCTCTGGTGCACGCTGCGCGGGTACGACAAGGACAAGCAGCGCGTCATCATCCAGAACTTCAACCTCGGCGCGCTGATCGTGACAATGGGCGTCTACATCGGCACCGGCATCATCACGCGCGAGATGCTGCCGATGTTCGCCATCGTGGCGCCCGCGATGCTGGTGCCGACACTGATCGGCACGCGGGTCTACCTCGGCATCAGCGATATCACCTTCCGGCGCATTGTGCTGACGCTGCTGACCGGCTCGGGCGTGGCGATGCTGGTGTCGGCCGTGCCGCGCGTGCTGGCATCCTGAGTGGCGAATACGTAACGTCTGGCGACGCGACACGGGTCCCCCGGCATCAGGGTTTATACTGACGCCCGCGCCGGCCCCGCAGGGCCCGGCTTTTCGCCTATCTTTGAGTCAGGACCGGCTCTCCGCGCCGTCCGCAGGCTCCCCGCCGCATCATGAACAAGCGTTTCTACCTCTTCTGCGCCACCACGTGGACCGCCGCCGCCATCCTGATTTTGGGCAACGGCGCCATGTCCACGGACGTCCTCAGCGGCGTGGTGGCCCTGGCCGGCTTCGACCTGCTGCGCCCCTGACCCCCTCTGCCTTGCGTGCCGCCCGGCACGATTTCGGCTTCGCACAGCTGGCTGCGCCGCCACGCGCGATCAGAGATGGCGGTTTCACTATCTGACGGCTACGCTTACGGATGGCCGTGCGGTTTCCGCACGATGTGTATCCACCCACCATTTGCAGGAGATGTCGATGAAAGCGTCCACGATGGCACTGGCGGTAGCGGCAATGGCGGTACTGGCTCCGGGACTGGCAACCGCCGCCGGCCCGGCCAACCCTGCCGACCGGTACGACTACAACATGCGCGCCACCAACAAGGACGGCTATGTGCCGGACCCGGCGCGCGTGACCAACAAGGACGGCTACGTGCCCGACACCGCCCGCGCCGGCGACAAGTTCGACCCGTACACCCAGGGCGCGAACCAGGGCACCGCGTCGGCGCTGACCGACAGCAAGGCGACAAAGAAGAAGTCGTCGACCAAGGCACACAAGAAGGCGCCGGCTGCGCAGTAAGCGCTTTGGCAGGGGTTTGGCGAGCGTGGCCAGACCTCTTGTCTTCTTTCAAGCCAGATGATCCTCACCTGTGCAGGATCGCTACTTCAGAGACACATCGTTCTTCGATGCTGATATGGATCTTGCGGCTTCCGTAGTGGATGCCGGTCACCCCCCGTTCAAACATTCCCCACGCGTACGCTGGCTCGAATTTCGGAAGATCGGGCGTTTCCCGGTGTAAAGAGGGGGCAGGATGCAAGGGTAGATAATCGCCGCCGATATAGACGGCGAGGTCATAGGGGTCGAGGCAGTATTTCTTCGGTGAGATTTTCAGGCGGATGTAGACGTAGTCGCCAAGCGCGGAACTTGGCCGGTACCGGTTTGCCTGACCTGAAAACGACGCCCCCGATGCCTGGTAGTTCGTTAGCCAGCCTGAGATGCCGTAGGGTGTGGCGCCGATGTGAGAGGTCAGTTTCGTATCGCCGTGCAATTTCACATCGAGCAGTTTCTCTATGGCGGCATTGTCGAAGGTGTGGATCCGCTGGCCCCTGGCCGCATCCAGGAACATGACGACCCGCTCGATGCCCTCGCGCACTTCGACGGGCCAGTGTCTGCCGGCTGCGGTGGTCTGCGCCGGGAGCGGATCTCCGGGATTCCCGGGCCGCAGGACAAAGTCGGTCGCCGAAGGAGCCGCACCTAGCGTTTGATCCGAGGTGCTGGCGCAGCCCGACTGCAGTGCCGCGCAGAGTGCCGCAATCAAGGCGACTACGCCTCGCGGCGCGGGTCGGGAGGATCCGATCGTCAAAATCATGGTTGTCTGCCGTCCAAAGTTGGGAGCCACTTGCCCCGCCCCAACCGGCGACAGTATTGCGATCGGTCAGTTTGTGGAATCGCAGTACCCTTGAATTGAGGAAGACTTCGCAGGCGGTGTCGGCAGGCATGAAAAAAAGCCCCGTTGAACCTTGGTTCAACGGGGCTTTCTGCTTTGGTACCGCTATCGTCGCCGGGCGACCTCAAGCAAGCATCAACGCTTGGCCGACTGATCCCCCCGTGCGAACACGCGCTCGCCGGCCACCCAGGTTTCCAGCACCTGGATCTTCCAGATGTCGGTCGCGGGCACCTTGAACAGGTCGCGGTCCACCACGATGAAGTCGGCCCACTTGCCGGCTTCCAGCGATCCCAGCGTCTTTTCCTGGTGCTCGGCGTAGGCGGCGTCCAGCGTGAACGCGCGGAATGCCTGGGGCAGCGTCATCGCTTCCTCGGGGTGCCAGCCCTTGATCGGGCGGCCTTCGTGGTCGGTGCGGGTCACGGCGGCGTGCAGGCCGTAGAACGGATTGGCCGATTCCACCGGGAAGTCGGACCCGCCGGCAATGACGGTGCCCTGCTTCAGGAACGTCTGCCAGGCATAGGCGCCCTTGATGCGGTCCTTGCCGATGCGGTCCTCGGCCATGTTCATGTCGCTGGTGGCGTGCGTGGGCTGCATCGATGCGATCAGGTCCAGCTTCTTGAAGCGCGGGATGTCCGGCATCGACACCACCTGGGCGTGCTCGATGCGGTTGCGCAGCTGGCGGCCGCCCACGTCCTTGTAGGCCGCTTCCATGGCGTCCAGCACCTGGTGGTTGGTCTTGTCGCCGATGGCGTGGACGTTGACCTGGTAGCCGGCCTTGATGGCCGTCTTCACGGCCGCCTGCATGGCGGCGTCGCTCATGAACAGCAGGCCGCTGTGCGCGTGGTCGTCGGTGTACGGCTCCATCAGGGCCGCGCCCCGGCTGCCCAGCGCGCCGTCGCCATAGAGCTTCACCGCGCGCAGGTAGTAGCGGTCGTTGCCGTAGCCGATGACCGGGCCCTTGGCGGACAGCGCCTTGAAGTCGTCGCCGGTGTCGCGGATCATCGCGTAGATGCGCGTGGTCAGCTTGCCCTGGTCGGCGAACTCGCGGTAGATGCGGTCGTCGGTCACGGTCACGCCGGCGTCGCCCACGGCGGTCAGGCCAAGCGCGTTCATGTGCGCCAGCGCGGCGGCCAGCGCGGCGCGGCGGTCGTCGTCGGTGTACGGCGGGATGACGTCGTTGACCAGCGCCATCGCCTTGTCCACCAGCACGCCGGTCGGGTTGCCGTTGGCGTCGCGCTCGATGCGGCCGCCGGCCGGGTCCTTGGTATCGCGCGTGATGCCGGCCGCCTGCAGCGCCTTGGTGTTCAGCCACGCGGCGTGGCCGTCCACGCGCACCAGGCGGGCCGGACGGTCGGACACGGCGGCGTCCAGCTCGGCGGCGGTGGGAAAGCGGCCCAGCTTCCAGTTCACCTGGTTCCAGCCATAGCCCAGCAGCCACTGGCGCTGCGGGTTCTTCTGGCCGTAGGCGCGGATAATGCCCTGCGCCTCCTGCAGGTCACGGGTGCCCGAGAGCGAAATCTCCGTGGTCTTGAAGCCGAGGCGGAACACGTGGCCGTGGGCGTCGATCAGGCCCGGCAGCAGCGTCTTGCCCTGGCCGTCGATGCGCCGGGCATCGGGATACTTGGCGCGCAGCGCGGCGGCGTCGCCGGTGGCCAGCACCTTGCCCTGGTCGAACACCAGGCCGCTGAAGCTGGCGATCTTGTCGTTCTGCAGCGTGTAGCCCTGGACGGACTCCACCAGCGTGGGTGCCGCGTGGGCCTGCACCGCCGCCATGGCGGCCAGCGCCAGCAGGCGCGTGCGAATGGACTTCTTCACGGATGACTCCTTGTCGTTGTGCTTGTTGTGCTTGTTATGGGTGTTGCCAGGGCGCGCCCGGGAATGGCGCGCCGCTTTTGCTGCTATTCACCGGCTGCCGGGGCCAGGCCGCGCCCGGAGGCGTCGGCGCTGGCCGGGGGCAGCGCGGGGAATTCCATCTCGGCATACCGCACGAAGCGCGACTTGCGCGCGATGCGATAGCCCATCCAGATCGCCAGGAAGATCGGAATGCCGACGTACGTGGCGGCCACGGCCACCCAGTCGATGTTGCCCGACGTGAACGCCTGGTAGTTCTGGCCCAGCGTCACGATCATGCAGAGCGCGAACGCGAAGATTGGCCCGTACGGGAAGAACGGCGAGCGGTACGGCAGCCGGTTCAGGTCCAGGCCCTGGGCCACGAAGCCCTTGCGAAAGCGGTAGTGGCTCACGGCGATGCCGAGCCACGCGATGAAGCCGGTCATGCCCGACAGGTTCAGCAGCCACAGGTACACCGACTTGCTTTCGAACAGCGACGTCAGGAAGCACAGCGCGCCCACGGCCGTGGTGGCCAGCAGCGCCATCAGCGGCACGCCATTGCGCGTGAGCCGGGCGAAGATGCGCGGCGCGCGGCCCTCGGTGGCCAGGTTGTAGAGCATGCGCGTGGACGCATACATGCCCGAGTTGCCCGCCGACAGCACGGCGGTCAGGATCACCGCATTCATCACGCCGGCCGCAAAGGCCAGGCCCGCGTGCCGGAACACCAGCGTGAACGGGCTGACGCCCACGGTTTCCACATCGGTCTTGAGCAGGCTCGGATCGGTGTACGGGATCAGGATGCCGATGATCAGGATGGCCAGCACGTAGAACAGCAGGATGCGCCAGAACACCTGCCGCACCGCGCGCGGGATGTTCTTGGCCGGGTCCGCCGATTCCCCGGCGGCCACGCCGATCAGCTCGGTGCCCTGGAACGAGAAGCCCGCGATCATCGCCACGCCGATCAGCGCGGGCAGGCCGCCCACGAACGGGGCGTCGCCGGTGGTCAGGTTGGCCAGGCCGTTCACGTGCGCAAAGTCGCCGCGCATGATGCCGAAGATCATCAGCGTGCCGATGCCGATGAACGCGATGACCGTGACGACCTTGATCAGCGCGCACCAGTACTCGGCCTCGCCGAAGCCGCGCACCGAGATGGCGTTGAGCGCGAACATCAGGCCCAGGAACAACGCGCTCCAGAGCATGCCGGGCGTGTCCGGGAACCAGTACTGCATCACAAGCTGCGCGGCGGCCAGTTCCACGGCGATGGTCACCGCCCAGTTGTACCAGTAGTTCCAGCCCAGCGCGAAGCCAAAGCCTTCGTCCACGTAGCGCGCGCCGTACGTGGCGAACGAGCCGGAGACCGGCATGTAGGCCGCCAGTTCGCCCAGGCTCGTCATCAGGAAGTACACCATCGCACCGATCAGGATGTAGGCGGCCAGCGCGCCGCCCGGGCCGGCCTGGGCGATGGTGGCGCCCGAGGCCACGAACAGGCCGGTACCGATGGAGCCGCCGATGGCGATCATGGTGAGATGGCGTGCGCGCAGCGTGCGGCGCAGCCCGGGCGCGTGCGCGCCTTCTGTTGTATGCGATTGAGTGGACATATGAGACATGCGTCCGGCCCTTGTGAGGCCGGGCGGGGTTTACCGGCCCGCGGTCTCCTCTCCGCCGGCCGGCATGGTGGGCGGCATCATAAGAGAAAACAGCGGGCCCGCAAAGGCGGGAAATGCCCCACGCAAATGCCTTAGCGCAACCTTGTGTCGATGCGCGCGACGATGCCGTCCATCCAGTTGCGCAGGGCAGAATCGGACATGACCAGCGCCGTGCTGCGCCAGAGCACGCGATAGACGTGCCGGCGATCCACCTTGCTGATGCGCGCCGGATCGAGCCATGCATCGTTTTCCACCAGCAGCGCCAGCGTCTCCAGCCCGATCAGGATCGGCCACAGGCAGGCCAGCCGCAGGCGCACGGCCGTGCGCGGCAGCGCGAACGTGTACGCCATGGCGTCGCGGAAATGATCGAGCGCAACCCGCACCAGCGCGTGCAGCACCGGCCGGGCCTGGGCCGAGCTTTGCGGATCGAGCAGATCCTGCACGGTCAGGCCATGCCGGGCCAGCATGTCCGTGGGCAGGTAGCAGCGGCCGATGCGCAGGTCCTTGCCGCAGTCGCGCAGCACGTTCACCAGTTGCAGTGCCTTGCCGAAGCGCACGCCGCGCGCCAGCATCGTGCCGACCGGCGCGCGGAACGTGCCGGGCAGGTGGGCGTCGGTCATTGTCGTCCAGAACTCGCCGACGCAGCCAGCCACGAGGTAGGTGTAGCGATCCAGTTCGGCCAGTGTGCCGAGCGCGGCCACCTGGCCCGAGCGCTCGTCGGGGAAGGTGCGCAGGTCGAACTCCATGCCTTCGGTCAGCGTGGTGACGATGCCCTGCACGGCGGCGCGATCGGCCGCGGAAAGCTGCGCCAGCACCGCCAGCGCGGGACCGACAGATTCCAGCAGCAGCTTCTCGTTCGAATCGGTCTGCTGGCCGGCAACTTCTACGGCAAGGCGCTGCGCCAGCGCGCCGCCCTCGTCATCGCCATGGATGCGCGCGCGCAGGGCCAGCAGCAGGTCCAGCCGCTGCGCGGGCGGGATCAGCGACGTATCGGCGATGGTGTCCGCCGCGCGCGCCAGCAGATAGGCCAGCCCCACGGGGTCGCGCATGCCGGCGGGCAGGATGCGCAGGGTCAGGTAGAACGAACGGGAAACGCCCTTCAGCAACGGGCCGAGCAGGAAGGCCCGGTTGGGGTTTGGCATGACGCAGATGGCAGACGGATGGGACGCGGCATTGTACCTATTGCGTCATCCTGCACCGCCGTTGGGGCTGGGGGTGAGGGCCGGCAGATCAAGGACGATTGCCGTAGTTTGAACCGCTTGCCCTCACCCCCGGCCGCTCCCGCATGGCGGGAGAGGGAAGCCACCCAGGTTATCGGTCAGCCATCCCCCACCTACCCCCGCCCGTACTCCAGCTTCGGGTACCAGTTGCCGCGGCCCTCGGGTGTCGTGTCCAGCAGGGTCCAGAGCGGGTCGGGGTCGGGCGCGCTGCGGGGGTCCTCGCCGGGGTCGGCCATCTCGCCGCTCATTTCCACGCTGTAGAAATGCCGCAGCTTGCCGTCGCGCCGGGTGAAGACCGTGTAGGCCGGCATGTCGGCGTCCTCGGCGCTGACGTAGTCGCGCGTGAAATCGCCGTCGGTGTCGGCGTAGACCTTCAGTTGCGTCCAGCCACGCGCGGCCTTGGCGGCCTTCAGGCGGTCGATGGGCGAGCGCGCCACCATCGCCAGCGCCACGCGCTGCTCGATGTCGGGCACCTTGCCTTCCCACGACGCCATCAGCGACGTGCACATCGGGCACGGTTTCTCGCGCTGCGGCCCGAACATATAGCTGTAGACCACCAGCGTGTCCTTGTCGCCGAACAGGTCCGCCAGCGTGACGGGGCCGTTCTCGCCCGTGAAACGATAGGTCTTCGTCACTTCTCCACCGGGCGGCAGCGCGCGGCGCATGGCGGCCACGCGCTCGATGTGGCGGCGCAGCTCGATTTCCTCGGCCAGCAGCGCGTTGCGCGCCTGCCGGTACGCATCGCTCTCGTTCGGAAAATGCACGCGGTTGGTGTCGGCCAGGGCACGGGCCGGGGTCAATGTGGACGATTGCGTCATCGTCTTGCCTCCTCAACCAGGGTTTTCGTGGCGTGCGCGCCACGATAGGGAACACCCGCATCCGCCCGGAAAGCCCGGGCCGGCGCGGCCGTCTGACCAGCATAGGCAAGGAACTGTCCACATACGCACCCCGGGCCGCGCGCGGTCATTCCCATGTCATCCCGGGATATGCATAATCTGTAGCATCTGGGCTTCAAGACATGATCTGATGCGCGTGACGATTCGAACCACGACGATTCCCGGATCCCTTGACCGGGGCCCACTGCATCGTGCGGCGGTCTACCTCAATACCGAGGAAGATGCTTCGCCGCTGATGGTCAGTGCATGGAGTCAGCGTGAACCCGACGCCTTTCTGGCGGCCCAGCGCTGGGCCCGCAACCACCACTACATGGTGTCGAATCCCCGCAACGGCACGTACTACGGCGGACGCACCGCCCGCTGAGCTACCCCACCCGCCTGCTTCCATGAAACGATGGCTGCTGTACGGCCTCGCGCTTGCCGCGTCGGGGCCCGCCTTTGCCGATGCCGGCCTGCTCGAACGCCTGGTCGGCGGCTTTTCGCGCGATTCGCTGTGGAAGAACGTGCAGCAGCGCTGCCTGGTGCCGCCCAGCCCGGCCCATGCCGACTGCGTGATCGTGGACCGCGCGCAGGGCTTTGTGCTCTACAAGGACATGATCGGCGCGTCGCACTACCTGGTGATTCCCGACCACGCAATGGCCGGCGTGGATGACCCGCGCGTCTGGCAGGACGGCCCGCGCAACGCGTGGTCGTTCGGCTGGCAGGCGCGCGACATCGTCGGCAAGGCGGTGGGGCGTCCGCTGCCGGACACGCTGCTGGGGCTGGCGATCAACGCGCGCACGTCGCGCAGCCAGGACCAGCTCCATATCCACCTGGACTGCATCAGCGACCGCGCGCGCGAATTCCTGCTCAACGGCAATATCGGCACGCAGTGGCAGGACCTGAGCTTCAACGGCAAGCCGGTGCGCGCGATGCTGGTGCCGGCCGAGCCGGCGGCGCTGCCGGTCAACCCGTTCTCGCTGGTGCGGCAGGACGTGCTGGGCAAGGCCGCCGACGGCACCATTGCCGACCGGGGCGTGTTCGTAGCCTATGTGAATCCCGCGGCCGGGCCGGCCGGGTTTGTCGTGGTCGACGAGCCCGTGGACAAGGCGCGCGGCAGCAACGGCCATGCGAGCGACTTCCTGGACCGGGGCTGCAAGCTGGGCCGGGCGGACCCGACCGACCGCTAGCCCTGGGTTTCGCCAGGCGGAACCCGGCGCCCGCTGCGCGGTGATCGACCGGTTTAATTGCCGCCACGCGCGCGCAGGCACGGCACGGGCGCGCGGCCCGCGTAGAATCGACGCGAAACACGGGCGGCAAGCCCTCCACGACGCGCATCGATGAATACCCCGGCAGCAGAACCGGCAGCAGACCGGCGCCCCCATCCTTCCCCCGCCATTGACGACAGCACGGCCGCGCGCGGCATTGCGCTGCTGACGTTCGCCTTTATCCTGAGCCAGTTCTACCGGAGCTGCCTGGCCGTGATCGCGCCCGAGCTGCAGCACGATTTCGGGCTGTCGCCGGCCGGGTTTGGCGCGCTGTCGTCGTGCTTCTTCCTGGCGTTCGCGGTGGCGCAGATCCCAGTGGGCATCGCGTTCGACCGCTACGGCGTGGGCCGGCCCACGGCGTGGCTGCTCGGCGTGGGCGCCGCATCGGCCATCGGCTTCGTGCTGGCCCCCAGCGGGGCGCTGGCGATGGTGGCGCAGATGGGGCTCGGGCTGGCCTGCGCGCCGGTCTTCATGGGGCTGCTGCACTACGCTTCGGAGCAATTGTCCGAGCGCCAGTACATGCGCGTGGTGAGCCGGTCAAACGCCATGGGCATGATCGGCGCGCTCTGCGCCACGGCGCCGCTGGGCTGGTTCTCGCAGCATTTCGGCTGGCGGCCCGCGCTGGCGATCTCGGCGCTGTGCATGGTGGGCGCGTGCTGGGGCGTGTGGCGCCATGTGCGCGACGGCGGCCATGCCCAGGCGCGCCAGGCGCCGATGGGCGCGATGCTGGCCGAGAGCGCGCGGCTGCTAGGCATGTGGCCGCTCTGGACGCTGATTCCGCTGTGCGTGGCGATGGCCGCCGGCACGGGCTTTCGCAACGCGTGGAGCGGGCCGTACCTGGCCGACGTGTTCGGCCTGCAGGCGGGCCCGCGCGGCGTGGCGCTGACGCTGCTGAGCCTGGCCGGCTTTGCCACGGCGTTCCTGCTGCCGGTGCTGGTCCGGCGCAGCACGATCAAGGCGACCATCGGCGGCTGGGCCGGCCTGTCGATGGCGGGCGGCATCGTGCTGGCGGCGTGGCCCGATGCCGGCGTGGTGCAGGGCGTGGGCATGATGGCGCTGCTGTCGACCATCGGCATGCTGCATCCGCTGGTCATGGCGCAGGGCCGCGCGCTGATTCCACCGGCCAAGCGCGGGCGCGGCCTGGGGCTGCTGAACACGTTCGTGTTCCTGGGCTCGGCGCTGACGTCGTGGGGCTTCGGGCTGATCGCCAACGCCGGGCACCTGCGCGACTGGCCCGTCGCCCATACCTATTCGGCGATCTTCCTGTCTGCCGTGGCCGTGGTGGCGCTGTCGCTGCTGCCGTACTGGTTCAGCCCCACGCGGGCCGGCCAGGCGTCGCGCTAGGCGCCAACTTTACAATCGGCTTTCAGCGCGGCGTTGCCGCCGCAATTCGCGTTTTCCCTGAGTTTTCGCTCAAGTTCCGCTCCGCTCGTCCGTTAGGTCTTCCAATGTCTGTTCTTGCGTACATGGAGATGTGCGGGGACGCAGGCGGAGCGGCCGGACGCGCAGCGCGCGGTCTTCCGGCGGCCACGAACCCAATCGATCAGGTAGAAGACATGAAGAATCTTGGTATTGGTGTGCGCCTTGGCATTGGCTTTGGCGTGGTGCTGGTGTTGTCGCTGCTCATGACCGTCGTGGGCGTGCTGCGCCTGCAGGAGGTTGCGGGCCGCACGCACGCGATGATGCAGGAGCCGCTGGCCAAGGAACGCGTGGTCAGCGACTGGTACCGGCTGATGTATGCCAGCGTGCGCCGTACCACGGCCGTGGCCCGCAGCAGCGACCCCACGCTGGGCGCCTTCTTTGCCAAGGAGACGAAGTATTCGACTGACGCCATCGCGGCGCTGCGCGACAAGATGCAGCCGATGCTGACGTCCGACGCCGAGAAGGCCGCGTTCCAGCGCATCCTGGTGGTGCGCAATCCGTACAACGAATCGCGCGACAAGATCACCAAGCTCAAGGCCGAGGGCCTGACCGACGAGGCCAACAAGGTGCTGGATACCGAGTTCGTGCCCGCCGGCGACGCCTACCTGGGCGAAATCCAGAAGCTGCTGGACATCCAGCGCGCGGCCATCGACGCCACCGCGCTGGAGATCAACGGCATCTACGAAAGCGCGCGCAACGGCCTGATCGCCCTGGGCGTGATCGCGCTGGCCATCGGCGTGGCGTTTGCGTGGTGGCTGACCATCGGCATCACGCGCCCGCTGCACCGCGCCGTGGGCTTTGCCCGCACCGTGGCCGCCGGCGACCTGAGCAGCCGCATCGAGGTGGACAGCACCGACGAGACCGGCCAGTTGCTGGAAGCGCTGCGCGAGATGAACGACAACATCCTGGGCATCGTGCGCGAGGTGCGCAACGGCACCGAGGCCATCGCCACGGGCACCAGCCAGATCGCGGCCGGCAATACCGACCTGTCGCAGCGCACCGAGGAACAGGCGTCGTCGCTGCAGGAAACGGCGTCGAGCATGGAGGAACTGACCAGCATCGTCCGCCAGAACGCCGACAGCGCCAAGCAGGCCAGCGCGCTGGCCGTGAACGCGTCCGAGGTGGCCACCCAGGGCGGCGAGGTGGTGGGGCAGGTCGTCAACACGATGGACGAGATCAACACGTCGTCGCGCAAGGTCGTCGACATCATCTCGGTGATCGAGGGCATCGCGTTCCAGACCAACATCCTGGCGCTGAACGCGGCGGTGGAAGCGGCCCGGGCCGGCGAGCAAGGCCGCGGCTTCGCGGTGGTGGCGGGCGAGGTGCGCAGCCTGGCGCAGCGCAGCGCCACGGCGGCCAAGGAAATCAAGTCGCTGATCGGGGATTCGGCGGACCGCGTCGAGCGCGGCTCGCAACTCGTGGCGCAGGCCGGCCAGACCATGGAGGAGATCGTCAGCGCGGTGAAGCGCGTGACCGACATCATGGGCGAGATCAGCGCGGCGTCGGCCGAGCAGAGCGCCGGCATCGAGCAGGTGAACCAGGCGGTGACGCAGATGGACACCGTGACGCAGCAGAACGCCGCGCTGGTGGAACAGGCCGCGGCGGCCGCGGGCTCGCTGGAAGAGCAGGCCCAGCGGCTCAAGGAGGCCGTGGCGACGTTCCGCCTGGCCGCCTGAGCGCCGCTGCTACTGGGTCTTGGGCGGCACGATCTTGCCGCCCGTCTCGCCGGCCGGTGCCTTGTGCTGCATCGACGGCATCATGTTGCTGTTCAGGTGGAACATCACCCAGAGCGACCCCGTGAGGGTGATGACCACCAGCGTGAGCGTGAACATCAGCGACAGCATGTTCCAGCCGCCTTCCGACTTCGCGTTCATATGCAGGAAGAAGATCATATGGACGACGATCTGCACCGCGCCGATCAGCAGGATCACGATCGCCGTGGTCGACGACTTCTCGAACACCTCGCCCATCACGAGCCAGAACGGTATGGCTGTCAGAAACACCGACAGCACGAAGCCGGTCAGGTAGCCGCCCAGCGTGGCGTGCGGCCCGATGTCCTCGTCATGATGGCCGTGGCCGTCGTGGCCGTGCCCGTCCAGGGCATGGTCTTGTGCGCTCATGGCAGGGTCCCCATCAGGTAGACGAACGTAAAGACGCCGATCCAGACGACGTCCAGAAAGTGCCAGAACATCGACAGGCACATCAGCCGCCGCTTGTTGGCCGTGATCAGGCCGTGCCGGCCCACCTGCACCATCAGCACGATCAGCCACACCATGCCAAACGTCACGTGCAGCCCGTGCGTGCCGACCAGCGCGAAGAACGATGTCAGGAACGCGCTGCGCGTGGGGCCGGCGCCCTCGTGGATCAGGTGCGCGAATTCATAAAGCTCCACGGCCAGGAAGGCCGCGCCGAACACGCCGGTGATGGCCAGCCAGATCTGCGTGCCGGCCACGCGGTTCTGCTGGAGCTGGAGCATCGCAAAGCCGTACGTGATCGACGACAGCAACAGGAACGACGTGTTCAGTGCCACCAGCGGTAGCTCGAACAGCTCCGCGCCGGTGGGGCCGCCCGCGTACTCGCGGCCCAGCACGCCGTAGGCGGCGAACAGGCACGCGAAGATCAGGCAGTCGCTCATCAGGTAGAGCCAGAACCCCAGCAGCGTGCCGTTCTGGGGGTGATGCTCCTCGGTCAGGTAGAACTGGTAGCCGCCGGGCGGCACGTCGTCTGCCGCGGCGGTGTCGTTCACATGGAGGGGGAGGGTGGTATCAGCCATGGCCTGCCATCAGTTGGGTGCGCGCCGCCTCCGTCCGGACCACGTCCTCGGTCGGGATGTAGTAGTCGCGCTTGTAGTTGAAGGTATGGATGATTGCCGCGATGACCGTGGCCGCGAACGACGCGATCACCAGCCACCAGATGTGCCAGATCAGCGCGAAGCCCATCAGCGTGGACAGGCCTGCCAGCACGATGCCGGCCGCCGTGTTCTTGGGCATGTGGATCGGGATGAAGCCCTCCAGCGGCCGCACATAGCCGTGCTGCTTCATCTGCCACCAGGCGTCGGTGTCGTGCACCACCGGCGTGAACGCGAAGTTGTACTGCGGCGGCGGCGACGACGTGGACCATTCCAGCGTGCGGCCGTTCCAGGGGTCGCCCGTGGTGTCGCGCAGTTCCTCGCGGCGCCGGAAGCTGACCACCAGCTGGATGATGAAGCAGGCAATGCCGCACGCGATCAGGAACGCGCCGAACGCGGCGGTGACGAACCAGGGCTGCAGCGTCGGGTCGTCGAAATGGTTCACGCGCCGCGTGACGCCGAGCATGCCCAGCCAGTACAGCGGCATGAACGCGAAGTAGAAGCCGACCAGCCAGAACCAGAACGACGCCTTGCCCCACGATGCCACCAGCCGGTAGCCGAACGCCTTGGGGAACCAGTAGTAGATGCCGGCCATGAGCCCGAACAGCACGCCGCCGATGATCACGTTGTGGAAGTGGGCGATCAGGAACAGGCTGTTGTGCAGCACGAAGTCCGCCGGCGGCACCGCCAGCAGCACCCCGGTCATGCCGCCGATCACGAAGGTGACCATGAAGCCCACCGTCCACAGCATCGGCGCCTCGAACTTGATCTTGCCGTGGTACATCGTGAACAGCCAGTTGAAGATCTTGGCCCCGGTCGGGATCGAGATGATCATCGTCGTGATCCCGAAGAACGAGTTCACGCTGGCGCCGGACCCCATGGTGAAGAAGTGGTGCAGCCACACCAGGTACGACAGCACGGTAATCACCACCGTGGCGTAGACCATCGACGCGTAGCCGAACAGGCGCTTGCGGCAGAACGTGGCGGTGACCTCCGAGAAGATGCCGAACACGGGCAGCACCAGGATGTAGACCTCGGGGTGGCCCCAGATCCAGATCAGGTTCACGTACAGCATGGCGCTGCCGCCCTGGTCGGCCGTGAAGAAGTTGGTGCCGACGTAGCGGTCCAGCGACAGCAGCGCCAGCGCGGCCGTCAGCACCGGGAACGCGGCGATGATCAGCACGTTGGTGCACAGCGACGTCCACGTGAAGATCGGCATGCGCATCAGCGTCATGCCCGGCGCGCGCATCTTGACGATCGTCACCAGCAGGTTGATCCCCGATAACAACGTCCCCACGCCCGCCACCTGCAACGCCCATATGTAGTAGTCGACGCCCACGTCCGGACTGTGCAGGATGCCCGACAGCGGTGGATAGGCCAGCCAGCCCGTGCGCGCGAATTCACCGACGAACAGCGACATCATCACCAGGATGGCGCCGCCCGTGGTCATCCAGAAGCTGAAGTTGTTGAGGAACGGGAACGCCACGTCGCGCGCGCCAATTTGCAGCGGCACCACGAAGTTCATCAGCCCCGTGACCAGCGGCATCGCCACGAAGAAGATCATGATCACGCCGTGCGCCGTGAAGATCTGGTCGTAGTGGTGCGGCGGCAGGTAGCCCAGGTTGTCGCCAAAGGCGATGGCCTGCTGGATCCGCATCATGATCGCGTCGGCAAAGCCGCGCAGCAGCATGACGATGCCCAGCACCATGTACATGATGCCGATCTTTTTGTGGTCGATGCTGGTGAACCACTCGCGCCACAGGTACCCCCAGACGCGGTAGTAGGTCAGCAGCGCCACCAGGGCCAGGCCGCCCAGCACCACGACGGCGAAGGTGCCGATCAGGATCGGCTCGTGCAGCGGGATGGCCTCCCAGGTCAGGCGGCCAAAGATCGTATTGGCGAGTTCGGAACGCTCGGGCATGGTTGTCACCTGGGCCGGTACCGGCCCGCGAGGGCCGATGGAGACGGCAAATGTTGAAACGGGGTTGTCCTGCCGGCAGTACGGGCGGGGGCGGCAATGCGGGCGCCGCGCATCAGCGCAACAGCCGGTTGCCCTCGCCGGACGACGCGGTATCTGGCGCGAACGCCGGCGCGGCGGCCGGGGTGTTGCTCGCGGTGCAGATGGCCGATGACGGATCGAACCTCAGCCGGCCGGGATTCCGGTTCTGGGCCATGGTGTCCGCCAGGCAGGCGCCGCCGTCTACACAGCGGTTCAGGATCAGGTGATAAAGGTCGGGCGCCACGCTGGCGTAGCGCTGCACGGGCTCGCGCTCGCTGGGCTGGGCCAGCTTCAGGTAGGCGTCCTTCGACAACTGCGTGCCAGACGCCTTGGCCTGCGCCACCCAGCGGTCGAAATCGGCGTCGGCCAGGCCGTGGAACTTGAACGTCATGTGCGAGAAGCCGGCCCCGCTGTAGTTGGCGGACAGCCCCTCGTAGACGCCGGCCTTGTTGATCACGGCGTGGAGCTTGGTCTCCATGCCGGGCATCGCGTAGACCATGCCGGCCAGCGACGGCACGAAGAACGTGTTCATGACCGAGGTGGCGGTGATCTTGAAGGCAATCGGGCGATCCACCGGCGCGGCCAGTTCGTTGACGGTTGCGATCCCCTGTTCGGGGTAGAGGAACAGCCATTTCCAGTCCATCGCCACCACTTCCACGGTCAGCGGCTTGACGTCGGCCGGCACGGGGCGTCCTTCGTCGATGCGGGTCAGCGGGCGGTAGGGGTCGAGCTGGTGGGTGCTGACCCAGGTGACCGCGCCCAGCGCGATGATGATCAGCAGCGGGGCGGCCCAGATGGCCAGTTCCAGCACCGTGGAGTGGTCCCACTCGGGGTTGTACGGCGCGTCGCCCTTCTCGCGATAACGCCACGCAAAGAGCAGCGTGAGGCATATGACCGGCACGATGATCAGCAGCATCAGGCAGGTGGCGATGATGATCAGGTCGCGCTGCCGGACGGCCATGTCGCCCTGGGGCGACAGCAGGACCGCGTTGCTGCATCCCGCAAGCGCCAGCAGTAGGGCGATTGCGGCACTTCTCGCAAGTAATTTTCCCGTCACACTTAACTTCGGCACTACAGCTTCGGAGCGTGGCATGGTCTTGGAAGTGGCGTTTGATTCACGTCGATCTCGGACTGCCGTAGCAATCTTCTGATTTCCAATGGCAGTTTAGGCGCTATTCTTGTGACTGCGGGACTTTAAGTGCAGTACGACATTCCTTCCGCACTCGATGGAGACTTTCAGATGGCAAGTCTGACTCACCAGCATCGCGCGTCGCCGACTGCACCTCCGGCGCCCGGCCACCATGAGGTGGCACCTGCCGAAATCGCCACTGGCGTGGTGATTGGCCGCGCTTCCGAGTACTTCGATTTCTTCGTCTACGGCATCGCCTCGGTGCTGGTCTTTCCGTCGGTCTACTTTCCGTTCGCAAGCGAATTGGCGGGATTGCTATTCAGCTTCGCGATCTTCTCGTTCGCGTTTATCGGACGCCCGTTTGGAACGGCCCTGTTCATGCGCGTGCAGCGCCGCTGGGGGCGCGGCACCAAGCTCACGGCGTCGCTGTTCCTGCTGGGCACGGCCACGGTGGGCATCGCGTTCCTGCCGTCCTACGCCTCCATCGGCAGCGCGGCCATCTACCTGCTGTCGCTGTTCCGCTTCCTGCAGGGCATTGCGTTCGGCGGGTCGTGGGACGGGCTGCCGTCGCTGCTGGCCCTGAACGCGCCGGAGAACAAGCGCGGCTGGTACGCGATGGTGGGCCAGCTTGGCGCCCCGACCGGCTTCATCGTCGCCGGCGCGCTGTTCCTGTTCCTGAGCGTGAGCCTGACGCCGGCCGAGTTCATCGACTGGGGCTGGCGCTATCCCTTCTTCGTGGCGTTCGCGATCAACGTGGTGGCGCTGTTCGCGCGGCTGCGGCTGGTGGTGACGCACGAATACACGCGGCTGCTGGAAGAGGACGAACTGGAGCCGATCAGCACGCTGCAGATGGTGAACGCGCAGGGCTTCAACATCTTCCTGGGCGCGTTTGCGTCGCTGGCCAGCTATGCGCTGTTCCACCTCGTGACCGTGTTTCCGCTGTCGTGGGTGAGCCTGCACAAGACGCAGGCGATCAGCGACGTGCTGGCCGTGCAGATCGTCGGCGCCGGCATCGCGTTCATCGGCACGCTGATCTCCGGCTGGCTGGCCGACCGTATCGGCCGCCGCACCACGCTGGCGACGATGGCGGTGCTGATCGGCCTGTTCAGCCTGGCCGCGCCGTGGCTGCTCGATGGCGGGGCGACCGGGCAGGACATCTTCATCCTGGTGGGATTCGGGCTGCTCGGCCTGTCCTACGGGCAGGCGGCCGGCGTGGTGACGTCGAACTTCGACACCAAGTTCCGCTACACGGGCGCCGCGCTGACCACGGACTTCGGCTGGCTGTTCGGCGCCGCGTTCGCGCCGCTGGTGGCGCTGGGGCTGTCGTCGCTGTTCGGGCTGGCCGCGGTGAGCCTGTATTTGCTCTCCGGCGTGGTGGCCACGCTGATCGCGCTGCGGATCAACCGCGCGCTGGGCACGCCCGACAACGACTGAACCGGCCACCCTTCGGACCCCGGCCAGGCGCGTGCCGCAGCAATGCGGCGCGCGCCTTTGCATTGGAGCGCCCGGCGGCCCCTTTGACTATTGGCGCGGGCTTCGACATGCTCACGGTTCGAATTGGGAGATACCGTGAAAGACCTGATCCAGGGCATTCTGAAGTTCCAGCGCGAGGAATTCCCCAAGCGGTCCGCGCTGTTCCAGGAACTGGCCACGCAGCAAAGCCCCACCACGCTGTTCATCGCGTGCTCGGACAGCCGCGTGGAGCCGGCGCTGTTGACGCAGAGCGAGCCCGGCAAGCTGTTCGTGATCCGCAACGCCGGCAACATCGTGCCGGCCTACGCGGTGCAGCCCGGCGGCGTGTCGGCCAGCGTCGAATATGCGGTGGCCGGGCTCAAGGTGCGCGACATCGTGATCTGCGGCCACTCCAACTGCGGCGCGATGACGGCGGTGGCCATGTGCCAGTGCCTGGACCACATGCCGTCGGTGGCGCAGTGGCTGGAACATGCCGCCGGCGCCCGGCGCGTGAGCCTGGCGCGGCCGCATGCGTCGGACCGCGAGCGCGTGGACGACATGGTCCGCCAGAACGTGATCGAGCAGCTTGCCCACCTGCGCACCCACCCGTGCGTGGCCCAGGCGCTGGCCGCGCGCCAGATCGAGCTGCACGGCTGGTTCTACGACATCGGCACCGGCGCCATCGACGCGCTGGACGGCAAGACCGGCCAGTTCGTGCCGCTGGCCGATTTTCCGGCGGTCACCGCCACGGACATGGCCCCCTGAGCCCGCCGCGCGGCAGGTCCGGCGGAAAGTGAAACAAACCGTACATGGTGCACCATCGGCCGGATTTGCCGTTATTGTTGTCATTCAACGAGGACAAAAAACGGCCAATCCGCCCATGCAGTTGCCCCCGATTCCTTCCAACGAAGCCGCGCGCCTGGCCACGCTCCGCTCGCTGAGCGTGCTCGACACCCCGCCCGAGGAGCGGTTCGACCGCCTGACCCGCCTGGCCAAACGCCTGTTTGGCGTGCCCATCGCCGTCGTCAGCCTGATCGATGCCAACCGGCAGTGGTTCAAGTCCTGCCAGGGGCTGGACGTCACCGAAACCTCGCGCGGCACGTCGTTCTGCGGCCACGCCATCTGCGGCGACGACATCCTGCTGATTCCCGATGCCACGCAGGACGCCCGCTTCCATGACAACCCGCTGGTCACCGGCGAGCCCCATATCCGCTTCTACGCCGGCCGGCCGCTTTCCGCGCCCAACGGCGCCAAGCTGGGCACACTCTGCCTGATCGACCGCAAGCCGCGGTCGTTCGACGACGAGGACCGCGCGCTGCTGCACGACCTGGCGCGCATGGCCGAGCAGGAACTGGCGGCCGTGCATCTGGCGACGATGGACGAGCTGACGTCGCTGTCCAACCGGCGCGGCTTTGCCGTGCTCGGCCAGCACGCCATCGAGCTGTGCCGCCGCCTGAACCGCCCGGCGACGCTGGTCTTCTTCGACATGGATGGCTTCAAGCCGATCAACGACCGCTTTGGCCACGCCGAGGGCGACCGCGCGCTGATGGCGTTCGGCGCGGAGCTGCGCGCCGCGTTCCGGGAATCCGATGTGGTGGGCCGCCTGGGCGGCGATGAATTTGCGGCGCTGCTGACCAATACCGACGCCACCGGCTGCCAGGACGCGCTGGCGCGCCTGCACCTGCAGGTCGATGCCTGGAACACGCGCAACCCGGCCGGCTACGCGCTGCGCTTCAGCGCGGGGGTCATCGCCTTCGACCCCCAGCGGCACGGCAACGTGCACGACCTGCTGGCC
Organism: Cupriavidus sp. SZY C1; assembly: GCF_032190535.1. Taxonomy (NCBI): domain Bacteria; kingdom Pseudomonadati; phylum Pseudomonadota; class Betaproteobacteria; order Burkholderiales; family Burkholderiaceae; genus Cupriavidus; species Cupriavidus sp. SZY C1. The sequence goes on from NZ_JAUANU010000016.1 coordinate 126,785, forward strand.
GAGGCGGACGCGGCGATGTACCGCAACAAGGCCGCGCGCAAGGCCGGCCGGCACTAGCCGCGCGGGCTAGCGGCCGACGGGGGCGGCGCGCATGACGCCGGCGGCAATCTCGCTGGTCAGCGCGTCCACCGCTTCCAGCTCGGCCTCGCCGATCATCACCGGCGCGCGGGCGGCGCCCCAGTCGCCGTAGATCATGGCGATGCAGCGGTTGCGGATCTTGACCGGCGCCAGCAGCACCGTGCGGGCGTTCGGAATCGCGTCGCGATACCAGCGCGGCATGCGGTGGGCCACTTCGGCGTCGAACGTATCCTCGATCAGCAGCGGGCGGGCCGCCAGGCCGGCAAAGTGGAATACGTCGGGCACGAAGCCTTCCTCGAACGACAGCGCGGGCAGTACCTCGCGCATGCCGTCCCCGAAGCCCAGCCGCGCGTGAAAGCGGCGCGTGGTCGGGTTCAGCATCATCAGGAAGCAGCGCGAGAAATCCAGCGCCCGCATGGTGGTTTCCAGCACCATCGGCGCCAGCTGCGAGACGGTCAGGTTGGCCCCCTCGCGCTGGACTTCGTCCAGCCCCTGGCGCAGGCGCTCCAGCACGTTGACGGGCACCGGGCCGTGCGGCGCGGCGCCATCCGCCGGGGCGGCGGCTTCCGAGGCCGAGATCGACGTGTTCAGCACCTCGGCCTGCCGCACCGCCACGCTGACATCGCTCGGATTGAGCCCCAGCACCTTGGCATGGGTGGTCAGCAGCGCCTCCACGGACGCCTCGGTGCCTTCGCGGACCATCGTCACGGCGGCCTCGGCCGACACATGGGCGATGGCGGACAGCCAGTCGGCATGGGTTTCCAGCACGGTCTCGTTGGACAGCGTGCGCGGCTTCATCGCGTGGGCGATCAGCCCCGGCAGCCGCCACTTGCGCGCGGCGGCCTCGGCAATCTCTTCCAGCGAGACGCCCAGCACTTCCTTGGCCGCCTCGTCCTCGGTCATCGGGTGCGCGGCGCACATGGCCTCCACGCGCTCCCATTCCTCGGGGAAGTAGAACACCAGCAGCAGGCGGCTCATGTGGTGCATCAGCGTGCAGACCACCGCCTCCTCGCCCTCGTTGATGCCGCGCGCCTGGGTCAGCGCGCGCGTGATCTCGCCCGCCACCAGCGCGCGCTGCAGCGCCTTGAGCGCCTGCGGCCGCTTGGGCGCCACGCCGTGGAAGTAGTCCAGCAACTGGATGCCGAGCGTTAGGTGGCTGATCGCCTCCACCCCCAGCACCAGGATGGCGCGCGACACGGTGGTGACCTCGCCGCCGAAGGACCGGTACATCGCCGAATTGGCCAGCCGGATGACCTTCTGCGACAGGCTGAAATCGGACAGCACGCTCGTGGCCATCTCGCCCACGGTCAGGTCGGCGTTGAGCGTCTTGAAGATGTTGTCGACGCAGTACTGCAGCGTCGGAAAGTCGCCTTGCTGGGCCATGCGGGCCCACAAGGTCTCGAAGAATTCGGACTTGGACATCAGGCGCCCACCCGCTGCGTGAACACTTCGTCGTCGCCCATGATGAGCCTGCCGTCGAGCACCGCGTTCTCGAAGTCCGCCGGACTCAGCGCCCGCGCGTAGCGCCAGCCCTGCACGAGGTCGCAGCCCTGCGCGGCCAGCAGCGCGCCCTGCGCGTCGGTTTCCACGCCCTCGGCGATGGCCACCAGCCCCAGCTCGCGGGCCAGCGACAGCACGGCGGACACGATGGTGCGCGCGTGCGGGGAATCGATCATGTCGGCCACGAAGCTGCGGTCCACCTTCAGCGCCGACAGCGGGAAGCGCCGCAGGTACGACAGGCTCGAATAGCCGGTGCCGAAGTCGTCCACGGCAAAGCGGATGCCTAGCGCGCGCAGCGACAGCAGCAGCCGCTCGGCGGCCTTCGGGTCGGTCATCAGCACGCTTTCGGTGATTTCCAGCACCAGGCGGTCCGCGGCGATGCCGGCGTCCTGGATGGCGCTGCGCACGCTGTCGTAGAAGTTGGGATGCAGGAACTGCACCGCCGACACGTTGACCGACATATGGCCCACGTGGATGCCCTGGGCATCCCACGCGGCCAGCTGCGCGCAGGCGCAGCGCAGCGCCCACGAGCCCAGATGCTTGATCAGCCCGTTCTTCTCGGCCACCGGGATGAAGATGTCCGGGCGGATGTCCTCGCCGGCGTGTTCCCAGCGCATCAGCGCCTCGACGGCGCAGATCTCGCCCGTGCCGGGCCAGACGATCGGCTGGTAGTGCAGCAGGAATTCGCCGCTCTGCACCGCCTCGAACATGCTCTGCTCGATGCGGAACTGCTCGTCCAGCCGGCGTTCCAGCTCGGGCGAATAGATGCAGTAGCGGTTCTTGCCCAGCGCCTTGGCCTCGTACATCGCCAGGTCCGCGCGGCGCAGCCATTGCGATTCGGATTGCGCGGCACCGGTGGAAAACGACAGCCCGATGCTGGTGGTGATCCGCACGTGGCAGCCGCCCAGCAGGAACGGCTGGCGGCAGACGTGGATCACGCGCTCCAGCAGGCGGTGCGCGTCGGCCTCGGTTTCCAGCCCGTCCAGCAGCAGCACGAACTCGTCGCCGCCCAGCCGCGCCACGCTGTGGTGGCTGCGCACGGTGTCCTGCAGCCGGGCGCCCACTTCCTTGAGCAGCGCGTCGCCGTACTCGTGGCCCAGCGAGTCGTTGATGTTCTTGAACCCGTCCAGGTCCATCAGCGCCAGCGCGAACGGCTGGCTGGCCAGGGGGCCGGATGTGTATTCCTCGATCCGCTTGCGGATATAGGCGCGGTTGCCCACGCCGGTCAGCGGATCCAGGAAGGCACGCTCGGTCAACTGGCGCTCGGATTCGATCCAGTCGGAAATGTCGTGGCCGAACAGCAGCAGGCTGGCGCCGCCGCCGGCGCCACGGTGATGGCTCACGCGCAGGTCGATCCAGCCGGGGCCGCCGCTGCCGCCGGCCACCCGCACGCGCTCGCGCCGGGGGGCGTGGTCGTGGGCGCAGCCCTGGAGCATGCGCGCCACGCGCTCGCGCGATTCCAGCGCGATCAGGTCCAGCACGGACGTATGGAGCAGGTAGTCGAGCGGATAGACCAGCAGGTCGGCCGTGGTCTCGGTGGCTTCGAGGATGCGGCCCTGGACGTCGACCCGCATGGCCAGCGCGCCGGAAGCTTCCAGCAACGCCCAGGCCTCGCCCCCGGCAGGGGTGGCACCGGCCAGCCGGCGGTCGGCAGGCTCGGGTGCCAGGGCTACATCGAATGCAAGCGCGGTCATGTATCGGTTATGCCCGAAGTCCTGTGGACGCAGGACGGATATCGGATGGAATTCTATGAATCTGAAGCGCCGTGACCCCGGGAGATGACACCAGTCCGCGGCAAACCTTGGCACGGAACATGACCACTGGCATTGGCGGGGCGGTTTGACGCGACAGCGGCGATTCTAATACGACCTGGCGTCCGCCTGAACACCGCATGGACAAACGGATTGCGGGAATCGGCGCGCCCGCAACACGCGCCCCCGGCCGCCGGGGGGCGCGGCGCGGGCGGGATTGACTCCCCCGGCGAAATCCGTGACACTCGCCGGCATGACCTGCCTGGGCGGCCAATGGCCGCGGACAGTCATCGACAACCCGCCCATCGAGGCGGGTTTTTTTGTGGCCGTCGTCCGGGAGGGGGGCTGGGTTGGGGAAAGAGGGAAAACCCTGAGCGGGCTGGCGAAGCGGCGGCCGGCGCGTCGGCCGGCCAGCTTCCCGCTCCCATGTGGCGGGAGCGGTGGGAGCGGTGGGAGCGCGTCAGGCCTTCTCGGGCCCGAAATCCTCGGCGTCCACGTCGTAGTTTGCCGGTTCCCAGCGGATTGCCAGCAGCGCCAGCAGGCCGGCCAGCGGGGCCAGCGCGATGACCCAGAACACCTTGGTCGACAGCGCGGCGGCCAGCACCGGGAACAGGAACAGCGACGCCGTGGAACTGGCGCGCATCAGCGTCTGGTTGAAGCCGACGCCCACGCCGCGCAGCGACGTCGGGTAGCTCAGCGACGCGTAGGTCATGGTATGTGCGCCCGGGCCAAAGCCCTGGCCCAGCAGGAACAGCGCCAGGAAGGCGATGGCGGTGGCCACCTGCGCGCCGCCGTCGGGCTTGCCGACCAGCGCCAGGCCCACCAGCGCGGCAAGCTGGCAGGCGTAGCCGGTGACGGTCAGCTTCCAGGCGCCCGTTTTGGGTACCAGATGCACGCCAATCAGCCCGCCGACGAACGCGAACAGCAGGTTCAGCGCCAGCGACACCAGGATGGTCGTCAGCATGGTCTGGGCCAGGAAGCTGGCGATGATGACCGGCAGGCCGAACGCCACGGCGTTGTAGGCGAACGACGACGCAATCGACATGATCGTGGCCAGCGTGGTGCGGCGCGCGTAGACCCCCTTGAGCAGCAGGCCGTAGTTGCGCCACGACGCCGGGCGCTTGGGCGGCTCGGCCACCGCGTCGGGCGCCACCACGGCGTCGATGCCGTACGACGTGCGCAGGATCTTGGCCGCGCCTTCCAGGTCGCCCTGGTTGGCGGCCCACACCGGCGATTCGCTCATGTAGCGGCTGCGCACGGCGATGATGATCAGCGCCGGCACCGCGCCAAAGCCCAGGATGATGCGCCAGAGCAGCCCGCTGTGCGATTCGGGCAGGATCGCGTAGCAGCCCAGCACCAGCAGGTACGACACGCAGATGGCCGCGTACCACGTGGGGCACCACATCGCCACGCGCGCGGCCTTGTTGCCGTGCCCCTTCAGCTTCGAGAATTCGGCCAGGAACGCCATGGCCACGGGCAGGTCGATGCCGACGCCCAGGCCCATCACGAACCGGGCGCCGGCCAGCACGTACTCGTTCGGGGCCAGCGCGCAGGCAATGGCGGCGATCACGAAGCAGAGCATGTCGGCCATGAACACGCGGTAGCGGCCGATGCGGTCGGTGAAATAGCCACCCAGGAAGGCGCCGACGATGGCGCCGAACGTGATGGCCGACGCCACCATGCCGGTACCGGCCGGCGTCAGGCCGAATTCCTTCGAAACGTCCTTGAGGCCGAAGGCGAGCGCGCCAAGGTCATAGGCATCGAGGAAAATGCCGCCCAGCGCAATGGCCACGACGATCCGGGCATTGCTGACGGCGGCACCGCCTTCGTTGACGAGCCGCGCCACGTCGGCGGCGGAACGGATGACGGCGCGCGCGGGCGCCGCCTGGGTGGCAGCCTGTGCGCCAGCGGGCGACAGGGCGAGATCGACTGACATTTGTAGTTTTCGAGGGCGCTTGAAAAGGAAGGCGGGCGCCTCCCAGCACCCGCCCGTCAGCGGTGGATCGTACGACAACCGGCCCGGCGCGGCCAAATGCATTGTTGTTATATCTTTAGAACCGCACCTTGGCGGGGCCTTGCCGGGCCTGGCATTGCAAGCTGGCTGAAAGGCAGCCGGCCGGACCCTGATGTACGATGACTGCCGTTGACCACAGCAAGTACCAACGGAGACAAGGGATGACAGGACAGAGCAAGGTGGCGCTGGTCACCGGCGCGGCGCGGGGCATCGGCAAGGCCGTGGCCCAGGCCATGCTGGCGGACGGCTATCGGGTCGTGCTGGCGGGCCGGACCGCCGAGACGCTGGAAGCGCTGGCCGCGCAGGCCCGCGCCGCGGGACAGACCGCGCTGGCCGTGCAATGCGACGTCAGCCGTCCGGAATCGGTCGATGCGCTGTACGCGACCGTGCGCGAGCACTTCGGCCGGCTCGACGTGCTGTTCAACAACGCCGGCATCAACGCGCCGGCCGTGCCCATCGACGAACTGTCGGTCGAACAGTGGAAGGCCGTGGTCGATACCAACCTGACCGGCGCCTTCCTGTGCGCGCGCGGCGCGTTTGCGCTGATGAAGTTGCAGGACCCGCGCGGCGGCCGGATCATCAACAACGGCTCGATCTCGGCCCACGCGCCGCGCCCGAACACCGTGCCCTACACGGCCACCAAGCACGCCATCACCGGCCTGACCAAGAGCCTGTCGCTCGATGGCCGCGCCCACGACATCGCCTGCGGCCAGATCGACATCGGCAACGCCGGCACCGACATGGCCAACCGCATGGCGCGCGGCGTGCCGCAGGCCAATGGCGAAATCCGCCCCGAACCGCTGATGGACGTGGCCCATATCGCCAGCTCGGTGCTGCATATGGCCAACCTGCCGCTGGACGCCAACGTCCAGTTCATGACGGTGATGGCGACGAAGATGCCGTTCGTGGGACGGGGGTAAGGAGAGCGGCTGGGGACTGGGGAAAGGGCAAGCGGCTTAGAGCGATTCAGATTGCAACCATCGCCGGCCCTTCAGGCTGCAAGCTACCGCCCGCCCTGCCGCCCCGCCATGAACGCCGCGGCGTCGGCCGCCGTCATGCCGCGCTCGTCGCGGGCTTCGGGGTCGGCGCCGTGGGCTTTCAGCAGTTCCACGATGTCGGTGCGCTGGAACATGGCGGCCGTCATCAGCGCCGTGCGGCCGTCGGGCGATGCGCCTTCGACGTCCGCGCCGTGTTCCAGCAGGATTTCGATGATGGCCTGGTAGCCCTTGTAGGCCGCGCCGGCAATCGGCGTCTGGCCCATGGCGTTGCGCGTGTCCGGCGATGCGCCGGCCTGCAGCAGCGTGCGCAGGGCGTCGGCGTGGCCGTGGTAGGCGGCCAGCATCACCAGCGTGTCGCCTTTTTCGTTGCGCAGGTTTGGCGGCATGCCGCGTTCGATCAAGGCGGCCAGTGCCGCGGCGTCGCCATTGCGCGCGAGATCGAAGACCTGGCCAAGCGCGGCGATCATGCGGGCTTCTTCGTCCGCGGTCATGGTGGGGGCCCGGTTTTCGTCCATTGCCGATTCCTTTCTGATTCGCCCTCTCCCGGGCAGGGCGGGAGAGGGCGTACTGCCTGAACTACGTGATTACCTGGCCTCGATCTTCTCGATCGCGGCCGCCACGCCGGCGCCGTAGGCCGGGTCGGCCTTGGTGCAGTGCTCGATGTGGCGTTGCTGGATGGGCTTGGACACCCCCTTGATGGCGCGCGCCGTGTTGTCGAACAGCGCCTGCTGCTGCGCCGGCGACATCAGGCGGAACAGCGCGCCCGGCTGGGAGAAGTAGTCGTCGTCCACACGGTGGTTCCAGTGGTCGGCGCTGCCTTCCAGCGTCAGCGGCGGCTCGCGGAAGTC